>NZ_CAJXIP010000113.1 GCF_913054395.1 uncultured Roseovarius sp.
CTTGTCGGCAGGCAGCTCAAGCACCGCATGTGTGTCCATCCGGCGCAGGCTTACGGTGGCACCGATGGCTTTGCCCAACTCGGCATCTAGCCCGGCGAAATCCGTGTCGGCCTGGGCCGATTGCACCGTCAGTTTAGCGGTTTGAGCGGCACCATCACCATATATCGCGATACCTGCGCTATCAGGGCCGCGATCGGTCATGGTGATCAGCATATCCGTCAGCATATCGCCTAATTGCGGCTCAAGTGACTTGTCCTTGAGGAAGAGACCAACAATCCCACACATTGCATTTTTCCTTTTACAGAGCGGTTGAGTCGGAAGCTATCACTGATAGGTCGGCACATCAACTCTCAAGAATATTATTTTCCCAGTAGTAATTTTAAGGGGGCAGCAGGTAATCCGCCGCCCCCAGCCATGTCAAACCGCGCCAGTAGCGTTCAACAATAGCCGTGATCTTGTCGGTATCACCCAACATTTTTGCCTTTTCCAGGTGCTCGCTCTCGCGCTTGAACTGAATCCGGTGCCAGCCGATCCAGAAGATCACGCCGATCACGGTCATCGTCATTTCCCAGCCCTGAAAGGGATAGATCGCACCGACTTCGGCCAGGTCGACAGCCCAGCTTTCGTAACCAATCGTAGACATAGTCGTTCTCCTTATTTCTGAGCCAGATAGGCTTTGTCGGCGGCGATGATATCGGCTTTGGCATCTTCATAGGCATGATGCTCGGCGTAATCGAGGCCCTGCAATTCCACCTCTTCGGGAATGCGAAGCACACCCATCGCGGCCTGAATCTTGGACACGCCCCATCCCGGCAAAAAGCCCAGAACAAAGAACATGATCACCGCGCCAGCCGTCTGACCCAGGGGGCTGACTGTGGCATAGCCCTCGAACGGCGACGATGGTGCGCCCCAGAGAACAAAGCCCGCGATGATAAGGCCAATGACGCCGGAGTATCCGTGAACGGCAACCGCGCCGACCGCATCGTCGAGCTTGAAGCGCTTTTCGACCCAGTAGTGAAGCTTGTAGACGATGACGACACCGACCGCCCCGACCAGCATGGCCTGAATGGGATGATAAAGATCATTGCCCGCCGACGCCGTGATGATCCCGGCAAGACCGCCCGAGAACGTCCAGAAGGCATCGCCCTTCGAGACCACATAGGCCGCCATCAAGCCACCCGAGAGCGACATCAGGAAGTTGAAGGTGATCGCCGACAGCGAGGTCGGTGCAAGGTAGATGTTTGTCGCCGTCCAGGTGGTGCCGGTGATTTCGCCACCGATGACTTCGGGGGAGATGACCGGAACGTTACAGGCCGCGTAAAAGCCCCAGAAGCCGGTGTAGATCAGGAAAATCCCGATGGTCAAAAGCCAGGGATTGTGCGGCGGAATATCACGCGGCGTGCCGTCGGGTGCGAACTTGCCGAGACGCGGACCGAGCACCATGATCACGCCAAGCGCATAACCGCCCGCGATCGCGTGGATCACACCGGATGCATAGGCATCGTGATACCCAAGATATTTCACCATCCAGCCGGCATAGTGCCAGCCCCACGCCGCGTCGATGATCCAGAAGACCGACCCGATAAGCACCGCATGCACCCAAAGCGCGCTTGAACGGATGCGCTCGATCACCGAGCCCGACACGATCGAGGCCGCAGTCCACGAGAACAACAGGAAGGCCGCCCAGAACACGCCGGTGATTCTGTCGGAGAGGTTGGTCGCCATGGTTTCCGACCAGGGCAGGTTCGCGTCGCCCATCTCGTGATTCAGCCCGCCGAAGAACGGGAAGTCGGGAAAGGCCCAGTAGATCCACCACCCGAAGAAGAAGAACGTGACCGTCACCAGCGGGATGATCATGATGTTTTTCATCAGTGTATGCATGTGATTGCGCCGTCTGCTTGCGCCGACCTCATACATGCAGAATCCTACGTGAATTAAGAACATGAAGACGACGGTGACCCAGTAATAAAACTCGGTAAACACCGTCGTGAGTGCATTTAGATTGCCGTCCAATGGACTGTCTCCCTCTCGCTGTTGTTGGACATTAATTGCCCTTTAGTAAACTTTTTTTCACGGAAGTATTGCTTTTTCAAACAACCCGCTGTCAACTGTTCTTCGCGTTGCCGCAAAAATTTATGGGCAACGGCCCGCAAAATTCTTTGCAGCGGAACGAAGGTTGGCGGGCATTATGACGACGTAGTCATGCGGTCGGCCACAGGCGTCGACGCGGACGGATATAACGATGGAAATGGCCGCCAACCGGGCACTGAGCCATTCAACTGGGAGACAGACATGACGGCATCTTGGAGATTTTCGACACTCGCAGACCGGCACCGCGCCCTCGGGTCCAACCTTGAGGATTGGGGCGGCATGGGCACGGCCTGGAGCTATGACAAGGATCAGGAAGCCGAATATATGGCGATCCGCACCAATGCCGGGTTCATGGACGTGTCGGGCCTGCACAAGGTGCATCTGGTCGGGCCGCATGCCGGTCACGTGATCGACCGCGCCACCACCCGCAACGTCGAAAAGATCAAGCCGGGCCGCTCGTCCTATGCGACGATGCTTAACGACGATGGCAAGTTCATTGATGACTGCGTGATCTACCGGATGGGCCCGAATTCATGGATGGTTGTTCACGGCACCGGCGGCGGCCATGAGCAGCTGACGATGGCCGCAATGGGCCGCGACGTCGATGTGCGCTTTGACGACAACCTGCACGATATTTCGCTGCAGGGCCCCAAAGCCGTTGATTTCCTTGAAGAACAGGGCGTTCCGGGTATCCGCGACCAAGTCTATTTCAGCCACCAGCACACCACCCTGTTTGATAGGCCCGTGACCATCTCACGGACCGGATACACCGGCGAGCGCGGCTATGAGATTTTCTGCCGGGGGCAGGATGCGCCGCATATCTGGGACACGCTGGTTGAAAAAGGCGCGCCCAAGGGAATCATTCCTACACGCTTTACCACACTCGATCTGCTGCGGGCCGAAAGCTATCTGTTGTTCTTCCCCTTCGACAACTCTGAGATGTACCCCTTCGAGAACGAAAAGGGCGGCGATACGCTCTGGGAGCTGGGCCTTGATTTCACCGTGTCGCCGGGCAAGACCGGGTTCCGCGGTGCCGAGGAACACTATCGCCTCAAGGGCAAGGAGCGCTTCAAGATTTACGGCGTCAAACTTGACGGCAAGGAACCCGCCGAAGAGGGCGCGCCGCTGATGAAGGACGGCAAGCAGGTCGGCGTCGTGACCATCGGGATGTATTCGCCGCTGAACGAGTGGAACGTCGGCATCGCCCGGATGCCGGTCGACTGCGCGGTGGATGGCACGCCGATGACCGTGCGCAACGAGAGCGGTGACATCAACTGTGTCGCCCATTCCATGCCGTTCTATGACCCGGACAAGAAACGCCGCACCGCAAAGGGCTGATGGCTAACCGGGCATGGTCGCCGTCGCGGCCATGCCCATGAACCCCGATGCACAGATAGAGGGATCCCGCGCTTCATGAGCACCTTCGACTTTCCGCCTTCCATCACAAGCAGACCGACCTATGGCACGCTCGAACCTCGGGCCGGGAAATTCCACCTGATGATCGCCGATGCCGAAGGCGCCGAGGCGATCCTGCGGCTGGCAGAGGCAGACCCGTCGCTGATGGGTAAATCGCACATCATGTACATCCCCGGCGAGACCGGCGACCGTTTCACCGCAAAGCTTGAGGCCCTGGCGCCGAAACAGCTTTATGTCGGGCCAAGCTATACCGCCGCCGTGCCGCGCCTGCGCCGCATATTGCAGGATGCGCATATGGGCCTTCAGGTCTATCTGACCGGCACCGAGGGCTTGATGGGACAGGCCATGCTCGAGGCGACAACCGCGGGCATCCCCCATACCGCGATCCAGACGGAACATCGCGGATCGGTCGCCCGCCGCATGCAATGCGTGCATTGCAAAGGCATCACCGAGAACGTCATCACTGACCCGTTCAAATGCTCGCATTGCGGGCTTAACCTGTTTGTGCGCGATCACTACTCCCGCCGTCTGGCCGCTTTTCAGGCGGTCTGCATCGACGCCGAGGATCCCGGAAACGTGCCCCCATCAGTGGAGCTTTACACATGAGCGCCGGGACCACCAAACTTGCCGTTACCGTGACCGAGGTCACACCCGTCAACGAGCTTGTGACGCGCTTTCGCTTCGAGCGGACCGATGGCGGGCTGTTGCCGACCTTTTCGGGCGGCGCGCATACGGTTGTCGAGATGAAGGATGGAGACATCACCCGCCTCAATCCCTATTCGCTGATGTCCGATCCGATGGATCAGAGCGCCTATACAATTTCGGTACGCCGCGATGACGAAGGACGCGGCGGATCGCTGTTCATGCATCAAAAGGTCAAGCCCGGCGATCAGATGGTGATCAGCTATCCGGTCAACCTGTTTGCGCTTGATCTGCGGGCAAAGAAACACCTGATGATTGCCGGCGGCATCGGCATCACGCCGTTCCTTGCACAGATCAAGCAGCTTGCAGCAACGAATGGGCGGTTCGAGCTTCACTATGCCTGCCGCAACCCCGCGCTCGGGTCTTATGTGGACGAGTTGACAGCGGCCCATCCCAACAATGTGCATGTCTATTTCGATGACCAGAAACAGGCCATCGACCTCGAAAACCTGCTGGATGGGCAACCGCTCGGGACGCATATCTATGTCTGCGGACCGAAGGGGATGATCGACTGGGTCTGCGCCAAAGCGCGCGACCTTGGCTGGCCCCGCGAGGCGATCCACTATGAGGAATTCCTTGCGCCGCAATCGGGCAAGCCCTTCGAAGTCAAGCTTGCAGTCTCGAACAAGGTCATCACCGTCGGCGAACATCAAAGCCTGCTCGAAGCGATCGAGGCCGCAGGTGTCGATGCGCCCTACCTGTGCCGCGGTGGCGCCTGCGGGCAATGCGAGACCGCGGTGATCGGCTATGACGGCAAATTCCTGCATCACGATCACTGGCTTGAAGACGATGAAAAGGCCAGCGGCAAGAAAATCATGCCCTGCGTCAGCCGGTTCGAGGGCAAGACCCTCGTTCTGGACCGCTAAGGAGACGACTCATGACAATTCAGTTCAACGATGAAACCTTTCGCGGTGATTACACCTTCAGGAATTCGCAATGGGCGATCGACCGCTTTCCGTTCCCGTTTCACGAAGACAGCTACATGTATTCCGTCAACATGGAACAACATCAGGGCGGCCCCAAGGGCAGCGTCTATGAAAAGCGTTTCGATGTGGACGAGCATTACGTATCCGAAATGAAGGATCGCGCAATTGTGCTTGCCGAAGACCCGCTGCGCTGTCAGTCGCTGCCGCATATGACGCTGGCGGGTTGGGATCTTCTTGAGCTGATCATGGTCAGCAAATCAGAGGATTATCCCGACCTCTTCGAACTGCATCGCGATGGCAATGACTGGCACTGGATCAACAAGCCGATGGGGATTGACCAGCGCTTCACCTTCATGGACGAAACCACGCTGCCTTATGGCCCGATGGAATATATCACCCGCCAGACCCAGGGCGATTTCGCGGTTCTCGATCAGCGTGACGACAACCTCTGGATGGATGCCGGAATGGTCACCACCCAGGCCGACTGGTCACTTGATTTCGACATCGGCATGAACTTTTTCGAATGGCACGCCCCGGTACCGAAAGCCCATGAAATGGGCATCTTCGTGCGCGCGCTGAAATTCCTTCTGAACGTCCAGCAAGGCAGCCCGGCGCGGCGGCTCAACTGGACCATGACGGTCAATCCGCTGCTTGATACCAGCCCCGAAAACTATCACAAATGGGGCGTGCAAAAGACGACGCTGACACCTGAAAACGTCGGGGAAAAGCAATTCCTGCGGGTCGAACTTCAGACCTTTTTCCGGCTGCCGCGCTCAAACGCGCTCGTGTTTCCGATCCGCTGTTACCTGATCGCCCTGGAAGATGTGGTTACGGTGCCGAAATGGGGGCGTCGGCTGCACCGCGTACTCCGCGACATCCCGGTCGAGCTTGCGACCTACAAGGGCTTTATCGACAACCGGCCATTGATCGTTGATTACCTGTCAAAATTCGACGACGGCTTGCCGACGTCTGACGGTATCTGGCCCGAAAAGGACACCGAGCCACCCTTACAGGCCTGACATACGCGCGGGCGTTAGGCCGACTGAGGATAGGAAATGATCGACAGATAGCGCGCCGGCAGCTTGATCAGCACCTCGGGCCCATGCGGCGCATCGGCGTCGAAAAACAGGGTATCGCCCGGCTTGAGCGGATAAACATCATTGCCATGGCGATAATCAATCTCGCCTTCCAGCATGTAGATCGTCTCGATTCCGTCATGCTGGAAGGTCGGAAACACATCTGATTCCTCACTGAGCGTGATCAGATAAGGCTCGACCACCACACCGCTGGCATTTGATCCGATATGACCCAAGAGGTTGTATTGATGCCCGGCGCGCGTGCCCTTGCGCTCTATCTCAACGCCTTCGCCGGCCTTGGTAAGCACGGCGGCGCGGCTTTCCTCGAACCCGCGAAAGAAAGAGGTGAGCGGCACGCTTAATGCATTGGCTAGCGTCAGCAGCGTCGTCAGCGACGGCGAGGTATTGCCGTTCTCGATCTTCGACAGCATTCCGATCGACAGGCTTGTCGCATCGGCGAGTTCGTTGACCGTCATGCTCTGTTGCTTGCGAAAGGCCCTAACTTCTTTGCCGATGGCCACCTCAAGTACATTCTCGCGGCCCTCACGCAGGCGGTGCGGGTCCTGGCCGAAAGTCTGGCTCGGCGCGGGTTTCTTCACTTTTTCAGGCCTCATAAAATTTGCCGTCTCCACAACAGGAATATTCAACTTTGCCAAGTAAACAGCAATGACGCGTAAAGAACAACGCGAATGGCCCAATACCCGTTCTCAGGACGCAAAGCGTTTGCGCGCGTCGCTGACACCGCACAACCAGTCCTCGACGATCCGGCACTCGTCAAACGGCGCGGCGGCCTCGGAGCGCAACAGGTAATAGCCAAAATCGGTGCGCACGGCCTCGTCACCCAAAGGGCGCACCAGCTTGCCTTGTTCGATCAGCGGATCAACCAGATGCGCCCAGCCAAGCGCCACCCCCAATCCGTCAACAGCCGCCTGTATCGACATCGGATAGGTGTTGAACAACGCGGCCTGCTTCGGCTCGACGTTTTGCCGGCCGACATGGCTCAGCCACCTTTGCCATGTCATCCATTCAGGATGCTGCGCGGCAACGGCGATCAGATCAAGATGCGGCAACATGGCAATGTCGTCGGCTTGCGGATTGGCCTCGAGATAAGCAGGCGAACAGACCGGAAAAATCGTTTCGCCAAATAGCTGCCGCGAGGTAAACCCCGGCCAATTTCCGTCACCGCGCAGAATGGCAAGATCGACCTGTTCAGACAGGCATTCCTCGTCACGGTCCGACGAAACCACCATGATTTTGACATGCTTGTTGGCGGCGCGAAACCGATGCAGGCGCGGCATGAGCCAGAGCGCCGCCACGGAATTGGTCGCGGCCAGCGTCACCGGCCTTTCCTTATGCTCGGCGACGATCGCCCGCGAGGCCTCGCGCAGCTCCTTCAAGGCGGGGTTGATGCGCGCCAGAAACGACGCGCCCTGCGGTGTCAGGCTTATGGATCGGTGACCGCGCAGGAAAAGCGGTACATCGTAATGCAGCTCAAGCAGGCGAACCTTTCGGCTTATCGCGGTTTCGCTGATGTTCAGCTTTTTTGACGCGCCGACAAAGCTCTGGCTTTCGGCGGCGGCCTCGAAGGCTAGTAGATAGTCAAGCGGTGGAAGGGCGGTTTTCCCTTGGCTCATATCGTGAAGTATCCCTGAGACGCTCTGAAATCTTGTGTGCCATGGCGACGGATCCGATACCCTCACAAGCCGCAGGCACGAGCCATCCCGCTAGGCGCTAATTTCTTGGGTCTCAGGGTATCAAAAAACTGTGCAGAGAAAAGCGCGATATTGGCCAAACTGTTCTCAACTCGGGCGAATCGACCTGAAACCGACACTGGAGTTTGGCCAAGATAACGGAAACATCATGAAATATGCAGGTTTCCCACCTGAATCCCCACCTCTTGCCGCGATGTCCGGGCAATATCACTGGCATCCTGAACGGTCAGGGCCTGGTCTGATCCATCTCACCCGCGCGAATTCGGACGCGCACGACTGGGAGAACCACAAGTGAACGACAAACCCGTATTTGCCGTACCATACGAGCGCGCCGGCGTGCTGACGCCCGGCTTGCCGATCCTGCCGCATGGCGTGGAACGGCACCCCGTTCCGGGTGGCGGCAGCCGTGCCCTGCGTATCGAAAAGGGCGACGAAATCACGGTGCAGGACCGCGAAGGCCTTCAGCCCGTCGAAATGGTGTTCTTTGCCCCGGACGGCACATCCGACGCGGCCATGATCGGGGCCAAGGGCGGGCGTGATCCCAAGGGCCTGAAGGCCGCGCTTCTGGGCGATCCCTCGGGCGCGCGCGTCGTGGCGGCGCTCGCCAAGGCCGGGTTTGACATCGCAAAGGCCGATGGCACACTGCTCTTTGACGAAGGATCGAGGGCAGGGGAGTTTCGCAGCTTCGTGGCGGCCAGCGACGGATTGCTGATCGTCTGTGCCACCGGCATCGCGATCGGGCCGCACGAACAATGGGCCCCGACCGAAGTCGCCGTTTACATCCGGCGCTATGCACCTGCTGACCCGGCCGCACCGATCACCGCGCCGGAACCGCTGGCCGATCCGCTGCTCGATATCAACATTCAGCCGGGCGAGGCCAAGCCATTCGAGGTCAGGAAGGGCCAGTTCATTCAGGTGCTGGATGTAAAAGGCCGTGAATGTTCGGATTTCCAGGCCTTCTCGCTGCGTGCGCTCGACAAGGGGCTTGAACGCGAAATCGACCCGACGACGACGCGCTCGCTTGTGGGCTCGCTTTATCCCCAGCCCGGCCTTTTCTCAAAATACTTCTCGTCCGATCAGGAGCCGCTGGTCGAAATCGTGCAAGATACGGTCGGGCGGCATGACACCTACGGGCTGGCCTGTACCGCGCGCTATTACGAGGATCTGGGCTATCCCGGTCATGTCAATTGTTCCGACAACATCAATGCCGAACTGAGCCAGTTCAACATCCGGCCACGCGGCGGCTGGCCTGCGATCAACTTCTTTTTCAATACCATGCTTGATGACACCAACGCCATCAGCATGGACGATCCCTATTCGCGGCCCGGCGACTATGTGTTGCTGCGTGCCCTAAGCGATCTGATCTGTGTCTCGACCGCCTGTCCCTGTGACATTGATCCGGCAAATGGCTGGATTCCGACCGACATACAGGTGCGTACCTATGATAAATCCAATGACTTCCGCCAATCCATAGGATGGCGCAAAACTCCGGGGGCAGACGTGGAACATACCAGGAAAACAGGCTTTCATGATTGCTTTGCACGCCATACGCGCAATTTCACCGAATATGCGGGCTATTGGCTTGCAAATGACATGACCAACCACGGCGCCATTGCCGAGTACTGGGCGGCGCGTGAAAAAGCCGTGGTCATGGACCTCTCTCCGCTGCGCAAATACGAGGTGACGGGGCCGGATGCCGAAGAGCTGATGCAGGTATGCGTGACCCGCAACATCAAGAAACTTGCGGTTGGCGGCATCGTCTATACCGCCATGTGCTATGAACACGGCGGCATGATCGACGATGGCACGGTCTATCGCCTTGGCGAGACCAATTTCCGCTGGATCGGGGGCAACGATCAATCCGGCCTGTGGCTGCGCAAGCAGGCAGAAGAGCGCGGGCTCAATGCCTGGGTGCGATCCTCGACCGACCATCACTGCAATATCGCGGTGCAGGGGCCGTTGTCGCGCGACATTCTCAAAGAGGTGATCTGGACACCGCCACAACAGGCCACCATCGAAGAACTGCCGTGGTTCCGCCTCGCAATCGCGCGCATCGGCGATTTTCACGGGCCCGCGGTCGTGGTCAGCCGCACAGGATATTCCGGCGAACTGGGTTATGAAATCTTCTGTCACCCAAGGGATGCGACTGCGGTGTTCGATGCGGTCTGGAAGGTCGGCGAACCGATGGGCATGATCCCCCTCGGCCTTGCTGCGCTGGACATGTTGCGGATCGAGGCCGGGTTGATCTTTGCCGGGTCGGAATTCGACGATCAGACCGACCCGATGGAGGCCGGCATCGGCTTTACCGTGCCGCTCAAATCGAAGACCGACGATTTCATCGGACGCGCGGCACTTGAGCGGCGCAAGGCGAACCCGCAACGCGTGATGGTCGGTCTGGACCTGCCTGGCGGCGTCGTGCCGACACCCGGAGATTGCGTTCATATCGGCAAGCCACAGATCGGGGTCGTCACCTCTGCCGTCAAATCGCCCATCCTTGGCAAGGTCATTGCCCTTGCGCGTGTCGATGTAGCCCATGCCGATATCGGCACAGAACTTGAGATCGGTCGCCTGGACGGCGATCAGAAACGGCTCAGGGCGACGGTCGTCGGCTTTCCGCATTTCGATCCGACCAAGGAGCGGGTCAAGGGCAACTACACCTGACACCCGTAAAACAGGGTGCATGCCTTGGCCGAGCTAGAGCCGGGGCATGCCCTTGGGGCGCAACAGTCGCTTTTGCGCCGCAATCCGGAACGGCGCATTCGGCGCGCCATAGCCCGCGTATCCGTCGCGCCGTTCAACGATTTCAAAGAACATCCCGCCCGCATAGGGCCGCGAATAGAGCTGAAAGAAGGTGCCCTGCGCATCCTCGTCATAGAGGATATTGCCAGCCTTGAGCCGGTCCAGAACCTCGGGGGCCAGATCAAACCGCGCGGCAAGATCGGCATAGTAGTTGTCGGACATCGGCAAGGGTTTGAACCCGCGTTCGGCGAGGGCCGCTGCGGTCGCAAAGATATCGTCGGTGGCCAGTGCTATATGCTGGACAGAGGCCCCGAAACTGTCGGCCAGAAAGTTGCCCGCCATGGTGCGATGGGTTTCCGCCCCGTTCAGGG
>NZ_CAJXIP010000114.1 GCF_913054395.1 uncultured Roseovarius sp.
GCGTCTTCGGGGGTTTGGGTTTCGACATACCCTGCCCCGCCCATGGCCTCGGCCATACGCTCGCTGTCATAGACGTTCATCTGACAGCCATAGGTCTTGATAAAGAGTTTCTTCACATCGGCCATATGCCCGGCTCCTGCCATGGTTTCAGGGGGTCTGACTACATCACTTTCAGGGGCACTTGCAATGCGTGTGCGTTTGGCCGATTCTGGCGCCAAAAGGACCGAGCAAAGCATGCCTTCACCGCGCCTCCCCGACTTTCTTGCCAACCCCGGCACGGCCCTTGCCAAGGGTCCCGTTGCGATGATCTTCGCCGAAGACGAGGCCGAGCTTAATTCGACCCTGCGCCACCATCTTGATTCGGGTTTCAAATCGGTGCTGGCCTTCCTGCCCGAAAGCTTTGACCTGGCGCCGGATGTGGCCGCCTCGGAACATGTCCATCGCATCGCCTATGACCTTGCGGGCGGCGACAGCCTTTTTGAGGCCGTCAACGCAGTGATCGCCGCCGCGCCGGGGCTTTGGATGTATTACTGTTACAACGGCGAATACCTGTTCTATCCCTTCTGTGAGACCCGCACGGTGGGCGAGATGCTGACGTTTCACGCCGAAGAGCGGCGCGATGCGATGCTGTGCTATGTGATCGACCTTTACGCCGGTGATCTTGACAGCCACACCAATGCGGTCTCTCTGGAACAGGCGCATATGGACAAATCCGGCTATTACGCCCTCGCGCGGCCCGATCCGGACAATCACAACCACCCCAAGGAACGCCAGCTTGATTTCTTCGGCGGTCTGCGCTGGCGCTATGAAGAACATATCCCGGTCAAGCGCCGCAAGATCGACCGCATCGCGCTATTCCGGGCCAAGCCGGATTTGCGCCTGCGCGACGATCACACCTTCAGTGACGAGGAATACAATACCTATGCCTGCCCCTGGCATCATAACCTGACAAGTGCGGTGGTGTCGTTTCGCACCGCCAAGGCACTCAAGAGCAATCCCGGTTCGACCTTTGATATCCAGACCTTCAAATGGCACAATTCCATTCCCTTTGAATGGCATTCGCGGCAACTTCTGGATCTGGGATTGATGGAACCGGGGCAATGGTTCTAGGGCATGTCGCACGGGACCGGTGCCCGCGAACATGTGAAATCAATACGTCAGAGAGGGGCGCCCCTAGTTGTCCGGCGTATTCTCCGACTCGCCGGCCAGGGCGGTAAGATAGGACTGCGCCATCTCTGACTCTTCCAGGCGTTCGCCGACGCGCGCCGCGACATCCTTCAGAATGGCATGCCCCCTGGGCGACAAGGCCGGTTCCTGCCAGATTGCCGCGCCGACAAAGCCGAAAAGCACGATCCGGACCGGCCAGGCCCAAAAACGGGCCCGCGCGGCGCGGGCCGCATAGCGTTCTTCTCGTTGGGGGGTGCTATAGCGTTGTTTCATCATGCGATGGTCGTATCACCGCATGATGGCGATTTTTAGGCCAAATCCGGTCTGATCCGGGGATCAGAGGCTTTCGGCCTGCGGCATGCCAAGCACGTGATAGCCGCCATCGACGCGGATGATCTCGCCGGTAGTGCAGGCCCCCGCATCCGACGCAAGATAGACCGCCGTGCCGCCAATCGCCTCAAGCGTGGCATTGGCGCGCAGGGGCGCGTTCTGCTCGGTATGCTTGAAGGTCTTGCGCGCGCCGCCAATCGCCGCACCGGCCAGGGTTTTCATCGGGCCGGGACTGATGGCGTTGACACGAATACCATCGGGGCCAAGGTCATTGGCCAGATAGCGCGTCGCCGCCTCAAGCGCCGCCTTGGCGACCCCCATCACGTTGTAATTGGGCACAACCCGGTTCGAGCCCTGATAGCTCAGCGTCAGGATCGTGCCGCCAGCGTCCTTCATCATCGGATAGGCGCGGCGCGCCACCTCGATCAGGGAATAGGCCGAAATATCCATCGAATGCTTGAAATTCTGACGGCTGGTGTTCAGGAACCGCCCCGTCAATTCGGATTTGTCGGAATAGGCCACGGCATGCACCACGAAATCAATTGTCGGCCAACGCGCCGCCAAGGTTTCGAAGGCGGCATCGAGCGAGGCATCGCTGGTGACATCCATATCCAGCAGAATACCCGATCCGACCGAGGCCGCCAGCGGTTCAACCCGCTTGGCAAAAGCCTCGCCCTGATAGGAAAAGGCAAGCTCTGCCCCCGCTTCGGCCATCGCCTTTGCAATGCCCCAGGCGATCGAGCGGTCATTGGCGACCCCTATGACAAGGCCGCGCTTGCCCTTGAGTGAATCATTCATCTGCGTGTCATCCGTGATATTTGCTCAGAAGCATCGAGCCATTGGTGCCGCCAAAGCCGAAACTGTTCGTCATGACCGTATCAAGCCCGGCGTTGTCCACCCGCTTCGTGGCGATTTCCGCCGGGGCAAGCGCGGGATCAAGCGTTTCGACATTGATCGAGGGAATGATGAAATCATGCTGCAATGCGAGCAGGCAATAGACCGCCTCTTGCGCCCCCGTGGCGCCCTGACTGTGGCCGGTCATGGATTTCGTCGAGCTGATCGGCGGGGTTGCGCCCTCGCCAAAGACGCGGCGCACGGCCTCGACTTCGCCGACATCGCCGACCGGCGTGCTGGTGCCGTGGTCATTGATATAGCCAACCTTGCGTCCCTCGGGCAGCTGGCCAAGCGCAAGCCGCATGGCGCGTTCGCCACCCTCGCCGGAGGGCGCAACCATGTCGTGCCCATCGCTGGTGGCAGCATAACCGGTCACCTCGGCATAGATCTTTGCACCGCGCGCGACAGCATGATCCAGCTCTTCAAGCACAAGAATGCCGCCGCCGCCGGAAATGACAAACCCGTCACGCCCCGCGTCAAACGCGCGGCTGGCCTTCTCGGGGGTGTCGTTATACTTGCTGCTCATCGCGCCCATAGCATCGAACAGACAGGACAGCGTCCAGTCCAGTTCCTCACCACCGCCCGCGAACATGATGTCCTGCTTGCCCATCATGATCTGTTCGGCGGCATTGCCGATGCAATGCAGGCTGGTCGAACAGGCCGAGGTGATCGAATAGTTGATCCCCTTGATCTTGAACGCCGTGCTCAGGTTGGCCGAAATCGTCGAGCACATGCATTTGGGCACGGCAAAGGGCCCGATCCGCTTGGTGGCGCCTGTGCTCAAAACGGTCTGATGCGCCTGAAGCATCGCGCTTGTCGACGGCCCGCCGGACCCGGCCACAAGGCCGGTGCGCGGGTTTACGATATCGCTTTCCTCAAGCCCGCTGTCGGCAATCGCCTGTTGCATGGCGATATGGGCATAGGCCGCTCCCGGCCCCATGAAGCGCAGTGTACGCTTGTCGATATGCTCGCTCGGGTCGATATTCACCGCACCCGCGATCTGGCTGCGAAAGCCGTGTTCGGCCATCGCCGCATTGGCGGTAATCCCTGACTTGCCCTCTTTGAGAGAGGCCAGTACCTCTTCGGCGTTGTTCCCGATACTGGAGACAACTCCCAGACCAGTCACCACAACTCGACGCATTTGCGTACTCCTTATTTCGCGAGGCTCAGTTTTCCGACAATGCAACCTTCATGTCACGGACCTGATAGATGACCTCACCATCGGCCTCAACCCGGCCGTCGGCAACCCCCATCGTCAGGCGACGGCTTTGCACTGCTTTTGTAAAATCCACGTAATAGGTCAGCATCTTGCGATCCGGGCGCACCATGCCGGTCAATTTGACCTCCCCCACGCCAAGCGCATAACCGCGCCCTTGCCAGCCGCGCCAGCCAAGATTGAATCCGGTCAGTTGCCAGAGTCCATCAAGCCCGAGACAGCCGGGCATGATCGGATTGCCGGGGAAATGACATTTGAAGAACCAGAGATCGGGGTTGATGTCGAATTCGGCGACAACATGGCCCTTGCCATGCGCGCCGCCATCGCCCGAAATTTCGGTGATCCGGTCCATCATCAGCATTGGCGGTTCGGGCAATTGTGCATTTCCCTCGCCGAACAATTCCCCGCGCGCGCATTTCAGCAAATCGTCGCGATCGAAGCTGCTAGGATACTCGGCCATTCAGGCGGCCCCCTTTATTGCTAAACCCTGTGTTATCAAACCCTCTATCACCGGGCAAAAGGCGCATGCAAGCCTGCGCCATCACTGCGGCCCAAGGAAATCTTCGTGATTTTTATTTGAAATCGGACCCGCCCCACCTCTATATTACAGTCTAACACGGGGAATACGCACCAATGACAACGCAAGCGACGACCATAGCAACCCAATGGCTTTCGGGGGCCGGGCTTCGCCCGACACGCCAGCGTGTCGCCCTTGCCACGTTGCTGGTGGGCGATGGACAGCACCGCCACGTGACTGCCGAAAGCCTGTTTGCCAATGTGCAGGACATGGGCGAAAGCGTATCCCTCGCGACCGTCTACAACACGCTTCGGGCATTTTGCGACGTCGGGCTTGTGCAAGAGGTCACGGTCGATGGTTCAAAAAGTTATTTTGACACCAACACCCACGATCATCCGCATTTTTACTGGGAAGACACCGGCACGCTATCGGATGCGCCCGCCGATCAACTCAAGATCACGCAGGTGCCCGATGCGCCTGAGGGCGCCGAGATTGCCTCGGTCGACGTCGTGATCCGCCTGCGCCGGAAGTGACCGCCCGCGCACCCGGCATCATCTGATCGGCGTAGCGACATTTTCGGGCAAAATCCCTGCGCAACGTTGACGGTGCTCCCCATCCTCGGGCCATGATCCCCTCACCGAACAGATCACTGCAACCCCCGGCCTCCGGGCCTTTCGGGCCAATGCCAGGCGCAGGCCCATCGCTTTAGCAAAAAGGCAGATCACAGATGCGCGCAATTTCCTATTCCGCTTTCGGCAAGGCCAGCGATGTTCTTGAACTGATCGAGATCGACACCCCGAGCCCCGGCCCCGGCGAGGTTCTGGTGCGGCTTCATGTCTCGGGCGTGAACCCCTCGGATGCCAAGGCTCGCGCGGGCGCCCGCCCCGGTGTGACCAAGCCCGCCTTTGATCGAATCATTCCCCATTCGGATGGGGCCGGCGTGATTGAAGCGGTTGGCGAAGGCATCGCGCGCGCGCGCATCGGCCAGCGGGTCTGGATCTGGAACGGCCAGTGGCAGCGCAGCCATGGCACCGCCGCCGAGTATATCGCCCTGCCAGAACCACAGGCGGTTCCCCTGCCCGAGGACGTCAGCATGGAGATCGGCGCAACGCTTGGCATCCCCGGCCTGACGGCGGCGCATACGGTGTTTGGCGGCGGCGATGTGGCCGGGCAGACGCTGTTGATTTCGGGCGGGGCCGGGGCAGTGGGGCATAATGCGGTGCAACTGGCGCATGGCGCAGCGGCACGGGTGATCGCGACCTGTTCAGGCGGTGCAATGGCACGGGTCAAGGCCGCCGGAGCGGATCACGTGTTCGACTACGCCGACCCAGACCTCGCGGCGCGGATCCTTGAGGTCACGGGTGGCGCAGGCGTCGACCGCGCGATCGAGGTCGAGTTCGGTGAAAACGCGGCATTGCTTGGCGAGGTGATGGCCCCCAATGCCACCATCGCCGCCTATGGATCGGGGCGCAACATGACGCCCGTGCTGCCGTTCGGGGCCTATCTGTTCAAGGCGATCACGCTTGATATCACGCTGATCTACATCCTCGACGGCCCAGCCCGGCAGGCCGCCATCACACGGCTGCACGGCGCCTTGGCCAATGGCAGCCTGACACCCGCCATTCATGCGCGTTATCCGCTAAGCGACTGCGCCGCCGCACATGACGCGGTGATGACTCCGGGTCGCGCAGGGGCCGTTCTGCTTGACATCGCCTAGGGGAAAACGGCAACGCGCGCCGCGGGTATTCCACAGCGCGCGTCACATCACATCGTCAATGGCGGGGCTCACTTGATCGCGACAAGCTCGATCGCAAAGGTCAGGTCCTTGCCCGCCAGCGGGTGGTTGGCATCCAGCACGACCTGTTCTTCGGTCACTTCGACCACGGTCACCGGCATCACCTGCCCCTGGGGCGTCTGCACCTGAAGCTGCGTGCCCAGATCAAGCGGGATATCCGCCGGAATTTCAGCGCGCGGCACGGCCTGTTGGGCATTGGGGTCAGGGTGGCCATAGGCCTGGTCGGCGGGCACTTCGACAGTTTTCTTGTCGCCCACGGCCATCCCCGGCATTGCGGCATCAAGCCCCGGAATGATCTGTCCCGAGCCAACCGCGAATTCCAGCGGATCACGGCCTTCACTACTGTCAAACGTGCTGCCGTCGGCCAGCGTGCCTGTGTAGTGAATGCTCACGGTATCGCCGGCTTTAACTTGCGTCATATAATATCCAATCATGATGGGGATGAGTTTGAAAGGCCGCGCATCTCGCGCGGGTGCTTCCGCTGATGAGTGGATTCTAACGGCCCCTGCCCTGATTTGCAAACCGATCCCCCACCGCACGGTCCGTCCTCACGTCGGCGTTATCCTGCGGGGTCTTTCCACCCCTGAAAATCCGTGCCACTCTGCGCACGAGCCATTGATAACCGCGCCGGGCCCTGCCCCTGACGCGCCCCATACCCCGGAGACCCCATGCCCATCACAACCTGTGTTTTCGACGCGTACGGCACGCTTTTCGACGTCGCCGCCGCCGCCCGCAACGCCGCCCGCGAACCGGGCCGCGAGACCTTTGCCCGCCACTGGCCCGCGATTGCCGAGAAATGGCGCCTCAAACAGCTGCAATATACCTGGCTGCGCGCGGTGATGGGCACGCATACCGGGTTCTGGCAGGTCACGCAGGACGGGCTTGATTGGGCGATGGAATCCGAAGGCCTTGAGGGCGACGCCGACCTGCGCGAGCGGCTGTTGCAGCTTTACTGGGAGCTTGAGGCCTATCCGGAAGTGCCCGCCATGCTGCATGCCCTGAAAGACGCCGGGCTGAACACCGCAATCCTGTCCAACGGCGCGCCGGACATGCTTGACGGGGCGGTCAAATCGGCAGGCATCGGAGATGTTCTGGACGATGTGCTTTCGGTCGAAAGCGTCGGCATCTTCAAGCCCGCACGCGTGGTCTATGACCTGGTCGGAGCGCGCTTTGGCTGCGCCCCCGAAGAGGTTCTGTTCGTGTCCTCAAACGGCTGGGATGCCAGCGCGGCGGCGGGATATGGCTTTGCCACCGCCTGGGTCAATCGCGCGGGCGATCCGATGGACAGGCTTCCGGCCAGCCCCGAAACCGTGCTCAGCGACCTGACCGGAATTCCGGCGCTGGCGCGCGCGTGATGGCGACATTCACCACCTCCGACGGGTTGGAGATTTATTACACCGATACCGGAAAGGGCCGCCCCGTCCTCTGCCTGGCCGGCCTCACGCGCAATAGTGACGACTTTACCTTTATGGCGCCGCTCCTTGGCGATAACCGACTGATCTGTATGGATTACCGAGGCCGCGGGAAATCCGGATACGACCCGGATTTCACCAATTACAACATCCTGCGCGAAGGCCAGGATGCGCTCGAATTACTGGATCACCTTGGCCTTGATCAGGTCACCCTGATTGGCACCTCGCGCGGCGGGCTTATTGCCATGGCGCTTGCCTATGGGCATCCCGCGCGCCTGCGGGCAGTGGTGCTTAACGATATTGGGCCGGATGTGGATGCAAAGGGGCTTGAGCGGATCATGGATTATGTCGGCAAGGAACCAAACCTGCCTGACCTCGACAGTGCCGCCCTTGCGCTTGCCCATGTGCACGGCCCCGACTTTCCCGGCGTAAGCATTGAGCGCTGGCGCCAACAGGCCGGGTTCATGTTTCAAGAAAAGCCCGGCGGCGGGCTTGGGCTGCGCTATGATGCCAAGCTGCGCGATGCGCTGACCGGACAGGCGGGCACCGGCGAGGCCGCCGATCTCTGGCTGTTGTTCGACGCCCTGAAAGACATCCCCCTTGCCGTGATCAAAGGCGCGAATTCCGATCTTCTGTCGGCCGCGACGCTGGCCCGGATGCAAGAGCACCACCCCGGCCTGATTGCCGCCGTGGTGCCGGATCGCGGCCATGTACCCTTTCTCGACGAAGACCCGGCACTTGCCGCCATTCACTCCCTGCTGGAGCAAACCGCATGACCGATATCACCATGATCCGCTCGGCCGCCGCCCGCCTCAAGGGGCATGCCCGGCGCACGCCTCTGTTGTCCTCACCGTTTCTGGACGAGATCGCCGGACGCCGGGTGTTCGTGAAACCCGAGTGCCTGCAACACACCGGCAGCTTCAAGTATCGCGGCGCGCGCTCTGCGGTTTCGGCCCTTGATCCCACGGCCCGCGCGCAGGGGGTGATCGCGTTCTCAAGCGGCAACCATGCCCAGGGCGTCGCTTTGGCGGCGCGCGAACATGGCGTGCCAGCAGTGATCATCATGCCAGGCGATTCGCCACGCATGAAGATCGACAACACCCGCGCGCTCGGGGCCGAAGTGGTCCTCTATGATCGCGCTGCCGAGGATCGCGATGCCATCGGCGAGCGGCTTGCGGATGAACGCGGCCTGACGCTGATCAGACCCTATGACGAGCCGCAGGTGATCGCCGGACAAGGCACCACCGGGCTTGAGATCGCCGAAGACGCCGCCGCGCTTGGCGTGACGCAGGCGGATGTCCTGGTGTGCTGCGGCGGTGGCGGGCTGACCTCGGGCATTGCGCTTGCGCTCGAGGCCGATGCGCCGGGCCTGCGCGCGCGCCCCTGTGAACCGCAAGGCTTTGACGATGTCACCCGCTCGCTTGCCAGCGGCCGGATCGAACGCAACGCCAGAATGTCCGGGAGTCTGTGCGATGCCATCGTCACGCCGCAACCCGGCGAGATAACCTTTCCGATCATGGCGCGGCTTTGCGGCCCAGGCCTTGTGGTCACCGATGATCAATGCCTTCAGGCCATGGCACTTGCCTGGTCGCGCCTCAAGGTCGTGGCGGAACCCGGTGGCGCCGCGGCGCTTGCCGCCGCGCTGTTTCACGCCGATCAGATCGAGGGTGACGCGGTGTTTGCCACCATTTCCGGCGGCAATGTCGATGCCGAGGTATTCCAGACCGCCCTCACCCGGTTTGCCTGAGGGTTGGCCATGGCGTTTGCGGATTTTGACGACATAAGGCTTCATTATCTTGACGAGGGTCCGCAGGATGGCGCGCCGCTTGTCCTTGCCCATGCGCTTGGCACCGGCACGGTTCTCTGGGACGCGATCATGGCGCATCTGCCAGACGGGCTGCGGGTGATCCGCTATGACGCGCGCGGACATGGCCTGTCGTCCTGTCCGCCAGCGCCCTATTCGATGGGCACGCTGGTGCGCGACGCCGAACGGCTTCTGGATCACCTCGGGCTGCGCGAGGTGATGTTCGTTGGCCTCTCGGTCGGTGGAATGGTCGCGCAGGGGCTGGCGGTCAAACGCCCCGATCTTGTCCGCGCCATGGTGCTGTCCAATACCGCCGCCAAAATCGCCACCCCCGAGATCTGGGCCAGCCGCATCGCCAGCGCCCGCGCGGGCGATATGGCAGAGCTTGCCCGCACCTCTTGCGAACGCTGGTTCACCCGCGCGTTTATCAAGGAAAACAGGCACCTGCCCTGGCTTGACCTTTTGGCGCGGCATGACCCGGAGGGCTATATCGGCTGTGCCTCGGCAATTTCGGGCACGGATTTCTATACGCCCACCTCGGGGCTGCGCCTGCCGACGCTCGGCATTGCCGGCTCCGAGGATGGCTCTACCCCGCCCGATCTGGTGCGCGAAACCGTCGATCTCATCCCCGGTTCGCAGTTTCAGCTTATCCGCCGCGCCGGCCATGTACCCCCGGTCGATCAGCCAGAGGCCTACGCCGGTCACCTTTGCGAGTTCCTGCGCGCCACCGGCCATATCTGACGCGCAACCGGCAATCGCCCCTTGCGACGGCGCGCGAATCCGGGTCACCTTCCCCAAACGCATCTAGGAGGGCGACCATGCCAACCATCAAAGCCGCCGTCTGTCACGCCTTCGGCGCCCCGCTGGTGATCGAGGATGTCGAACTGCGCGCGCCCGAGGCGGGCGAGGTGCAGGTCGACCTTGATGCCGTGGCCGTCTGCCATTCCGACATTTCCTATGCCGAGGGCGGCTGGGGCGGGACCCTGCCTGCCGTCTACGGCCATGAGGCCGCTGGCCACATAAGCGCCATCGGCGAGGGCGTTACCGGATTTGCCCCCGGCGATCCGGTGGTTGTGACCCTGATCCGCTCCTGCGGCTCCTGCCCAAGCTGCGGCTCGGGGCGTCCGACGGGCTGCGAAACCCGCTATGACGGCGATCACGGACCGCTCAGCACCACCGCAGGCGGCACCCTGCACCAGGCCATGGCCTGTGGCGCCTTCGCCGAAAAGGTGGTGGTCGATCAAAGCCAGATCGTGAAACTGCCTCGCGGGATCGACATGGCCTCGGCCTCCCTGCTGGCCTGCGGCGTCATCACCGGGGTCGGGGCCGTGGTCAACGCCGCAGGCCTGCGCGCCGGTCAGGACGTTGTGGTGATCGGTGCCGGCGGCGTCGGCCTCAACGCGATCCAGGGCGCACGCATCGCCGGGGCCCGGCGCATCGTGGCGGTCGACATGAGCGCCGAAAAACTAGAGGCCGCGCGCGAATTCGGCGCCACCGACGGCGTGCTTGCCACCGGCGACAAACCCTGGCGCGCCGCCAAGGCCGCATTGGGCCGAGGTGCCGACGTGGTCCTTGTCACCGTCGGCGCGGCCTCTGCCTATGACGTGGCGCCGCGCTACCTCGCGGGGGGCGGCAGGATGATCATGGTCGGCATGCCCCATAGCGGCGCGCGCTCATCCTACGAGGCCGTAAGCTTCGCCGCCGCAGGCCAGTCGATGATCGGCTCCTTTGCCGGCGAGGTTGTGATCCGCCGGGATATCCCCTGGATGGTCGACCTCTACCAACAGGGCCGCCTGAAACTCGACGAATTGATCTCGGGACACTGGCGGCTCGATCAGATCAACGAGGCAATCGCCGATACCAAAACCGGC
>NZ_CAJXIP010000115.1 GCF_913054395.1 uncultured Roseovarius sp.
CCTTTGGCGGCGATCTCTAGGTCGATCAACATGGGTCTCTCCGATAATCGTGATGCCCACGCGTTTAGCGCCCGGGGCAATTGGGCGCAAGCATCTGAGCGCGTCAAAACCCGGTCGGACAAGGGCATGCGTCAGAATTGCGTCGCTTGACCCTTCCCTGTGGCGCAAGTCTTGCTAGTCTTCAGGCAACAGGAAAAAGGATCACTGCAATGAAAATCACATGGCTTGGACATTCATCGTTTCGGATCGAGATCGGCGGGCAGGTTCTGTTGGTCGATCCCTGGCTTAACGGCAACCCGATGTTGCCCGAGGACAGCCACGCAGCGGCAACGGACGGGGCGAGCCATATCCTTCTGACCCATGCGCATTTTGATCATGTGGCCGATGTTCTGCCGCTGGCGCGCAAACAGGGGCTGACGGTGGTCGGGCAATATGACCTCATGGCCCATTGGGAGGCGCAGGAAATGATCGAGGTCATCGGGTTCAACAAGGGCGGCACGGTCGATCTTGGCGGGGTCAAGGTTACGATGGTGCATGCCACCCATTCGACCAGCTTTGGCAGCGATGACGGGCCTCGGGTGCCCGGCACAGAATGCGGTTACATGATCGCAGGCGAAGGTCACGTGATCTATCTCTCGGGCGACACCGATGTGATGGCCGATATGGGAGTGTTCCACGAGCTGCACCAGCCCGATATCGGAATCCTGTGCGCGGGCGGGTATTTCACCATGGATATGCGGCGCGCGGGCTATGCGGCCAGAAAGTTCTTTGATTTCAAAACCGTGATCCCCTGTCATTACCGCACCTTCCCGATCCTGGAGCAATCGGCAGAGGAATTGGTCAAGGCGCTGCCCGGCGTCAATGTGATCGAGCCTGAGGTGATGGAGCCGATCACGCTCTGACCTTGCGGCGGGTGCGTCATGGGGGCTCTGCCCCCGCCCAGGAAAATTCGGCGAATTTTCCCGGTCTCCCCCGGAGTATTTCCGGAAAGATGAAAGCGATCAGGTGGTGCGGCGGCGGCGTTGCGGTTTTGGCCGCGTGGGCCTGGCGGGCTTGCCGGTTTTTTCGACCTCGGCTTCCTGCGGCATGCCCAGCTGATCGCGCAATACGCGCGGGCGGATTTCTTCGACTTCGCCAGGCTTGAGCTGTCCGAGTTGAAACGGGCCGTAAGAAACCCTGATCAGCCGGTTGACCGAGAGGCCGACCGCCTCCATCGCGCGGCGGATTTCGCGGTTCTTGCCCTCGCGGATCGAAACGGTGATCCAGGCATTCGCCCCCTGCTGGCGATCCAGCGTGACCATCATCCCCTGGAACCGTTCGCCGTTGACGGTGATCCCCTTGCGCAGCGGATCGAAGGTGGCATCGGTCGGGCGGCCGTTGACGCGCACGCGGTAGCGGCGCAGCCAGCCGGTCGAGGGCAGTTCAAGCTTGCGCTTGAGCGTGCCGTCATTGGTCAGCAGCAAAAGCCCTTCGGAATTGAGATCGAGCCTGCCGACGCTCATCACCCGCGGCAGGTCTTCGGGCAGGTCGTCATAGATCGTGGCCCGGCCCTGTTCGTCGCGGTTGGTGGTCACAAGGCCGGTGGGCTTGTGATAAAGCCAAAGCCGCGCCGGTTCGGGCGCGTCCAGTGCGCGACCGTCCACCACCACCTTGTCGGCCGGTGTCACATTCAATGCGGCGCGGGTGATCCTGACGCCGTTGACGGTCACGCGACCGGCCTCGATCAGGCGCTCAGCCTCGCGGCGGCTGGCGATGCCTGCGCGCGCGATAACCTTGGCGATCCGGTCGCCTTCTGGGGGTTTGGTGCTCATGTGTCATCGCTTAGCCTATTCGCGGGGCTTGCGAAAGTGGTGATGGCGGGGCAAAGACGCCCCATGACATTCAAAAGCCATATGATGACAGCGCTGGAGGAGGCGCGCGCCGCGGCCCTGCGCGGCGAGGTGCCGGTGGGGGCCGTGGTGGTTGACCCAAAGGGGCGGGTCGTGGCGCAGGCGGGCAATCGCACGCGCGAATTGAACGACCCGACAGCGCATGCGGAAATCCTCGCGTTGCGCGCCGCCTGTGCCGCAACGGGAAGCGAGCGCTTGCCGGGCCATGATCTTTACGTCACGCTCGAGCCCTGCGCGATGTGCGCCAGCGCGGTGGCCGCCGCCCGGATTGCACGGCTTTACTATGGGGCGAGCGATCCGAAATCCGGCGGGGTGGCACAGGGCGCGCGCGTCTTTACCCATCCGCAATGTCACCATATGCCCGAGGTCTATGACGGCATCGCCGCCCGCGAGGCCGAAACCCTGCTGAAGGCGTTCTTTCAGGATCGGCGGCGCGATCCGGATCGCTAGAGCATCGTCAGGGCATCCACAAGAAACGGATGCCGCGCGATGGCCGGATCGACCACCGCCTGACGCAGGATCGGTTTCAACGTCTCAGCCAGCGTTTTGGGCATATCCTGCAAAATCCCCTTGCGGGCGGTCACGCTTATGGTGCGCGTCAGCGGCGCCATCGGCAGTTCCAGAACGTCGATCTGATCGGCGAAGCGGCGGGCGCGCATCAGGGCCAACGGCGTCATGATGCTCCAGCCTGTGCCCTGCCCGACCAGCGCCAGAATGGCGTGATAGCTATCAAGTTCAAACCGGTGAGGCAGGGTCAGGTTTTGCCGTGCCAGATGCGACGAGATCAGCCGCCCCATGTAATGGCGCTGCGTATACTGGATCAGCGGCAGGCGCTTGAGTTGTCGCAAGACGTCGCCGTCGGGATCAATCACCCCCTTGGGGGCCGCCACGGCAAAACCTTCGCGCAGGATCGGGTGGACCTCGACCCAATCGGTCTCGGCGCCGAACTCGGCGGCGACAATCACGTCGAGGGCACGCGCGTCAAGCAGGTCATAGAGGTGATGACTTGCGCCGGTTTCCAGCAGAAACTGACAGCGGGTGAGTTCGCCCGCCATATGGGTCAGAAGCTGGGGCGTTACATCGGCCTCGAGGTCTTCGATCATGCCAAGGCGAAAGCGGGTCAGCGTCGAGAGCTGCGACATCGCCAGCTCGGCGCGCGCCTGTGCGGCCTCGTTCAGGATCGCTTGGGCGCGGCGGTGCATGATCTCGCCGGCTGGCGTAAGGCGAATGGGGCGGGCGTTGCGTTGCAGCAATGTGGCCCCGACCGCGCCTTCGAGATTGGTCAGTTGCTGGCTGACCGCCGAGGGGCTGGCGCCCAGACGGCGGGCGGCGGCAGAAATCGAACGCTCATCGGCAGCGGCCATGAACACCTCGATTCCCCAAAGGGTTATCCGGCCGGGGCTTTCAACCATGCGGATCTATTTGCCAAGCTTGGCCAGCTTTTCCTGCAATTCAGCCAGCTGTTTCTTGATATCGCCAAGATTGTCGTCGTCCGCGTCGGCCCTGGTGTCGGATTTTTCCGGCGTGGTGCCCATACCGGGAAGGTTTCCGGTCATCGCCTTCATGAAGGCCTCTTGCTGGGCGCGCATGGCATCCATGCCGGGCATCGAGGCCATCGGATTGGCCTTGGTCATATTTTCCAGCATCTTGGATTGACCATCGCGCAGCATTTCAAAGCTGGCGGCCAGAAACTCGGGGACAACGCTTGTGGCCTGGGTGGTATAGCTACGCACCAGATCATTGAGCACATTCAGCGGCAGCACGCTTTCGCCACGGCTTTCATGCTCGGCGATGATCTGCAAAAGGTATTGCCGGGTCAGGTCATCACCGGACTTGAGGTCGATGATCTGGACTTCGCGGCCGTCGCGGATGAATTCGGCGATATCTTCCAGCGTGACGTAATCGGATGTCTCGGTATTGTACAACCGACGGCTGGCGTAACGTTTGATCAGCAACGGTTTTTTGGTTTCAGCCAAGGCGTATCCTCCCGGAAAATGCAGCGCTGCAGCGTAGCTTAGACACAAGTGTAGCAAAAAGAAAGAGCGAGCCTTTTCGGCTCGCTCTTCGCAGTCCATACCCGTCAGGGAGGGGTTAGGGTATGTAACCTGCTATTACTTCGCCGCTGCCGTGGCTTTCTGGGTCGCTGCGGTCACTTCTTCCGCGGCTTTCTTGACGGCTTTGGTCGCGTCGTCCTGCATGGATTTGCCGGCCGACATCATCAGCTCAACGGTTTCCATTTGGACTTTTTTCGCGATCTCGGCGAAAGCGGCCATGTTTTCAGCAGCAACTTCGGCGTTGGCCGATGCAAAATCGGTTACGGCCTTGGCGTAATCTGCGGGCTCTGCCTTGGCTTTGGTGACCTCGTTCAGCTTGGCCAGGGTGTCCTTGGTCCACTTGCTGGAGATCTCGGCCGATTTCTCGGCTGCCGACAGAGCAACGCCCGACAGTTTTTCGTTCAGGGTTGCCTGGTTTTTGAAGGCATCTTCCATTGCCTTGGTGTCAACGGGGAACGCGCCCATGATGTCTTTCAGTGCGGCGTTGAAATCTTGAGTCTTAGCCATTTGGTAAGTCCTTTCAATTGAGCGGCGTGCTTGCCGTGTTCTGTATTCTGGAAACAGATATACATGCCGCAGTGCAGCATTTCAAGTCTTTTTTCTGCACTGCGGCATTTTCTTGCTCAGAAAGGAAAAACGTTTAAAATCCGTCGCTTGCTTTTATACGCACATAGGTTCCCGGTGCCGGAGCCAACGAGGGGTGATCCGAATCGCCCGGCTGGCGCGCCGGAATCATCTTGCCGGACCGTTTGCGCAGCCATGCTTCCCACCGCGGCCACCATGACCCCTCATGAAACTTTGCACCTTCAATCCAGCCATCGGCGGGCACGCTCAGGTCGTCATTGGTATAATGGCCGTATTTCTTCTTGGAGGGCGGATTGACGATGCCCGCGATATGGCCCGACTCTGAGACGATAAAGGTCCGGTCCTTGGCGCCGGTCTGCTGAAAGCCGCGATAGCAATCCTTCCAGGCCGCGATGTGATCCGTCTCGCAGGTGATTGCCATCAGGGGCACCTTGACGTCGCTGACATGCAGGGTTTCGCCCAGAATCTTGAACCCGCCCTCGATGAATTCGTTCCGCTGGCACAGGCCGCGCAGGTATTGCATGGTCATCCTGCCCGGAAGATTGGCACCGTCGCCATTCCAATAAAGCAGATCAAAGGCAGGCGGTGTTTCCCCCATCATGTAGCTTTTGACCGCCGGCTGATACACAAGATCCTTGGAGCGCAGGAACGACATGGTGCGCGACATGATGAAGGACCGCAACAATCCCTGTTGCGACACTTCCTCTTCGATGCCGTCAATGAAATCATCCTGAAGGAAGGGGGTGAATTCGCCCTGCTCGGAGAAATCGGTGAGTGCGGTAAAGAAGGTTGCGGATTTGACCGACTTGTCGCCCCGCTTATCCAAAAGCGCCAGCGTCAGGTGAAGCGTCGTGCCCGCGATGCAATAGCCCACGGTATTGACCTGTTTTTGACCGGTGATCGCCTTGACCTCGGAAATGGCAGTCAGGAACCCCTCTTCGATATAATCCTCAAGCCCGACCTCGGCATAGCTTGCATCGGGGTTGATCCAGGAAACCACGAACAGGGTATAGCCCTGATCCGTGACCCATTTGATCAGGCTGTTCTGTTCCTTGAGATCGAGGATATAAAACTTGTTGATCCAGGGCGGAAAGATGATCAGGGGCGTCGCATGGACCTCTTCGGTGGTGGGCGCATATTGGATCAGCTCCATCATCCGGTTGCGGAACACCACGTCGCCCGCGGTTGTGGCGATGTTCTTGCCAAGCTCGAAGGACGTGTCATCGGAAAGGCGCACGACCAGTTCGCCCTTGTTGGCCTCAAGGTCCGCAATCAGGTTTTCAAGCCCCTTCACCAGGGATTCGCCCTCGGTCTGCACCGCCCGCTCAAGGGCATCGGGGTTGGTGCCCAGGAAATTGGTCGGGGACATCATATCGATGATCTGATGCGCGAAATAATCCAGCCGCCGCTTTTCCTTGGGGTCAAGATCATCAACGTCGCCGACCGCATTCTGGATCGCCTGCGCGTTCAGCGCATATTGCTCCTTGATGTATCTGAAATAGGGGTGGGTCTTCCAAAGCGGGTTCGAGAAACGCTTGTCCCCGGCAAGAATATCGGCGGTATCCTCAAGTTCAGCGGCATCGCCGCGCAACATCAATTGCTGCGCATCGACGAAATGGCGCACCGATTTGCCCCAGTATTCAAGCTGTTTCTCGTAAATCTTGCCGGGATTCTCGAGCATTTCGGTCCAGTAGGAACTGGCCGCCTTGGCAAATAGTTCCTGCGAGGGGCTATTGAGCGTGGGGTTTGCAGGGTTGCGGGATGCGAGGGCCTGAATCAATCGCTGCGAAAGCTGCTCAACCTTGGCAAGGTTTTCGTTGAGCTTTTCGATATTTTCTCCTGCGACATCGTCTTGCATTGCCATTTATTCTATTTCCCCTTAACTTTTTCTGCTATGCAGCATCACGTCGCCGGACCGGAGGGGCAATGCGACGGATGGAACCGGGCACCATTGCCTATAGGACGGGCACTTCTTGCCTTAGTAGGAGACGAACGATGCGTTACATGGCGACATACGACCTGATGGAAACCCTCCGAAACACCAATCAATGGCTTGGTGCCACAGCACTTTCAATGGCATCTTATCCTGTTTTCAGCATGGTGCCAAACCCTGCTTTGAACTGGCTTGCCGCTTGGGGCGAGGTCACGGAACGCACGTTTCAACGCATGGTGACCAAGCCCGACTGGGGCATTGACAGCATCACCGGCGAAGATGGCCGCGATCACCTTGTCACCATAGAAACGATTGTCGAGCGACCCTTTGGCGATCTCATTCATTTCAATGTCGCCGGCCGCGCGCCGATGGCACGGCGCGTTCTGCTGGTGGCGCCGATGTCTGGCCATTATGCGACGCTGCTGCGCTCGACCGTGCGCTCGCTTTTGCCCGATTGCGACGTCTATGTCACCGACTGGCACAACGCCCGCGACATCCCGGTTTCGGAAGGCAAGTTCGATATCGAGGATTACACCGTCTACCTGATGGACTTCATGCGCAAGCTTGGCTCGGACCTGCATGTGATCGCCGTGTGCCAGCCCGCGCCGCTGACCCTCGCCGCCACCGCATATCTCGCCGAGCTGGACCCCGAGGCACAGCCACGCACCCTGACCCTGATCGGCGGGCCGATCGACCCCGATGCAACCCCGACCGATGTGACCGACTTTGGCCGTCGTGTCACCATGGGACAGCTCGAAGAAACCATGATTCAGCGCGTCGGCTTTCAGCGCAAGGGCGTTGGCCGGATGGTCTATCCCGGTCTTCTGCAACTGGCGTCCTTCGTGTCGATGAACGGCGAGCGTCACGCACAGGCCTTTTCGGATCAGATCGCCCGTGTCGCACAAGGCGAAGCCAGCGATCACGACGCCCATAACAAGTTCTACGACGAATATCTCGCCGTCATGGACATGCCCGCCGAATTCTACCTGTCCACGGTCGAGCGCATCTTCAAGGGCCTGGAAATCGCACAGAACCGCTTTGTGGTTGAGGGCCATCAGGTCGATATCGGCAAGATCACCAGTGTCGCCGTGAAAACCGTCGAAGGCGGAAAGGATGATATCTCGGCGCCGGGGCAGTGCGTTGCCGCCCTCGCACTTTGCACCGGTCTGCCGGATGAGAAAAAGGCCAGCTACCTCGAACCCGACGCTGGCCATTACGGCATTTTCGCCGGGCGCAGCTGGCGCAACAATATCCGCCCGCTGGTACTTGATTTCATTGATGCCAATTCGGCGCCCCCTGCCCCGGCAAAATCTGCCAAGGCAGCGCCCAAGGCGGCCAACAAGAACCTCGCCGCGAACGGGTAAGCCGATCTGAAAGAACCGAAACGGGCCGCTGATCCTCTCAGCGGCCCGTTTTTGTTTGACGCGGTTGATCCCCCCAATCAGGCATCGACCCGCTTTTGCAGCACGAACGGCTGATCCAGCCATCCGCGCAACGCCGCCGTGGTCCTCTCGGGGGCTTCCAGCGGCGGCAAATGCCCCGCGTCCTCGATCACCGACAGGGTGGCATAGGGGATAAGCTCTGCCATAAAGCTATGACGCTTGACCGGCGTCAGCCCGTCATGGCGGCCACAAAGCACGAGCGTTGGCACCTTGCAGCGCCGCAACACCGATTGATAATCGCGCCTGCGTTGCAGCGCGCGTGTCTGGCGGATGATCGCATCCACGCCAATATTTTCGGCCATTTCGACAAGTTGCGCCAGCACTTCCGCGCGTCCGACACCCGGCGCAAGATGATCGGGTTGCAGGAAACTCTGCACCGCATCCCCAAGGCTTGCCGAGCGCAGCTTTATGATGAACGGCTCGTATGCAGTGGCCGATTGCGGCGTTTCCGCAAGCGGATTGGTATCCATCAGCGCGATCCGCGACACACGATCCGGCGCGCGGCGCAAGATCTCCATCGCGACGATCCCGCCCATCGACAGCCCCGCCAGTGCAAAGCGGCGTGGCAGCACGTCAAGCAGCCCCGAGGCGATTTCCTCTACCCGGTCACCGCCGGTGATCGGGGCGACTGTCACGGCAATATCGCGGCTCAAATCCGTCAATTGCCGCGCGAAAAGACGCGAATCGCACATCATGCCGGGCAAAAAAACCACCGGATCATGGGTCATGAAACATCCTTTCGCTCGATCTTCGACCAAAACCGCCCCCGCCCCAGATTGACACCAGATGCGCGCCCCCGGTCAAGCCATTCAGTGCGCCGCGTCTCTTGCATCGCCGACCCGTGCGAGAACCTCTGTCACCGAGCGCGCGATAAGGTCCAGACAATCGGGATCGGAAAAGCGGTGATCGGCCCCACGCACAAGCGTCAGGCGCATATCCGGCCCGATTGCATGGTCCAAAAGCTGCATTGCGACCGACATATCCACATCTTTATCCGCTGTTCCTTGCAGAAATCGAACACTGAACGGCAAACTCAGCGGATCGCGCAAAACCAGATGCTGGCGGCCATCTTCGATCAGCCGACGGGTGATGATATAGGGCTCGCCATAGTCGCTTGGCAGGGCGACCTGTCCGGTTTCGGTCAATTCCCTGCGCTGTGTTTCATCAAATCCGGCCCACATGGAATCTTCGGTGAAATCCGGCGCAGCGGCAATGGTGACAAGCCCCGCCACCCTCTCGGGCATGGCGCGCGCCAGCAGCAGGGAAATCCAGCCGCCCATCGACGAGCCGACCAGAACCTGCGGCCCTTTGGTCAGCGCAGTGATCGCCGCACGGGCATCCGCCGCCCAATCGCCGATGCAGCCATCCATGAAGGCGCCCGAGGATTGGCCATGGCCAGAATAGTCAAAGCGCAGAAAGGCGCGCCCGGTCTTGCGCGCCCACTCCTCAAGATAGAGTGCCTTGGTGCCCTCCATATCCGAATTGAAACCACCCAGGAACACCACCCCCGGCTGCGCGCCGGGGCTTTGATGATAGGCAAGTCTGCGGCCTTGATCGCTGGTCAGGAAACTGGGATCGGGCATGGCGTTCTCCGTCGTTGCGCCAGGCGATCATGCACCGCGATGTCGCGACGGGCAAACCGGTTTTCAACGACCGGCTTCAAGCCTGTCCGAGACCGATCAGCCCCCGACGTAAGACCCTTGGCGGGGGCGGTAGAACACCTTTTGATTATGCAGGCGCCCCAGAAGATCGTGAATCTGGCGCAGGGCCTCATCCGATTTTCCCGCCACGTCGCCGGTTTTGTCATGCTGCACGGCCTGCGCCGCCAACTCTGCCTTTGTCTGGCGCAACGAGGTCTCGATCAGGTCCATATCTTCGACGGTCAGTTCGAAATTCGTATTATAAGTCGGCATTCAATGCGGCCTTTCTGTTGGATGGTGGATGCAATCCGAAGATTCTCATATGCGGCAAATTACGCATCAATTGCGACAAGTCCATAAATTTTTTCAAACTGCGTCAATGTGTTACCTTTTGTCACTGTATGCGATGGAACACGGCCAATCGGATGGGATGCGACGAACTGGCGGGTCTTGACGCGCGTGGCGCACGCGGGCATACCCACGCCATTGACCCGCAACCGGGCGCTCCGTGGGCGCCAAACCGACGAGGAGCCGCGTATGGCCCAGATTTCCCTCACTTTTCCCGATGGCTCCAAGCGTGACTATGCCTCCGGCATCACCCCCGGTGAGGTGGCCGCAGACATCTCGACCTCGCTTGGCAAAAAGGCGATTTCGGCACATGTCGATGGTCAGCACTGGGATCTGCAATGGCCGATCGACCGTGATGCGGGCATCAGCATCAACACGATGAAAGACGAGGCCCCCGCGCTTGAACTGATCCGCCATGACCTGGCGCATGTGATGGCCCGCGCGGTGCAGGAGCTTTGGCCAGACGTCAAGGTCACCATCGGACCGGTCATTGCCAATGGCTGGTATTACGATTTCGACCGCGATGCGCCGTTCACGCCCGAGGATCTGGGCCTGATCGAGAAAAAGATGAAAGAAATCATCAACCTGCGCGATGGTGTGCGAACCGAAATCTGGGATCGTGCCCGCGCGATCAAGCATTACCAAGACAACGGTGAACCTTTCAAGGTCGAGTTGATCGAGGCGATCCCCGGCGACGAACCCCTGCGCATGTATTGGCATGGCGACTGGCAGGATCTGTGCCGTGGGCCGCATCTGCAAAACACCGGGCAACTTCCGGCGGATGCGTTCAGGTTGATGTCGGTTGCCGGGGCTTACTGGCGCGGCGACAGTGACCGCAAGATGCTTCAGCGGATTTATGGCGTGGCCTTTACCGGCAAGGAAAAGCTCAAGGAATACATGACCTTCCTTGAAGAGGCCGAAAAGCGTGACCACCGCGAGCTTGGCCGTGAG
>NZ_CAJXIP010000116.1 GCF_913054395.1 uncultured Roseovarius sp.
GTTGGCGTACCAATATTCGCATCAAGGGCTGGATGGGGCGCGCCGACCAAACCACCAAGATCAAGGGCATGTTCGTGCGCCCCGAACAGGTTGCGGCGCTTGTCGCCGGGCATGCGGACATTGCACGCGCCCGCGTGATTGCCAGCCGCGAAGGCGAGGCGGATGTGATGACCGTCAAGATCGAATCCGATGCCGCAGATGGCGAGGTCTTCGCCAGTGCCGTGGCGGAAACGCTCAAGCTCAAGGGCCGGATCGAGGTCGTCGCCAAGGGTAGCCTGCCCAATGACGGCAAGGTCATCGAGGATCTGCGCAGCTACGATTGAGCGGCTCCGGGATTATTCGGCGATAAATCCCGGACGGCGCGTTTAGAAACGGTCGGCACTATAGGGTGCAAGGTCAATGTTCGGGCGTTTGCCGCTGATCAGGTCGGCGACGATGCGCCCGGTCTTTGGCCCTGCGGTCAGGCCGATATGCTGATGACCAAAGGCCGCATGCACGCCGGTCTGGCCGATCTCGCCAATAAGCGGCAGGCTGTCGGGCGTCGAGGGGCGAAACCCCATCCATTCTTCGACCCCGTCATAGCGCATCTCGGGAAAGGCGCGCGCGGCGCCGCGCCGGATAAGGTCGAGCGGCGCGCGTGACGGTCCCGCCGTGATCCCACCCAGTTCAACCGTTCCCGCACAGCGCAGCCCGTGCGCCATCGGGTTGACGGCAAACTTGCCGCTGGCGATCATCATCGGGTTGTTGGGCATCTGGCTTGGCCCGGTAAAGTGCAGGTGATAGCCACGCTCGGCCTCCAGCGGTACCTTGAGGCCAAGTTTCTGCATCAGCGGCTTGGACCAGATTCCGGCGGCCAGAACCGCCCGGTCGCAGGGCATCGGCCCACGGCTTGTCTCAAGCCCGGTGATGCGACCGTTGTCCAGGGTGATGTCCTGCACCTCGGCCTGTTGATAGGTGCCGCCCTCTTCCTGAAGCACAAGTGCCAGATCGGCCATATAGGCACCGGGGTTAAGGATGTGACCATGGCTTTTGAGGGTCGCGAGGCATTTGATCGCGGGGCCGAGGATCGGTTCGGCCTCTTGCACGGCACCGCCTTCAAGCACCTCGGGCACATAGCCCGCCTCGCGCTTGAGTGCCCAGCTATAGGCGTCGGCGTCAAATGCCTTGCGGCTCTCATAGGCATAGCTGAAGTCGCTGGCGGTGACCCATTTGGCGGCGCGGGTGCCACGGGTCAGGGCGATGTGCTGATCGAGGCTGTCGCCGATTATCGGCACAATCCCGGCCACCATGCGGCGGGTGTCGCGATCATTTGCGTTGGCTGCGAATTTCATTAGCCAGGGCAAGAGGCGCGGGAAATACGACCATTGCACGAAAAGCGGCGAGCGCGGGTTCAGGATGTACTTGAGCCCGGTTGTAATAAGGCCGGGCGTGTTGACCGGCACGACCGCCCATTGCGCCAGCAGGCCCGCATTGCCAAAAGACGCCCCCGCGCCGGGCGCGTCCTTGTCGACAAGCGTCACCTCATGGCCCGCGCGGCGCAACCAGATGGCAGAACTCAGCCCGCAGATACCGGCGCCGATGACGATAATTTTTTGTGGGGTGCTCATGGGGATGCCAGACAAAAGATGGACCTGACGACACCTAACCGCAGCGCAGGCAGCGCGGCAAGTGGCCTGATGCCCGGTAACGGCGGAAATCAACGGGATGGGTCGGGAATCATTGCTCCGATCCCTTTTCCGACGGGGTTTGCCGGCCCCAGCCCGGCGCCCCCGCGAAATGCCCGCACAAAAGAAAACCCCGCCAAAAAGGCGGGGCTGAAATCTTCCACCGGAAAGGTGGGTGCAGGCTTAGCCCTGACGGGCTTTGAACCGGGGCTGCGTCTTGTTGATGACGTAGACGCGGCCTTTGCGGCGCACGACACGGCAGTCGCGATGCCGTTTCTTGAGCGAGCGGAGCGAATTACGAACCTTCATGGTCGTCTCCTCAGTTGTCGCGGCGCGGGCCAGCGCCTTGGTTGCGGGCGTCCTGCGTCATGCAGAACAGTGAATTCATGGTGGGCGATACAAGGTTCGAACTTGTGACCCCTTCGATGTCAACGAAGTGCTCTACCACTGAGCTAATCGCCCATGAATACCGATCTGGCCCCAGCCCCCCAACAAAAGGGGCGCGGGAGTCCGCGCCGGTTCGCTGGTCTATAAAAGGAGTCGGAAGAGGGATCAAGGGCTTTTAGAACCTCAATTTCACTCTATTATGGGTTTCACAAGGAGAGGTCATGCCAAAGGTCGCCTATCACCTGACATATCCTGAACGGCGCACCACATCCGTGGTGTTCGCCTCGCCCCATAGCGGGCGCGATTATCCGTGGACTTTCCTGCGCCGCACCACGCTTAACGAGCATTCCGTGCGCTCGTCCGAGGATGCCTTTGTCGATCAGTTGTTCGAATGCGCCCCCGAGGTCGGCGCGCCCTTCATCAAGGCCGGTGCGCCGCGCGCCTATGTCGATCTCAACCGAAGCGAGGACGAACTTGACCCGGCCCTGATCGAGGGCGTGAGCAAGGTCGGCCATAATCCACGCGTCGCCTCTGGTCTTGGGGTGATTCCGCGGGTGGTGGCCAATGGTCAGGCGATCTATACCGGCAAGCTGTCTCTGGCCGAGGCCAGACGCCGGATCGACACCTACTGGAAGCCCTACCATACGGCGCTTGGCGGGCAGTTGGATCAGGCTTTCCTGATGTTCGGACAGGCGATCCTTGTGGATTGCCATTCGATGCCGCACGAGGCGATGGATGCCGTGGCGCGCCGCGGTGTGCGCCGCCCCGAGGTGGTGCTTGGCGACCGCTTTGGCGCCTCCGCCAGCAGCGACATCGTCGATCAGATTGAGGCCGCCTTTCAGCGCGCCGGCCTGGTGGTGACACGCAACACGCCCTTTGCCGGGGCCTATATCACCCAGGCATATGGCCGCCCCATGCGGGGACGTCATGCGATTCAGGTCGAGATCGACCGCGCGCTTTACATGAACGAGCAACTGATCCGCCCGAATGGCCATTTCGATGCTTTCCGGGCCCTGCTGCGTGGTGTGATCCGCGAGATTGCCGATATTGGCCGCCCGTTGGCCAAGCCTTTGGCCGCCGAATAGCCTTAGCGCAGGGCGCGCCCCTTGAGAATCGCATCGGGGCCAAATTTCTGGCGGATCAGATCGGTGGCCTTTTCCGCCTTGCCGCGCTGAATCGCCTGCGGATCAAGAAGATCGCCCGAGCGATCCGCGCCTTCCTCTGGTCCCAACTCCGACAGGCCCACCCCGATAAGCCGGTATGCGGCCCCCTTGGGCATCTGGTCCATCAGCGCGCGGGCAGTCCGGTAGAGCGTATCGGCAAGCTGGGTCGCATCGCGAAGCGTCTGCCTGCGGGTGATCAGCGAATGATCGCCGCGCTTGAGTTTGAGGGTCACGATCCGCCCGGCGATCTGTTTTGCCTTGGCGCGATCCGCCACCTTTTCCGACAGTCGCCACAAATGCCCGTCAAGAATATCCGCATCCTTGGTGTCCTCGGAAAACGTGGTTTCATTCGAGATGGATTTGACCGGTTCATGCGCCGAGACACGCCGTGCATCACGCCCGCGCGCAAGGTGCCAGAGCCGTCCGCCCATGGCCCCGAACCGTGCCGTCAGGTCTTCGCGCTCCCACCGCAGAAGGTCGGCAAAGGTGCGGATGCCCGCCGCGTTCAACGCGGTGCGCGTGCTTTGCCCGACGCCCCAGATAAGGCTCACGGGTTTGTCGCGCAGAAAACCGGCGGTTTCGTCCACCCCGATCACCGAAAAGCCCTGTGGCTTGTCGAGATCAGAGGCGATCTTGGCCAGGAACTTGTTATGGCTCAGCCCGATTGATCCGGTCAGGCCAAGGTCGCGGCGCATCTGGCGCACCAGTCGCGCCAGCATCACGGCCGGTGGTGCCCCATGAAGCCGCTCGGTGCCGGTGAGATCAAGAAAGGCCTCGTCCAGCGACAGGGGCTCGATCGCCGGGGTCAACGCCTGCATCATCGCGCGGATCTGGCGCGAGACATCGGCATAGACCTGCATGCGCGGCTTGATCACTACCGCTTCGGGGCAAAGCTTGAGCGCCTGAAACATTGGCATCGCCGATCGTACACCGCGAATCCGCGCGATGTAACAGGCGGTCGACACCACGCCGCGCCGCCCGCCGCCAATGATAAGCGGCTTGTCCGCCAGCTCGGGATTGTCGCGCTTTTCGACGCTGGCATAGAAGGCGTCGCAATCCATATGGGCAATCGACAGCTTAAACAGTTCGTCATGTGAAATCACCCGCGGGCTGCCGCAAGTAGGGCAGCGCGGGGCGATTTCGAATCGGTCAAGGCAATCGCGGCAAAGGCTTGGCATGATGGCGCCATATTACCCGAACGCCCGTTCTCTGCCAGCCGCCCTGCGGCCATGTCTTGGCAGTGGCCAGCGGAAGTGAAAAGGACCCTGTCGTGCGACAGCTCGCCACAAGGCCTGGCGGCGACTGTGATGTAGGCGTCACAGCTTTGCGGAGACTGAAAAAAATAATGGGCCAGCACAGAAAAACCGGATATGAAGCAAGTGTTTAGGTCGGATTTGGAACCGTTTTGTGATGATGACGACAAGCAAGACCTGCAGATAAACGTATGCCGGTTGTTGGGGCTGGCATCTGCAACCGATTAAAGCGTTTGCCGATGGGCGGTCGAGGGCAAGTATTCGAGCGGCAGACCGGGGGGACGCCGGTCTAAAGAAAAAAGGTATTTCAGGATGAAACTTTCCAAGTTTTCAGCATTGTGGGCAGTTTGCCGAAAAAGTGTATGGGGATGGGCGTTCCTGCCTGCAATGGGCATCGCTGGTGCCGTGCAGGCTCAGGAAGTCACGAGTGCTACGGTTTCTCCGACCACTTATAACACTGCGGGCGAGACGCTGACCTTCACCGTCGTTATGAACACAGGAAACGAAGTGGTTTCCTCTCCGTCCGTGACGTCGAGTATCGGTGTCACATATTCATGTTCGCCGGTCAGGGGGACCACAAATACAAACATTACATGTTCCGGAATATATACCGTTCAGGCAGGTGACATTAGCTCTGGGGCACTTGTGGTTGAAGTCGCCACAGCTACCAACAATGGTAATACCTACCTCATAAACGGTAGCAACCCCACAATGACGGCAAGCTATGTGGCACCGGTGACCAACACGGCACCTACCGCCGCGCCTAACGCAACGCCTGACCCGGTTGAGGCAGGCGCAGTAGTTACACTGGATGGAACCGGCTCGTCTGATCCTGATGTAGATCCACTTACCTATAGCTGGGTGCAAACCGGTGGCCCGGCCACGTCCCCGTCCAGTTCCACGGCAGCGTCATTCAACATCACTGCGCCTGCGTGGCGCACGGATGGGCAGAACACCTATACATACGAACTGACCGTCAACGACGGGTCACTGGATTCCGCCCCGGTAACGACGTCCTTTACGGTTCAGGATACGACGGACCCAACTCTGGCAAACGTGCCTAGTAACATCACGGTGAACACTGAAGCTGGCCAGCCGGATGCCGCGGTTACATGGCCAGCGCTGACTGCAACCGACAATTCGGGGATTGCGTCACTGGTGGTGTCGCCTGCCTCGGGCAGCCGGTTCGCGATTGGACAAACGGTCGTAACTGTTACCGCCACGGATATTGCGGGGAATGTCTCGGAACAGACCTTTACGGTAACCGTGGTTGACAGCGAGCAGCCCGTATTCAGCACGTTCCCGGCGGATATCACGGTTCATGTGGATGTGGCCGATACCTCGGCGGTTGTTAACTGGACCGAGCCGACGGTCGACGACAACTCCGGCTCTGTGAACGTAAGCTCGACCTCCAGCCCGACTGCCGGGCTGGGCAACGGGTCGTCATTCCCGCTGGGCGTCACTACGGTGACTTACCGTGCCGAAGACGGGACGGGGAATTTTGTCGAGCGGGACCTGCGTGTCGAGGTGCTCCAGCGTGGTCAGGTGATCATCAACGTCAACACGCAGATGGATGGGACCTTCAATGTGTCGTCACCCGAGCCTGAACTGAACACGGCAATCGTGACATCCGGTGGTTCGGGAAGTACGGGCGGGCTTAATATCGGCGTCGGCGGCCCTTATAGCATCGCCTTTGCGGTTCCGGCGAGTTTTGCCCTGACCAATGCTGCCTGTAATGACGCCGACAGCACGATTGACCCGGCGACGCTGACCGGCGCGCTGAACGTTGATTCCGGAGAAGTCGTTACCTGTACTCTGACAGCAGTGGACTCGGGGGGAAGCACAACGGCGCTCATCAGTGAATTCCAAGAGGTTCGCGGCCAGCTGATCTTGCAGGGCGCTCCCAAGAACACCCGCCGGATCGGGCGTCTGAACCGTCAGAAAAACAGCCGCGGCGGCGTTTCGATGTTCGGCGTAAGCGTTTCAAGCAGATCGTTGCCTGTAACCATAGATATTGGCGAGGATAGTGGCAGCTTTTCCTTCTCGACGCGCGAAACTTCTGGTGGGGCGGGCAACCTGACAATTCGACCAACCGAATTGCCCAAGGCCGTCGTCAGCTCTTCCGGTACTGTCACTGGCCACGGTGATGCGGACTCAGACGACGGCGGCACAACCATCGGCAATGAGATCATGACGCAAGCCAATGGCACGCAGGAAACGGTCTTGCTTGCGGATATGCCCAAGGCGTATTTCGTAACACCTGAGAGTGCGGCACACGTGGATGGTGGCAACTCGCTAATGTCCCAGAGCCCGTGGGAGTTCTGGATCGAAGGCAGCTACGCCAACATTAGATCGGGCGATCGCGATGGCAGCTTTACCATCGTGCATACGGGCGTCGATTACCTCTTCAACCGCAACCTTCTGATGGGGCTCGGCATGCAGTATGACGACACCTCGCACAACGGTGTGCAGGATGGCATCTCGGGCAAGGGTTTCATGTTCGGGCCCTACATGACGGCGCGCCTGAAGGAGAACCTGTTCTTCGACGCGCGCGCGGCATGGGGGGAATCGGACAACCGCGTCTCGCCCTTCGGGACCTACACCGACAGCTACGATTCCGAGCGGTGGCTGGCCACGGCGGCGCTTGTTGGCGACTATCAGGTTGGCGACATAGTGTTTTCGCCCGAGGCGCGTCTGTCGTGGTACGAGGAAACGTCTGATCCGTATGTCGACAGCCTGAGCGTCGCGATCCCCTCGGTGGTCACGTCGTTCGGCTCATTCGAGATAACGCCAACGATGTCGCGGACGTTTGGTCTGGCAAACGGTGGGACGTTCACATCGCGCGTCAGCACCTCGGCGATCTGGACGTTTGACGTTGAAACCGGCAGCACCTCAAAAGAGTTGACTGAGGGTGGCCGGGGGCGGGTCGAGATCGGCGGCGACTATTCGAACGGGCGGAACCTGCGCATCAACAGCTCAGTCTTTGCGGATGGGATCGGCGAGTCCGATTTCACCAGCTGGGGCCTGAGCCTCGGGCTTGACCTGGCTTTTTAAACCGACCGCAAAGCAGCGTCCACAACGGCCCGCTCATTGGCGGGCCGTTGGCATTTGGGCACGGGATTTTAGCCCGCAATGTTAGCCCGTCCGGTGATTTTGCCTGCTGTGGGGGCCTCTATCCGCAACACCCGATGGGCGTGCCCTGTGCGGCCCGGCGGCTTCTGAGCATCGCTCAGGGCCACCTCTGGCATGGTGGGGCCACCATTGCCTCGCCACTTACCGGTTTGACGAGGCGATAGAAGTCAGATCAGGATTTTACTGCTTTGCCAGCCGTTCAAATGGATCAGTCTCCCAATGCTCGGGAAGCTCTGTCGGTTCCTCGAAATCAGGAAGATACAAGCCGGCCGTCCACCGTTCCGGCAGTTTCTCGACAATTGCGGAAAGCCTTTTGCTGGCAGCAGCAGCGCGCTGCCGGATCCTTTCTGCCGCCTCCGCGTCGCGTTCACGCAGGCGATGGTAACGGTAGATCACCCAGTTCTGAACTCGGTCGGGGCCAAACGAGAAGAAGAGCACAAGCCCGATCAGAAGGGCCATAAAGGCCATAAACACCACCAGGCCCGGTTTCAGCAGAAAAACCGTCAGCAAAAGGAGAATGGACAATATCCTGGGAGCGTCGGGCCGCCTGAAGAATGCCTCGGCAAGCTCGCGCAGCCATTGCGCATAGGACTTGTATTGACGGGATTGTATGGGTGCCTGTGCGGCGCGTTTAAGTGACTGCAAGTAGTCTTTTGCTCGCGCTGGCGCTGAAAGCCCACTGGCTTTCTGGCTGTCGTCCATTTCGACAAGGGATTTTATTGCACGAATATCCGGATCAGTTGGCGTGGGCTTTCTCGCGCCATCACCTTTGTGACCTGAATCTGATGAATGAATTTTAAGGTTAGGGTCGTCTCGCATCCTGCCTTCCCAGAAATGTAGGGCAGTCCTGTGCAGCGTTGTCTGCTGGTGACTGCCAAGAATCTTGAGTGTTGAGCGTTGAAAATTAACGCCGCCCAGAATCGATTTTCTTAAGCATTTCAGCATATGGATAAATGCGGCGGAATTATGGTGTTGGGGTGATTTCAAAGGATGCATGGGGTGTCAAACGGTCTGTTTGCAACCCGGTTTTCCAAATTCGATCTCTCGGATCGGAATGGAAAAGGTTGATAAAGGCCCGTTTTGAGGGGGCCGACACTTGACGCACGGTTCGCGATGCGCGCCGATCAGGATGGTGACAATTTTGTGGCGGTGCAGGGCAACTTTCCTGAAAAAATCGTCTGAAGATGATACACACGCCGTGCTCCAAAGCCGCTTTCTGTGCCAGCCTGGTATCCGGTGCCGCAGAAGTGAAAGACGTCAGGCCAAGAATTTGTTAATATTGGCGAATGGAAGGCCAGTTCCGGCTGACCATGAGATGCGCATTGCATCCCGAGTGTGGCCGGACACATCGGAGGATGCACTATGGTAAAAACAATCGGAAATCCCCTCACATGGACAGCGCGGAACCTGGCCGGTGCCGCCGAACACGTCACACAGTCCGTCGAAAGAATAGGCGGCGAAGAGAAGGCCATACCGCAGATCTTGCCGCTGACCAACGATGATATCCGAGTTGCACTCCGGAAAGGGTACGAAGATTTCAAGGCTTCACGCGCCGATGTAATGTTTATCTGCCTGATTTATCCGGTACTTGGCGTGCTGTTGGCCGGTATTGGGTTTAACGCGAATCTTCTGCCTTTGATCTTTCCAGTAGCCGCAGGTTTTGCCCTGCTCGGGCCTTTCGCGGCCGTGGGGCTTTATGAAGTCAGCCGACGCCGCGAGAAGGGCGAGGATGTGTCATGGCTTGCCGCTCTGGGGGTGATTCAATCTCCGAATTTCGGTGCGATTCTGGTTCTGGGCCTCTATCTTGCGGCCATCTTCGTGGCCTGGATTCTTGCCGCACACCTGATCTGGTCTCTGACCCTGGGGCCGGAGCAACCGGAAAATCTGTCCGCGTTCCTTGAACAGGTTTTGACCACTGGCGCCGGTTGGGCGATGATTGTGATCGGTGTCGTGGTTGGATTCTGCTTTGCCCTGGTCGTGCTCGCAACCAGTGCCGTCAGTTTCCCGCTGCTCCTTGACCATAACGTAGGTGTCCCGGAGGCGATCCATACCTCCTACAAGGTTTTCCGTAAAAACCCGAGGGTGGTCGTTACCTGGGGGGCGCTGATATCGGTTCTTCTGGTTGTTGGGTCAATACCCGCGTTTGTCGGCCTGATTTTGGTGCTTCCAATTCTGGGTCACGCAACGTGGCATTTCTACAGAAGCGCGGTCTCTTTCGGCTAGGTGTGGAAACGTTGCCGATACTCTCCCGGCGTCAGGCCGACGATCCTGTGGAATATCTTGCGAAAAGCGCCGGGATCGGAATAGCCAACGTCCCAGGCAATGCGTTCGACAGGTAGCCGCCCGAACTGCAATAACTCCTGCGCTTTCGTCACACGCAAACGTTGGGCATAGTCGATGGCCGTCATCCCCGTGGCTTTCTGGAAGCGGCGCAGAAAAGTGCGTTCTTCGAGGCCGGCCTGTTTTGCCAGCACCGCAAGCCGCGCCTCCTTTCCATTTCCCTCGTGGAGAAAGTGCTGTGCCTTGAGGATCGCGCTGTCGCCGTGACTCATCCTGGGGGCGAAACCGCTATAGTAACGCTGTTCCCGTCCAGGAGGGTCGATCAGAAGCATTCGCGCGGTCTGAGCCATCACCAGCGGGCCGAGATATCGTTCCACCAGCTTGAGCCCCAGATCGGTCCACGCCATGAGCCCGCCCGCCGAAATGATGTCACCGCCGTCGATCAGAAGACGATCCACGTCGAGGATTGCGGTGGGGAAACGTTCGCGGAAGGTGTCCGCATAGGCCCAATGCGTCGTGACGGCACGCCCGTTCAAAAGCCCCGTCTCTCCGAGAAGAAAAGCACCGCCGCAGATCGACGCCAAAACCGCCCCCTCCGCGTGACGCGCGCGCAACCAACGCGCCAGCACCGCCGCTGCCTCTGCCGAGATCGGCCTTTCCAAAGACGGGGGCAGGATCAGGACATCGCAGGTGGTCCCGTACGAGTCATCCGACACAGCCTCCTCCTTCAAAAGGTCCACCTGCAACTGCGGCGTGTCTTGTGCTGT
>NZ_CAJXIP010000117.1 GCF_913054395.1 uncultured Roseovarius sp.
AAAGACTGGGACCCGAGTGAGGATAGCCATGTCTGATTTACTGATTACCTTTTATCCTTGGATAAAGGCATTTCACATTATGTCGGTAATTTCATGGATGGCAGGATTATTCTATCTGCCCCGCTTGTTCGTTTACCATACCGAACAATCCGTACCTGGTGATAGCCGCGATGAAGTGTTCCAGATCATGGAAGTGAAACTGCTCAGGCTCATCATGAATCCGGCGATGGTGGCGACCTGGGTTTTCGGTCTGGCCCTGGTCATGACCCCAGGTATTGTTGATTGGTCCGCGGTCTGGCCCTATTCCAAGATTTCAGGTGTCCTGGTGTTGACCTGGTTCCATCATTGGCTTGGGTGGCGCCGAAAGGATTTCATACGGGGTGAGAACAAGCACACAGGGCGCCAGCATCGCCTGATGAACGAGGTCCCGACCATTGCCATGGTTGTGATCGTTCTCTCGGTCGTGGTGCGGTTCTAAGGCCGCATTGACGAAACGTGCCATGACGGCTATGACATGCGCAAGCGCCCGTCCGGGTGGCCCGTTTTCCATCAATGAATGATATATGCGCCCCTTTGGGTGCAGGTGAAAGTTGCGCTATGACCGAAGAACGTCTGAACCTCGCCGATCTTAAAGCGATGACCGCGAAAGATCTTCTTGCGATTGCGGAAGATCTCGAGATCGAGAATGCGTCAACCATGCGCAAGGGCGAGATGATGTTCTCGATCCTGAAAGAACGGGCCGAGGATGGCTGGACTGTTTACGGCGATGGTGTGCTTGAGGTTTTGCAGGATGGGTTCGGGTTCTTGCGCTCGACCGAGGCAAACTATCTTCCGGGTCCGGATGACATTTATGTCTCGCCTGACATGATCCGCCAATATTCGCTTCGCACCGGGGATACGATTGATGGCGAGATGAAGCAGCCTGACGAGAACGAGCGGTATTTTGCCCTGACCTCTGTCACGCAGATCAATTATGAAGACCCTGAAAAGGCCCGTCACAAGATCGCCTTTGATAACCTTACGCCGCTTTATCCGGACGAACGGATGACGATGGAAATCGAAGATCCGACGATCAAGGATCGTTCAGCGCGGGTGATCGACCTTGTCGCGCCAATCGGTAAAGGCCAGCGGTCATTGATCGTGGCGCCGCCGCGGACCGGTAAGACGGTTCTGCTTCAGAACATTGCCAACAGCATCGGGAAAAACCACCCGGAATGTTATCTGATCGTTCTGCTGATCGATGAACGCCCCGAAGAGGTGACGGATATGCAGCGCTCGGTAAAGGGTGAGGTGGTAAGCTCTACCTTTGACGAACCGGCGACACGTCACGTTGCCGTGTCAGAGATGGTGATTGAAAAGGCCAAGCGCCTTGTCGAACATAAACGAGATGTTGTTATTCTTTTGGACTCGATCACAAGACTTGGTAGGGCATATAACACTGTCGTTCCGTCTTCGGGTAAGGTTCTGACCGGGGGCGTGGATGCGAATGCCTTGCAACGTCCAAAGCGGTTTTTCGGTGCCGCGCGTAATATTGAAGAAGGCGGATCGCTGACCATTATCGCAACGGCCCTGATCGACACAGGTAGCCGTATGGACGAAGTGATCTTTGAAGAGTTCAAGGGCACCGGCAACTCTGAGATCGTGCTTGATCGCAAGGTTGCTGATAAGCGGGTATTCCCGGCAATCGATATCCTCAAGTCTGGTACCCGGAAAGAGGATTTGTTGATCGACAAGGTCGACCTTCAGAAGACGTTTGTGCTTCGCCGGATTCTGAATCCGATGGGAACCACCGACGCGGTTGAATTCTTGCTGTCTAAACTCAAACAGACCAAGTCGAATGCGGAATTCTTCGATTCGATGAATACCTGACCCAGCCACCATAACGGGGGCGTGTTCATGGACACGATTTATGCTTTGTCGACGACGCAAGGAAAGGCCGGGGTCGCCGTTATTCGCGTCTCTGGCCCAAACGCCATGTTGTCCTGCGCGGCGCTTTGTGGTGACGTGCCGATGCCGCGGCGCGCGTCTTTGCGTGTTTTACGAGATCGTGCAGGCGGACATCTCGACGAAGCACTTGTTTTGACCTTTCCCGAACATCAAAGCTTTACAGGTGAGCCGGTTGTCGAGTTTCAGCTTCATGGAAGTATCGCGGTGGTTTCGGCGGTCCTGGATGTATTGGGACAACATGAGGGGCTGCGCGCCGCAGGGCCGGGCGAATTTACGCGGCGCGCTTTGGAAAACGGTCGCTTGGATCTGGCCCAGGTCGAGGCCCTTGGCGATCTGATCGAATCCGAAACCGAGGCGCAACGCCAACAGGCCTTGCGTGTTTTTTCGGGGGACCTGGGTAAAAAGTGCGAGGAATGGCGTAAAAACCTGATCCGCGCGGCCGCGCTTTTGGAGGCCACGATTGATTTTGCCGATGAAGAGGTTCCCGTCGATGTATCGCCAGAGGTGACCGAACTTGTAAGTCTTGTGCAAAGCGGACTGCGGGTAGAAATCGCGGGATTTTCGGCGGCAGAGCGCATTAGAAGCGGCTTTGAAGTCGCAATCGTTGGCGCGCCGAACGTAGGTAAATCAACGCTCCTTAACGCTTTGGCGGGGCGGGATGCAGCAATCACGTCAGAATTTGCCGGCACGACGCGGGATGTTATAGAGGTTCGTATGGACCTCGGTGGCCTTCCGGTCACCCTTCTTGATACCGCCGGTCTTCGCGAAACAGAGGACGCGGTGGAATCGATCGGGATTGAGCGCGCGCGCTCACGCGCAGACAATGCAGACCTGCGCGTGTTTCTGATCTCAGAGGGACAGAAACCAGAGATTTTACCGCGTGATGGCGATATCGTACTGCGCGCGAAAGCGGATCTTTTGGATGATTGCGAGGGCGCGATTTCGGGAAAAACAGGGTTTGGCCTATCTGCCCTGGTGGATCAGATTACTAAAACGCTTGGCGTGCGGGCGTCGGGCGCGGGACTTGCGACGCGGATAAGGCACAGGCAGGCGATGCAGCGCGGGCTGGATTCGCTTGACGCTGCCATGGCTTTAATTCCTCTCGGCGAAGAAATGGCTGATATCGCGGCCGAAGAGTTGCGGACCTCTATCCGTGCCCTTGATTCTCTGGTAGGACGCATAGATATCGAAAATGTTCTGGATGAAATCTTTTCGAGTTTTTGCCTCGGAAAGTAAGGAGTGTTTCACGTGAAACATTTTGACGTCATTGTCATTGGCGGCGGTCACGCCGGTGCAGATGCGGCGCATGGCGCGGCACGGATGGGTGCGCGAACGGCGCTTGTTACCCTCACCCGCGAAAGCATTGGCGTTATGTCGTGTAATCCGGCGATCGGTGGCCTGGGCAAAGGTCATCTGGTTCGTGAGATTGATGCGCTTGATGGTGTGATGGGACGAGTCGCCGATCGCGCGGGCATTCAGTTTCGTCTTCTGAACCGTCGCAAAGGTCCCGCTGTGCAAGGCCCTCGGGCACAGGCAGATCGAAAGATCTATCGTCAGGCGATGCAGGCCGAGATCGAAAAACAGCCAAATCTTACCGTCATTGAGGGCGAAGCGGCGGATTTTATTCTTAGCAATGATCGTATCGCGGGTATCGTGCTTGCTGACGGAAGTGAGATAACGGCCGGAGCCGTGGTTTTGACCACCGGTACGTTTCTGCGCGGTGTCATCCATATTGGTGAGGTGTCTCGTCCAGGCGGGCGCATGGGCGACCGCCCGTCGGTCAAGCTTGCCGAACGCATCGACTCGTTCAATCTTCCACTTGGACGCCTTAAAACCGGTACGCCTCCGCGGTTGAATGGCAAAACAATAGCCTGGGATCAATTGGAGAAACAGCCCGGTGATGAAGATCCCGTGTTGTTTTCTTTCCTCTCAAAGCGACCGCTCGCGCGTCAGGTTTCCTGCGGTATTACCCATACAAACGAAAGAACGCACGATATCATTCGTGAAAACCTCGGGCGGTCTGCTATGTACGGCGGCCATATAGATGGAATTGGACCGCGCTATTGCCCGTCGATTGAAGACAAAATCGTGCGCTTTTCTGATAAGACCTCGCATCAGATATTCCTGGAACCGGAAAGCCTGTCGGATGATGTTGTCTATCCCAACGGCATTTCGACATCTTTGCCAGAGGATGTACAGGTTGATTACGTGCGTTCGATTTTCGGCCTCGAACAGGCTGAAATACTTCAACCGGGCTATGCAATTGAATACGATTACGTTGATCCGCGCGCCCTTGATAGCACTTTGGCGGTAAAAGACGTTGCCGGGCTGTATCTCGCGGGTCAGATCAACGGGACAACTGGATATGAAGAGGCGGCGGCCCAGGGGCTTGTCGCGGGCATCAATGCTGCTCTTTCCGTTCTTGGTAGGGATCCAGCGGTGTTTAGTCGGACAAATAGCTATATCGGCGTGATGATCGACGATTTGACAAGCCGCGGCGTGAGTGAGCCTTACCGGATGTTTACCTCTCGTGCCGAGTTCCGTCTTTCGCTTAGGGCGGATAATGCCGATCAGCGCCTTACGCCGATGGGTTTAGCGCTTGGCTGTGTTGGCGAAAATCGCCGGATCATCTTTGAAGACAAGATGCGTCGCCTTTCGGCTGGCCGCGAAGCGCTGGAGTCAAAAAGCTTTACCCCGCGTGAGCTCGCCGGTGTTGGGGTTAAAACATCTCAAGATGGCGCGCGCCGAAGCGGATTTCAGGTTCTGGCCTACCCGGATGTCGGGTTTGATGATATTCTGCGGCTTGATGACACGCTTTCGAGCGTCGACATGGAGTGCCGGGCGCAGTTGGAAAAAGATGCGCTTTATTTCAACTACATAGATCGGCAAAACCGCGATGCTGAAATGGTGAAGCGTGATGAGGCACAAACTATCCCGCCTGATTTCTGCTTTTCCGAGATTGACGGGCTGTCGAACGAGTTGAAAACAAAGCTGAACGCAAGTCGCCCGGAAAATCTGGCAAAAGCCGCAAGAATTGACGGCATGACACCTGTCGCTCTTACATTAATTCTTGCCAGGCTTCGCCATGCAGGCCGGGAAAAGTCCGCATGAACTCAGCGTTGGATGTTTCACGTGAAACAAAGGAGCGATTGGAAGTCTATGCAGAGCTGCTCCGCAAGTGGAACCCGAAGATAAATCTTGTTTCGAAAGCCACAATAGAAGATCTGTGGTGGCGCCACATCGAGGACTCGGCTCAAGTGTATGGGCTTGTGCCCCATCCCGTTGATCACTGGGCGGATATTGGATCTGGCGGGGGCTTCCCAGGGCTTGTTGTTGCGATCATCGCCTTGGAGCGGGGCTCGCCCCAAAGAACCACGCTTGTAGAAAGCGATTCCCGAAAGTGCGCCTTTCTGCGCACAGTTATCCGAGAAACCGGCGCCAACGCATCGGTCCTGAATGACCGGATCGAAGCCTTGCCTCCGATGGGCGTCAATGTTCTTTCTGCGCGCGCGCTTGGAAGCCTTGACCTGTTGCTTTCATTTGCAGAACGACATTTGGGTGACGGTGGGACCGCAATTTTCCCAAAAGGTGTGAACTGGGAAAAAGAGCTTTTGGAGGCGCAATCTAAGTGGAATTTCAAATACGAGCTTGTTAAAAGTAAAACAGAATCCGGTCCCGTAATCATGAAGATAGCAGGAGTTTCCCGTGCCTGATCCAACTCGCCCACGCGGACCAAAGATCATCGCGATTGCCAATCAAAAGGGCGGTGTTGGCAAAACCACGACCACAATCAACCTTGGTGCAGCCCTTGCCGAAGCGGGCGCCAGGGTTCTGATCGTCGATCTGGATCCCCAAGGCAATGCCTCTACCGGACTAGGGATAGAGGCGGATGCGCGCGAATACACAACATATGATCTTTTGTTAGATGAGATTAGCCTGGGCGACGTCATTCAAAAGACGTCGGACGATAATCTTATGATCATTCCTGCGACGGTTGATCTCTCATCGGCGGATATTGAGCTTATCTCGAACGAAAAGCGCAGTTTTCTGTTGCATGATGCCCTGCGCCAGCATGCGATCGACGCCTATGCGCTTGATTATGTCCTGATTGACTGCCCGCCTTCGCTTAACCTTTTGACTGTCAACGCGATGGTCGCCGCTCATTCGGTTCTGGTCCCGCTTCAGAGCGAATTTTTCGCGCTTGAAGGATTGTCGCAACTGATGCTGACGATCCGCGAAGTGCGCCAGACCGCGAATGCAAACCTTCGGATTGAAGGGGTCGTGTTGACAATGTTTGACGCTCGCAACAACCTTTCGTCACAGGTTGAAGAGGATGCGCGCGATAATCTTGGTGACCTGGTCTTTCGAACGCGCATTCCGCGAAATGTGCGGGTAAGCGAGGCCCCGTCATATGCAGTTTCCGTATTGAGTTATGACTCGAATTCCAAAGGTGCGCAGGCCTATCGCGATCTGGCGCAGGAACTGATGCAAAACAACGCGCGCGTCGCCGCCTGAACCGAAAAGGACAAGACAAATGGCCAGCAAGAAAACACAACAGCGCGGACTTGGGCGCGGTTTGTCCGCCCTGATGGCTGATGTTGGCGATGATGCCCGCGCTTCGGCCGGGGGGGCGGCAAAGCGGCCTGATTTGATGGTGCCGGTTGAAAAGGTTCAACCAAACCCGGATCAGCCACGCCGCAGCTTTGACCAGGAACAGCTTCAGGATCTGGCAAATTCGATTGCGGAAAAGGGCATCATTCAGCCCTTGATCGTACGGCCCAACCCGCGCCGCGAGGGTGAATATGAAATTGTTGCAGGTGAACGTCGCTGGCGTGCTGCGCAGATGGCCAAACTGCATCAAATTCCGGTTTTGGTTCGCCAATTCAATGACACGGAAGTGTTGGAAGTCGCAATTATCGAAAACATCCAGCGCGCGGACCTGAACCCTGTAGAAGAGGCGACCGGTTACAACCAGCTGATGCATAAATTTGGCCATACGCAGGAAAAGCTGGCCGAGGTTCTCGGGAAAAGCCGAAGCCACATTGCCAATTGCGTGCGTCTTTTGAATCTGCCGGAAGAGGTGCTGGGATATCTGCGCGAGGGAAAGATTTCTTCGGGCCATGCGCGTGCGCTGATTACTTCGGATGACCCGGCTGCCCTTGCGCGCCAGGTAATTCAAAAGAACCTGTCGGTCCGTGAGACTGAAAAACTGGCGAAAGCGGGTATCGGGAATATCTTCAATGAGGGCGGGGCCACGGTCAAGGCCCGGAAAGCGCCCGAAAAGGATGCCGATACCAAGGCACTTGAAGGCGATCTTTCGGCCAATCTTGGGATGAAAGTGACGATCAACCATGCCTCGGGTGAGGAAAATGGCCAGATCACCATTAGCTATGACACGCTTGATCAGCTTGATCAGCTTTGCGGGCTGTTAAGCAGCTAAAACGGCTCTAGTCAGGCAGAAGATCGCGAATGACGGCGTTCAGAACGGCGCGACCCCGAGACGTGGCGCGCAAGCGCTGCCCATTGGTCTCAATCATTCCGATTTCTTGCAGATGTGCGACAGCGGTCACATCAAGCGGGGCCCCGGAAAGGGCGGCAAATCTTTCGGGATCAATCCCGTCGTTGATCCGCAATCCCATCAGAAGATATTCGGTTGCCTGATCTTGACCACCAAGTGCAGTAGTGCGCTTTTCCGCATTGCCCTGTTCGACCGACGTCAACCAGCGCTCGGGAGAGGAATAAGCCTCGGTCGCAAAGCGCTCTCCATTGCGTGTGATACGCCCATGCGCGCCGGGACCGATGCCGATGTAATCGCCATAGCGCCAGTAAATCATGTTGTGGCGCGATTCCGATCCTGGCTTTGCGTGATTTGAAACCTCATAAGCGTAAAGGCCCGCCGCATCGCATATGTCCTGAGTTGCATGATACATATCGGCGGCCGTGTCGTCCTCTGGCAGACCGCGAAGTCGCCCGGCCGCATAACGATCGCCAAAGGCCGTGCCCTCTTCGATTGTCAACTGATAGAGCGAAAGATGATCAATCGCCATCGACAGGGCCTCTTGCAATTCTAAGCGCCAGGCATCCAGCGTCTGATCCTGGCGGGCATAGATCAGGTCAAAACTTACCCGGTCGAAATTTTTACGTGCAATATCAAAAGCTTGCTTGGCCTCTTGGACGGAATGAATACGCCCAAGCCGTTTTAGATCATGATCATTCAGAGCCTGAACGCCCATGGAAATCCGCGAAACGCCGCCTTCGGCAAAGGCCCGGAACTTGCCCGCCTCAACAGATCCGGGGTTGGCCTCTAGCGTAACTTCAAGATCGTTGGCAGCGGGCCATGCATGGCGCACACGGTCAAGGATTGCCGCGACGACATCGGGATTCATCAGGCTTGGCGTGCCGCCGCCGAAAAAGACGCTGTTAAGAACGCGCCCCGGAAGCATCTCTGCGTAGCGATCGATTTCGGTCAAATAGGCATGAAGCCAGCGAGATTGGTCTATCTCACGCGCAACGTGGCTATTGAAATCGCAATAGGGGCATTTGGCCTGACAAAACGGCCAATGGATATAAAGGCCAAAGCCCCCTGCTTGCCAATCTTCAGCCAAAACAGCCCTTTACGAATTTATCGAACGCATCGGCGCGATGGCTGATGCGGTTCTTTTCCCAGCGATCCATTTCGCCAAATGTGGTCTCATACCCCAGCGGCTGAAAGATCGGGTCATATCCGTGACCTTCAGTGCCCCGCATCGGCCAGACAATCCAGCCCTCGACCGTCCCGGCAAAAACCTCGTCGTGACCATCGGGCCAGGCGAGCACCAGAGTACAGCAAAACCGTGCGGTCCAGGGTTGGGATACGCCGGATGCGATCAGCCTGTCGTGGGTCTTTGTCATGGCCATGATAAAATCACGACCAGTCTCTGTTTCGGCCCAATCAGCGGTATAAACGCCCGGCGCGCCATTCAGGGCGTCGATTTCAATACCGCTATCATCCGACAGGGCCGGAAGGCCGGTTGCCTTGGCGGCGGCATGCGCCTTGATCCGGGCATTGCCGACAAAAGTGGTCTCGGTTTCTTCGGGTTCGGCAAGGCCCTTGTCGGCGGCGCCCACAACGCGGACGCCGTAAGGGGCAAGCAAATTGGCGATTTCTTCGAGTTTACCCGCGTTATGCGTGGCCACCAACAGTGTTTCGCCGCTGAACTTACGCACCGGTTGCCTCAAGCTGTTTGGCGACAAGTTCGTCAACGCCCTTTTCCGCGAGATCGAGCAGGGTGTTCATCTGGTCACGGCTATAGGTCGAACCTTCGGCGCTCATCTGAACCTCGATCAGCCTTTTCGAGCCGGTCATGATGAAATTGCCGTCAACGCCGGCATCGCTGTCTTCGGGATAATCCAGGTCAAGCACCGGCTGGCCCGCGTAGATCCCGCAGGACACCGCAGCAACCGGATCAACAAGCGGATCGCTGACGACGTCACCGGCCTTCATCAGCTTTTGAACCGCAAGACGAAGCGCAACCCAACCGCCGGTGATGGATGCACAGCGCGTGCCGCCATCGGCCTGGATGACATCGCAATCAACGGTGATCTGGCGCTCGCCAAGGGCGACACGATCCACACCGGCGCGCAAAGAGCGGCCAATCAGGCGCTGGATTTCAACGGTACGGCCGCCTTGCTTGCCTGCTGCTGCCTCACGGCGCATCCGGCTATTGGTCGAACGCGGAAGCATGCCGTATTCTGCGGTGACCCAGCCAAGGCCGCTGCCCTTGATAAAGGGCGGCACGCGGTCTTCGATCGTGGCGGTACACAAAACATGCGTATCGCCAATTTTGATCAGGCAAGAGCCCTCGGCATGTTTCAGAATCCCGGTCTCCATTGAAACTGGCCGCATTTCGCTTAAATCTCTACCCGACGGTCGCATCACAATTCCCTTTCGCTGTTGGGCGGGGGATACAGGTGAAGCGCCTGCAATGGCAACCCCGATTGACCTTTGGCGCAACCCGTCTTTAATGGCAGACCTATGAGGAAACCCAATTAGATGAATAACCACAGGCAGGCCCTTGACCAGATGAACGACCGCTCGCGCGAAGTATTTCGCCGCGTGGTCGAAAGCTATCTTGCCAATGGTGATCCTGTGGGGTCGCGCACCCTGACGCGTGACTTTAGCGAAAAGGTAAGCGCGGCGACGATCCGCAACGTGATGCAGGACCTGGAATATCTCGGCCTGTTGGATAGCCCGCACATCAGCGCCGGGCGCGTGCCGACCCAGGAAGGTTTGCGCATGTTCGTCGATGGCCTGCTTGAGGTGGGCGATCTTGAGGCAACAGACCGCAAGATGATCGACGATACCGTCAGCAGCAATTCAAAGGATGTCGGCGGGATACTCGATCGCATCGGATCTGCCTTGTCGGGGGTGACGCGCGGCGCGTCTCTGGTTCTCACGCCG
>NZ_CAJXIP010000118.1 GCF_913054395.1 uncultured Roseovarius sp.
CCACTGGCCGTTTTCACTCAAGCTGGTATTGGGTACACCGACAAAGGCATTAACCAAAAATGCGTCGCCATCAATCGCTTGCGCAAAACTGTGTCTTTTCAATCGCTTCTGGAAACTTCGGGCCAAACAGGCATGCTTCAGACTGACGAAGCGCAGAAATTCAAAGCCTTGCCGGGCCAGTTCCGCTTGCAGGTCGCCATAACGCGGTTCGTCCTTGTAAATCGGAAACATCCGCACTTCGGTCTGCACGACCGATGCCTCAGACAGCTTGGACCGGCCATTCTCTAGAATTGTCGTTTCACTCCCCTGCACGTCGATCTTCAGAAAATCCACTTGCGGCACCGCCTCCAGGTCATCAAGCCTGTCTGTTTTCATCATTTCAGAACCAACCTCGGCCATGGAACGCCCAAAACCGAGGTACGCGGCACTTGCAGGGTCGCCGGCATAAAGTGAATTGAAACCGGGGGACCTGAATGAATGGAACACGTGCTCTGCCCCGTCGCCAAGCGCAAATGGCAGGTAGTGCTCTCTTTCAGACTTCCGCGCATTCAACGCCGCCAGCGCCTCTTGCTGCGGCTCGAATCCCACGACCTCGGCATGGCCTTGATCCAGCAACCTTTGGTAAGAAACCTCGCCTTCTATCAACGGGTTAGCCCCAACATCAAGAATACGGACAGGAGAGCCGATGTTCAACGCGGTGAAAAGCGCATTCATTGAAAGTGTTTCCTTTTTTGCGCCTTTGCCGGCTTTTCTGCTCTGGCGGACCGCTTCGGTCAATCTTTGCTTCATCGGATCAGGGGCGGCGTCCAGTACATTTCTCAGCCTGCGTAACGAGTAGTTTTTTGCGCCCGTGGCAATCCGTTCCATGGCGGTGTCAAATGTAACGACCGGATGGAACAACCGGACCTCTGCGGCATTTGCCGCTATCGCCTCATAGAGATGCGGCGGGGTGGGTTCAAAACTGCTTCGGTCAACCTGATGGGGCAACACACTCTCGAGTGAGGCAAACGTAAAGCCTCCGCGCTGAATTGCGCCCGCAAGCATAGCCTCGTCATTCAACCGTGCGTTCGGAAGTTTTTCCAAGGTCTCGCGGCGCAAATCCTTCATGGCCAAGAGGACATTTGCGGAAATGCGGCAAACCGGAAAAATGCATCCCCAAGCAGGATCAAGGCCCAGTTTGGTCAAGTCGCGGAAAAATTCCCTCGGCCTGTCCGTCGGCCCCAGTTGCGCTGCGATTGCCTCGGAGGGATGGCCGTTCATCGCCGCAACAAAGGGGTCGACCCCATTGATGGGCAGGTACACGTCAGATTCGATGAGGCAATATCTGGCAAAGTCCGGAAATCTGTCCGCCGCCAGATAATAACAGAGATCTCCGCAAAACCATCCCCAATCATCCGGCAAACCCGTCAGGCCAATATCAGCCAGCGCCGCTTCGCCAAGCGATATCTTGCGATATGGGGCACAATCAGACAGCCCGCGCCGTTCATCAACAACCACTGCAACCGCTTCTCCGGCGCCACTGAGGCGTTCGGCCAGGATACGCGCCAATGCATCAAATCTCTGCGCCCGAATAACGAAAAGGGTAGCGTTGCTCTTGCCCATTTGCTCTTTTGTTCACTTCCAGACCGCCTCGTCGCAATAGACGGTGCCCGTGCCATCGGGTCAACCGCTTCGACGATCGCATCGGCAACATATTCGCCATTGAAGGCTTGGTTGGCAAATGAGCGCACGTGATCCTTGCTTTGCAAAACCGGCCTTAGGACACCGGCAACGCCTGCACCTGTCCTATGCGCTTGAAAAGCAATGCGCGCTGCTGCATTCTCGCCTTCATTGAACAAGAGTTGCCTGCAACTCATGACCATGGCTGGACTAAATTGGCGAATGTAAGTTTCATTTTGTCCACCGGGCGAACATCGACGCAGAACATCGCGGCCATTGCCGCCAATGCTCATCCCGACGCGATCGTCCAACATGAGGGACTTGGCCCAAATTATTTCTCCAGAAGGGTTTTTCGGCGACCAAGAAAATTCGCTGCTGCTCTGGGCGGAAATATCCCCTTGCAACGAAAGTTCATCGAGATCGAGGATGCTTTGGCAAGCGGCACCCCCTATCTGGAGGTCGGCTGGCCAGCCTATGCCTGGCTGCCCTACATCGCCGATCGTTTTGGAAGCGACTTCAAATTCGCCCACCTGGTGCGCAACCCTTTTGAAGTGGCGGCGTCGCTCACCACCCACGGTCTTTTTGCTGATGGGATTCGGCGGGGAAACCGATTTCAACGCATCGCCATGATCGATGTAAGTGATGCGACTGTTTACCATGCGGATATTGCGGCAAACGGTTCCGAATTCAGTCCTTTTGAACGGAACCTGTTTCACTGGCTGGAGTTGAACCAATTCATGCTGGAACAGCATGGTCGGGATGGGTTTCTGGGCCTGTTCCACTTCGAAGACCTGTACAAGGCCAGCGAACCCGCGCTTCCGGCATTGCTTGGCGGGCTCTTGGGAAAAGCAGAACTCGATCTGGTTTCCGCGCCCGTGGATAGGGTCCAGAAGAAGCTGCCGTTCAAAATCAGCGAACCGGATCCGCAACTGGTTCATGCGGTGCTGAACCTTGCCCAACGTCTCGGCTACTCAGAAGAAGCTTTGCTTGGGTCCTTCAGTGTCGACGAGCTGAACCAGCGCTATTCCCGCCTCCGCCTTTGAGCGCGCGCGCCTTGCGTCCAAAATGCGCGCCTCAGTCTGCTGCCAGTGCGGCCAGCGCCTCTGCGTGCAGGGCGGCGCTGGCTGCGGCGATGACGTTACCATCGGACGTCAGCGTCAATGGCTGGCCCGCCCAGTCGGTGATGACACCGCCCGCCCCTTCGATCACCGGGACGAGAGCCATGTAATCGTAGGGGTGCAGGTTCATCTCGAACAACAGGTCGACATGACCGGAGGCCAGCAAACCATAGGCATAGCAGTCGCCGCCAAAACGCCGCATGGCGACCTTTTCCGAGAGCGTTTCATATTGCGCCAGCCCCGCAGGATCAAAGCTGTCGGGGCTGGTCGTATAGAGGATTGCATCGGCAAGATGCTCCTTCCCGCTGGTCCGGCAAGGGGTGCCGTTCAGCAGCGAGGGCTTGCCGCGCTGACCGGTCCAGCGCTCCCTGGTGGGCGGGATCGAGATCACCCCGAGGTCAGGCGTGCCATCGGACAAACAGGCGATCAGCGTGCCGAAGGTGGGCATGCCGGACAGAAAGCTTTTGGTGCCGTCGATCGGATCAATGACCCAGATGTGCGAGGCCTCCAGCCGCGCACCCTCCTGTTCCTCGCCGAGAATGCCGTGCGACGGAAAAGCCAGCGTAATCTGGCGCCGCATCTCCGCTTCGATGGCACGGTCGGCCTGCGTGACAGGAGAGGCGTCAGCCTTGGATTCGATGTCCAGAGGTTTGCGGAAATAGGTCATTGCCATCGCATCTGTCGTATCGGCCAGAGTGTCCGCGAACTGTGCGTGCCGGTCCGTTTCGGGGAGGGTCGTGAAAGTCTGCATAGAATTTCCTCAAATGCGGGATCCGGCGGGCTGTGAACATCCGCTTTGAAAATTAATTGTAGACAAATGCCACAAAAGCGCAAGACTACACAAATAACCCCAGACTCGAAAATCGGTCAGGGCAACCAGAACGGGTCTATCAAGGGCCCGCAGCTTTCCGGATACAGGTCCGGGCCAACAGATGTAGACCAACAAGGAGATGACGATGAAAACCTGGATTCAGACGACCGCGCTGTCGATGGCAACCCTCGGCCTCGCGGCACCGGCGCTTGCCGATGAACTGACGGTATACACCGCGCTGGAAGAAGAAGAGATTGCGGCCTACGTCGAGGCCGCGCAGGCGGCGATGCCTGACACCGAGATCAACGTGCTGCGCCTGTCCACGGGCAAGCTTGGCGCGCGGCTGCTGGCCGAGGCCGGCAACCCGCAAGCCGACGTGATCTGGGGCTGGGCCGTCAGTGCAATGATGGACCCGCAGATCCTCGAGATGCTAGAGCCCTACTCGGCCAAGGGCGTCGACGTTCTGCCCGACACGTTCCGGGGCGCAGATGGCAAGTGGTTCGCGCCTATCGGTTACATGGGCGCCTTCTGTGTGAACACCGCGCGGCTGGAGGAAAAGGGCCTGCCGATGCCGACGAGCTGGGCCGACCTGGAAAATCCGGCCTTCAAGGACGAGATATTGATGCCCGATCCGAACTCGTCCGGCACCGGCTATCTGCATGTGAACGCCGTGCTGCAAAGCATGGGCACAGAGGCCGGCTGGGCGCAACTCGAAGCCGTCGATCCAAATATGGCGCAATACACGTCGTCCGGTTCCAAGCCGTGCAAGTCGGCTCGCGTGGGTGAATACACCGTCGGGATATCGCTGGCCTTCACCGCGATGCAGTCGATCGAGGAAGGCTATCCGCTGGCAATGGTCTTTCCCGAAGGCGGCGTGGGCTATGAACTGGAGGCCTCCGGCCTGATGGCAAGCTCGGACAACAAAGAGGCGGCAAAGGCCTTCCTTGACTGGACGATGTCGGATGAAGCAATCGGCCTCTACCAGACCTACAAGGCCCTGATCACGGTGCCGGGGGTCGATGCCTCCAAGGCCGCAGAAGCAGCAGGCCTGCCCGCCGACATCTCGACAGTTCTGGCGAAGGTGGATTTCGTCAGGGCCGCGACCGATCAGACCGCCGTGAAGGCACAGTGGAAAGAAAAGTTCGGCCGCTGAGCCGGAATGCGGGGCGGCCCCGGTCGCCCCGATACTTCGCGAGCCGTCCGCCGGCCGTGCAAGCGCCAAGGAAAGCAAGACCCCCATGTATCTGACCGTCCGGGACGCCACCAAAACCTACGGGACCTTTACCGCGCTCGATCGCGTGTCGATCGAAATCGAGAAGGGCGAATTCGTTTGCCTGCTCGGCCCGTCAGGATGCGGAAAGACGACGCTGCTTCGGCTGATCGCCGGGCTGACCGATCTGGACGGCGGAGAAATCACGCTTGAGGGGGCGACACTGTCTGACTTGCCGACGCGCAAGCGCGGCTTTGGTATCGTGTTCCAGTCTTATTCGCTGTTTCCGAACATGACAGTGGCCGAGAACATCGGCTACGGGCTGAAGATACGCGGCGCGCCGAAAGATGAAGTCGCAACGCGGGTGAAGGAACTGCTGGCGCTGGTGAAACTGCCGCAGGTGGCCGACAATCTGCCCGGTCAGCTGTCCGGCGGACAACAGCAGAGGATCGCACTGGCGCGGGCGATTGCCGTCGACCCTCGGGTTTTGCTGCTGGATGAACCGCTTTCGGCCCTGGATGCCAAGGTCCGCGCCACCCTGCGCGACGAGATCCGGCAGGTGCAGCGCTCGCTTGGGATCCCGACGCTGATGGTGACACACGATCAGGAAGAGGCGCTGGCACTTGCAGACAAGATCATCTGCATGAACCACGGCGTCGTTGTACAAGCCGGCACGCCAGAGGACCTCTATCATCGCCCCGCCACGCGCTTCGTCGCGGAATTCATGGGGATCAGCAATCTGCTCCCGGCCAGCGAGATCGAGCGGCACTTTCCCGACCTGCTGACGACCCGGCCCTCTTCTGATGAGCCATACCTCGCCTGCATCCGGCCCGAACAGATCGGCGTGACCCCGGCCAAAGACGGCACGGCCACCGTGCGCAGCATCAGCTTTCTGGGCAACCTGCGGCGGCTGGAAGTGGACAGCCCGGCCGGGCCTCTGCTGGTCGAAACGCACGGCGGGAATGCCTGCCGCGCAGGCGACCGCGTAAACCTGAGCATCGAGCCGCAGGCCTGCACCTGGGTCATCGACGACGCAGCGCGGCCCGAGACAGCCCCGGCATGAGTGTCGCAGGGCACACAACACGCCACCCGGCCCGCCGCCGGTTCGACGCGGACCGCCTCTTGACGCTCGCCTGTGTCGGGCTGCCGCTGATCGGGCTGATCCTGTTCTTCGCCTACCCGATGGCGATCGTGTTCCTGCGCTCCATCACGGTAGACGGAAGCTATGGGCTTGGAAACTATGCCGAAGTGCTCGGGTCATCCGGTTTCTGGCGGGCCACGCGTCATTCGCTGGTCATGGGGGGGGCGACCACGGCACTAAGCGTTTTTCTCGGCTTCATCATCGCGCATGGCCTGTATCGCTGTGCCTTCCCCGGCAAGTGGCTGATCCGAAGCGTGATCGTGTTGCCGCTGCTGGCGCCGTCACTGGTGCAGGCGCTCGGGCTGATCTTCCTCTTGGGGCGCAACGGCATCATCAGCCGCGCGCTTGGGATCGAGATAGAGATCTACGGCTTCTGGGGCCTGCTGATTGCCAACACGCTCTATGCTCTTCCACAGGCCGTGATGATCATCGGCGCGGCGCTGATCCTGCTGGACGCGCGCACCTACGAGGCCGCCGAGGTGATGGGCGCGCCGCCCTGGCGGCAGTTCCGGGACCTGACCATTCCCGCCGCGCGCTTCGGCATCCTGAATGCGGCCTTCGTGTGCTTTACCATCACCATCACCGATTTCGGCAACGCGGCGGTGATCGGAGGCGATTATTCGGTGCTGGCGACAGAGATCTACAGCCAGGTCGTCGGCCAGCGAAACTTCAACATGGGTGCCGTGGTCGGCATCATGCTGCTGCTGCCCACCGTCATTTCCTACAGCATCGAACGGCAGGCCATGAAGCGCCAGCAGGCGGGCCAGACCACCGGACAGGTGGCCTACCGTCCAGAGTTTGCAGCGCTGCGCGACCTGAGCATGGCGGCCCTGTCGCTGTTGATCTGCGCGGGCATCCTCTCGGTGATCGGGATCGTGGTCTACGCCAGCTTTGTCACGCTGTGGCCCTATAACATGACCCTCTCCCCCAAGCATTACGACATCACCCTGGCGGGCGGGTATTCGTCGCTGTGGATGACGATCGTCATTTCGCTGGCGGCGGCGGCGGGCGGGACAGTGGCGGTGTTCCTGTTGGGGCTGGGGCTGCGCCGCCTTCCCCAGGCCATCGCGCAGCCGATCCAGATCCTTGCCGCGATGCCCGCCGCCGTGCCGGGCATGGTGCTTGGACTGGCCTATATCCTGACATTCAATTCCACGGCAACGCCGCTGTACCTGCTTTACGGAACTGCCGCGCTGATCGCCATCGTCAACTTCTACCACTACCATACGCAGGCTTTCCTGACGGTGATGACCGGCTTTCGGCAACTGCCCGAGGCGCTGGAAGAGGCCGCCGGAAGCCTTGGCGCCGGACTTGGCCGCACCGCGCGGGACATCGTCGCGCCATTCATCGCGCCGATGCTGGTATCGGTCTTCTTCTTCCTCTTCATGCGGTCCATGGTGACTCTGTCGGCGGTGGTGTTCCTGACCACACCGGACCTGAGTGTCGCCGCCGTGACCATCATGCGGCTGGACGATGCCGGGCTGACCTCGCAGGCGGCGGCGTTTTCCACCTGCGTCATGGCGGTTGTCTGCGCGGCGGTACTCTCTATGAAGGCCACGCTGGCGCTGATGGGACGGCGCACCATGGCGAAGGGGGCTGAGTGATGTGGGCAAAGGAGCGCCACCAGCGGATCGTGTCGATGCTGACGGCCAACCAGCAGGTCAGCGCCAACGACCTGGCCGAGATGCTGGGCCGTTCGGTCGGCTGGCTCAGCCAGGTGGAGCGCGACCTTTCAGAGCCCTCGATCAGCGACCTGCGCCAGATAGCAGAGGCGCTTGGCGTGCCGATGTCGCTACTCTTTGGTCATGCGAGCGCGCCGGTCGAAGAACAGGGATATGTGGTGCGCGCGGGGGCGCGGCGCCCGATGGGATCGGGCGAAGAGGGGTTGATCGAAGAGCTTTTGTCGCCCGACCTGACCGATGATTTCGAGGTGATTCACTCGACGTTCAGGCCACACTCGAAGATGCAGACCCCGGCGCAGCGCCCGACGCAGGAGGTGGGCTATATTATTTCGGGGCGGCTTGAGCTTGAGATCGCCGAGCGGCGGTTCACCGTTGGCCCCGGTGACAGTTTCCGGTTTCGCGGCGAGTCCTATGCCTGGGCCAATCCATATGATGAACCGGTTGTGGCGATCTGGGTCATCGCCCCGCCGGTGTATTGAGGGGGCTGGGGTGAACTGGGAAAGCTGGACCGTTTTTGCGCTGTTCTGGGTGGTTTTCGTCACCACGCCGGGGCCGAATGCGGTGAACTGCATTACCAACGGCATGACCATCGGGTTTCGCCAGAGCCTTTGGGGGGTGCTGGCGATCCTGACGCAGGCGGTGTTGTTCCTGTCGCTCTCGGCGGCGGGGATCACGGCGCTTATCGTGGCCTCGCCCGAGGCATTTCACCTGGCCAAACTGGCGGGGGCGGGGGTGCTTGTCTATCTCGGGTTGCGCGGCTGGATCATGGCGGGCCGGCCTGTCAGGACCGATGAGCGCCCCGGTGGGTCGGTCTATTGGCGCGCCTTCGCGATTGCCACGATCAACCCCAAATCGGTTGCCGGATATCTTGCCGCCTTTAGTCAGTTCGTCCAGACCGATGTGCCGATTGCAAGCCAGATGTGGGTGATCTTTCCAACCGCTCTGACGCTGACCTGCCTGAGTTATGTCACCTACACCGCCCTTGGCGCCGGGATCGGCCGGGCCGCGCTTGGCGCCGTGTTCAACGTCTGGCTGCGGCGCGCGCTTGCGGCCTGTTTCATCATCTACGGCGTCCTTCTTGGAAGTGCCGCCACACCGGGGAGAGGGTAGATGCATCAAGGATCATGCCTGTGCGGGGCTGTGAGCTTTTCCGTCACTGCCGAGCCAAAAGGCGCTTCTGTCTGTCACTGCGGGCAATGCCGCAAGCAATCGGGGCATCTCTGGGCCTCGGCCTATGCACCCGAGACCGAGGTTGAGATCACCGGCCCGGTCAAATGGTGCGAGGCCAGCAAGACCGCCAAACGCGGCTTTTGCCCCGACTGCGGATCGTTCCTGTTCTGGAAGGCACATGACGAAGACACCATCAGTTTTGCTCTTGGTGCGCTGGACGGCCCCACCGGGATCAGGCTCGAAAAGCACATCTTCGTCGCCGACAGGGGCGATTATTACGACATCGCGGACGGCGTGCCGCAAAAGGACTAAGAGGGAGTGAGGCAAATGGCGGATTTTCCGGCGACGGCACGGGTCGTCATCATTGGCGGCGGTGCGGTGGGCACCTCGGGGCTCTATCATCTGGCAAAGGCTGGCTGGACCGATTGCGTTCTGTTGGAAAAGAACGAGCTGACGGCCGGCAGCACCTGGCATGCGGCGGGCAATGTGCCGACCTTTTCCACAAGCTGGTCGGTGATGAACATGCAGCGCTATTCGACCGAGCTTTATGTGCGCCTTGGCGCAGAGGTCGACTATCCGATGAATTACCATCAGACCGGGTCGATCCGCCTTGGCCATTCAAGGGAGCGGATGCAGGAATTCGAACGCGCCAAGGGCATGGGTCTTTATCAGGGCATGGACCTTGAAATCATGGCGGCCGACGAGATCAAGGCGCGCTATCCCTTTATCGAGACCCATGATTTGCAGGGCGCCCTGTATGACCCGAACGATGGCGATATCGACCCCGCGCAACTGACGCAGGCACTGGCCAAGGGGGCGCGTGACATGGGCGCGCAGATCCTGCGCTTTACGCCGGCTACGGGGGTGCGGCGCGAGAGTGGCGAATGGGTGGTCGAGACCGAAAAGGGCGAAATCCGCTGCGAATACGTGGTCAATGCGGCCGGGTACTATGCGCAGCGCGTTGGTGAGTGGTTCAAGCCCTATGGCGGGCGCACCGTGCCGATGATGGTCATGAGCCATCAATACATGCTGACCGATGAAATCCCCGAACTCGAGGCCTGGAGCCGGGAGCAGGGGCATAAGCTGCCGCTGTTGCGCGACGTCGATAGCTCTTACTACCTGCGCCAGGAGAAATACGGCCTGAACCTTGGCCCGTACGAGCGCAACTGCAAGGCGCATTGGGTACAGCCAAATGATCCGATGCCCGAGGATTTCAGCTTTCAGCTATATCCCGATGATCTTGAGCGGCTCGAATGGTATATCGAGGATGCAATGGCGCGTGTGCCCCTGCTGGGCACCGGCGGTGTCAACAAGGTGATCAACGGCCCGATCCCCTATGCGCCCGATGGTCTGCCGCTGATTGGCCCGATGCCCGGCGTGCCGAATGCTTTTGAGGCCTGCGTCTTTACCTTCGGCATCGCCCAGGGCG
>NZ_CAJXIP010000119.1 GCF_913054395.1 uncultured Roseovarius sp.
CTGTTGAGATCGAGCGACTGAAGCTCGCCGGGGGCGTCGCCACTGTCGGCCAGGTTCTCCATCTGGCCGGGATCCAGAAGATCGACGAAAAGCCGCCCCTTGCCGGTCAGGTCAAACGCGAGCGTCGCCGGATCGCGGGGCAACTGGCCCGCCGGATCAAACAGCGACCAGATCACTTCAGACAGGGTGAAATCACCCAGTTCCACGGCCAGGGCAAAATCCTGGGCCTCTTCGCCCTGAGCCACCGGCATTTTCATGTCAAAGCCGCTGCGCGCCATGCCAAAGGTCACCGGGAATGGCAGGTCGCTGCTGGTCACGGTGATGTCCAGATCGCGCCCCTTGGCCTGATAGCCAAGACCCTCGGGACCGAAGACAGACCTGAGACTGCCGCCCGCAGAGGCGCTTGTGCCCTCGATCGTGTCGCCACTGTCTTCAAGAGCATAGGCGACACTGGCGTTTTCGTAGGTCATGGCACTGTCAAAGCGAAACCCGGCGTCAAGGCTGGCGACCATATCGGTGTTGTCGATCCCGGATGGCAGGCTGACGGTCCCGTCAAAGCCTGCACTGGCCAAAGAGCCGGTCAGGGAAAGATGCCCGCCCGCGTCGGGGTCGGTGAAATCCAGACCGTAGGTGACAGGGCCCGCCGCCATCTGCTGGCGAATATCGCGAAGGTCGGCATTCCGGATGCTCTCGCTGGTGCCTCGCATATTGGCAAAGGCAATGCGGGCCTCGCCGATCTCGACCGCATCGCCGTCAATGTCCAGACCGGTCAGTTCCAAAGACACCTCATCGGCATCATAAGCGTATTGCATGGCCTCCGGCGTGCCAGACACGGTCATTTTCAAAGCGCGCTGCGCAAGCTCCATCGTGGCTGTCGTGGTCTTGCCCGGCTCGACATCGCTGACCATGGCGATCGGGGTGGTGGCCGGAAGGATGACAGACACCGTGCCATCGGCATTCTCGATCAGTTCCATCCTGCTCATGCGCAGCGTGACAAGGCTCGGCATATCGGGCGCCGTCACGGACATGGCGATATTGCTTATCGCAAGCGTGTCGCCCGCTTTCTGCTCGTCACCGGCGACCTCATATCCAAAAGTCCCGAGATACGCCTTCCAGTCCTGCCAGACCTGATCGGCCGTGACATCGGCCAGCGCCGCCGTGCCGCTGAACGCTGCGGAAACAAGCGTCGCAGAGACGACAAGGGGTCGGATGACTGCCATGACAAGACCTTTCAAAAGCAATTTCGCGCATAGCTTCAACTGTCGGACAGGCCGGGTCAAGTGGCGATCTGGCTGGAACTCGGGGCAGGCGCGGATTAGGTTACGCACAGATAAAGAAAGGGATACCATGACCATGCAGGGCAAATGTGTTCTGATCACCGGCGCCAGCAAGGGAATTGGCGCCGCCGCTGCGCGGGTTTTCGCCGCCGCCGGGGCCAATGTGGCGCTTGCCGCGCGCAATGGCGATGCGGTGGCGGAACTTGCCGGTGAAATCGGCGAAAGCGCCATCGCCATCCCTTGCGATGTCAGCCGCTATTGGGAGGTCGAGGCGGCGGTCGCGGCCTGTCACACGGCCTTTGGGCGGCTGGACGTGCTGATCGGCAACGCCGGGGTGATCGACCCGATCGTCAGTCTCCGCGATGCCGACCCCGAAAGCTGGGGCCATGCCATTGATGTGAACCTCAAGGGGGTTTTCAACGGCATGCGTGCCGCCTTACCCGGCATGATTGAACAAGGTCATGGCACAATCATCACCGTAAGTTCCGGCGCCGCCCATAATGCGCTTGAAGGGTGGAGTGCCTATTGCGCCTCCAAGGCAGGAGCGGCCATGCTGACCCGAAGCGCCGATCTTGAAAGCCGCGATCATGGCATCCGGGTGATGGGCCTGTCACCGGGCACGGTGGCCACCGACATGCAGCGCGAGATCAAGAAAAGCGGCGTCAATTCGGTCAGCCAGCTTGATTGGTCCGATCACATCCCCCCGGACTGGCCCGCACGCGCCCTTTTGTGGATGTGCACGGCGGCCGCTGACGACTTCATCGGCCAGGAAGTCTCTTTGCGCGACGAGGATATCCGCAAGCGCGTGGGCCTGACATGAGCGGCTCTGGCTTGGTCACCCTGACACGAACGGGCGGCCTTTGGACCGCAACGCTAAACCGGCCGGACAAGGCCAATGCCCTGACCGAGCCGATGCTGGCCGAACTGGCCGATATCGCCGAAGCGGCTCAGGAGGCGCGGGTTTTTGTGCAGACGGGTGCAGGCAAGGTGTTTTCCGCAGGTGCCGATCTTGCCGCCGCGCGCGCAGGCCTGGCCACCAGCCCGCAATGGGAACGCCTTTCCGGCGCCATTGCCCGCCTGCCCGGTCTAAGTATCGCTGCGCTCAACGGCACGGTTGCGGGGGGTGCCCTGGGGATGGTTCTGGCCTGTGACATACGTATTGCGGTCGAGGGCGCGGGCGCGTTTTACCCGGTGATGAAGCTTGGATTTTTGCCGCAGCCAAGCGATCCGGCGCGCCTTGCGGCCCTGATCGGCCCTGCGCGGGCGCGGATGATCCTGCTGGCGGGGGCCAAAATAAGGACAGACGAGGCACTTGACTGGGGGTTGTTTGATCGCGTCGTGGCCAGCGACGCCCTTCAGGAAACCACAGAGCGTCTGGCCGCAGATGTGCTGACCGCGAGCCCCGATCACGCGGAGGCGATCAAGCGGTTGTGCACTGGCACAGGATGACACCGCGGGCCGTCGCCCATTTTCCTGGGAAGAAAATGGATCAGAAAATCAGTCTGATTTTCCGGGCCCGGCGTGGTCAGCGCTTGCGCCGTCTTCCGGGCGTTTTCGAGTGAAAGCCCGGCGGACGCTTCGCCACCCAGGCAATGAATTTTGCCAGTCTCGGGTGGCGGCGCAACGCCTCGGACGTATTGAACGCGCGCGCGAGTTCGGCCTCGGTCAGTGTCGCGTGAATTTCATTGTGACAGATCTGGTGCAATAAAACGGTCTCGCCCCCTTTGCCGCCCTTTAGCTTCGGCACAAGGTGGTGCAGACTTTGACGCGCCTCCTTCGGGATCACGCGGCCGCAAAGCGGGCAGACCGGTAATTCTGACGCTATGACTTGATCCTTTCATCCGCTGCGGGCAAGAGGATGGCGCGTGAGGGTCAAAAGGCAAGGGATCATGTGATGGACGGGCAACCGGAAATTATCGACGAGGCCATGGGCTATGCCCTCAAGGGGTGGGAACTGGCCCAGGGCTGGCTGCTGAGCCCCGCCGCATGGTCACAGTTCGCGCTTCTCGTGGCCGCCTTTCTTCTGGCTGTCCTGATCAGCCGACGCCTGAGTCCTGCCCTGACCCGGCTTTTGACCCCGTCCGCCGGACAGGAGCACATCATCGCGTCGGCCCGGCGCTTTGTCCTGACCTTCGTTCCGCTTCTGATGCCGCTTCTGGCCTATGGCCTCACCGGCATCGGCGAGAGCGTGACCCGCTCGATCTTTGGCTCGGGCGAGGTAATCGCCTTTGGCAAGCGGCTGTTCCTGTTTCTGGCGGCACGCCTGTTCGTGCGCGATATCCTGACGGACCCGTTCCTGCGCATACTGGGGCGATTTATCCTGATGCCGGCGGCCTTTCTTTATCTCTTCGGGCTTCTCGGGGTTGCCAATGCCAAACTGGCAGAGATTTCGGTCAACCTTGGCAATATAAGCTTTTCCGCGCTCGCCCTGATCCGCGGTGCCGTTTCGGGCGCCTTGCTGTTCTGGCTGGGCCGCTGGTCACACAGCCAGTCCGAAGACTATATCAAGCGCCAGGACGAGTTGCGCCCCGCCACGCGCGAACTGGCGATGAAGGCCAGCCAGATCGTGATTTTCGGCGTCGCCTTCCTGTTGCTGATGTCGATCATGGGGATCGACCTGACGGCCATCGCCGTTCTGGGCGGTGCGCTTGGTGTCGGCATCGGGCTTGGCCTGCAACAGATCGCGGCGAACTTCGTTTCCGGCATCATCCTGTTGCTGGAGGGCCAGACCACGGTCGGTGATTACGTCGTGCTGGACAATGGCGAAGAAGGCACGATCTTCAAGATGACCGCCCGCGCCGCCATCCTTGAAACCATCGACGGGCGCTGGATCGTGGTGCCGAACGAGGATTTCATCACCAGCCGGGTGGTCAATTATTCCGATGCCGGTACGCGCCATCGCTATGAGGCCGCCTTTTCGGTGAGCTATGAGACCGATATCAACCTGATCCCCGAGATGATCGAGGCCGCCGTGCGCAAGCTGCCCTTTATCCTGCAAGCACCCGAAGGCCCCGAATGCGAACTCAAGGGCTTTGCCGACAGCGGTATCGACTTTACCGTGGAATACTGGGTCGAAGGGATCGAGGATCTGACCCGGAAGTACCGCTCTGACGTGCTTTTCGCCATCTGGAACGTGCTTAAGGAAAACGACATCGAAATCCCCTATCCGCAACGCGTTGTGCATCACAAAGGGCTGAACCCGGTCACATGACACAGGCGCTTGTCATCGGGGCCGGGCCTGCGGGGCTGATGGCGGCACAGGAATTGGCGCAGGCCGGATTGAGCGTTGTCGTGACCGAGGCCAAGCCGTCGGTGGGGCGCAAGTTCCTGATGGCGGGAAAATCCGGGCTGAACCTGACCAAGGCCGAAGAGTTTGGCGACTTTCTCGCCGCCTATGGCGATGCCGCCGCTTCTCTTTGCCCGATGCTGACCGAGTTTGGCCCTGACGCCGTAATGAACTGGGCCCGCGGGTTGGGGCAGGATCTTTTTACTGGCAGTACAGGGCGCGTGTTTCCGCGCGCGATGAAGGCCTCGCCATTGTTGCGTGCCTGGCTCGCAGGGCTGCGCGGCGCCGGGGTAGATATCCGCACCCGCTGGACCTGGCGGGGCTGGGACGGGGACACCATTTTTGACACACCCGAGGGTGTGCAGCGCCTTACCCCGAATGTCACCGTTCTGGCCTGTGGCGGTGCAAGCTGGGCGCGCCTTGGATCGGACGGGGTTTGGGCCGGATACCTTGACCCCGATGCCCTTAGCCCGTTCAAGCCCGCCAACATGGGTGTTCTGGTCAATTGGTCGGATCACATGACCCGCCACTTCGGACAGCCCGTGAAAGGTGTCACGCTTGCCGCCTCTCAGCATCGCTCGCGCGGGGAATTCGTGATCTCTGCAAGCGGGATGGAAGGTGGCGGGATTTACGAGGTCAGTGCCGCGCTACGGGCCGGCGCGCCGCTGGTGCTTGACCTTCTGCCGGATATGACAGAGGTGCAGATCAGGCAAAAGCTGGACAAGGCCCGAGGCCGCGACAGCCTGCAAAACCGGCTGCGCAAGACGCTTGGTCTTGATCCGGTGAAACAGGCGCTGCTGATGGAATTTGGCCGCCCCCTTCCGGATGATCCGGCAAAGCTTTTGAAAGCGCTCCCCATAGTTCTGGCCGGTATGCGACCGATGGACGAGGCAATCTCGACCGCGGGGGGTCTGCGCTTTGAGGCGCTGGACGCGGGGTTGATGATCCGCGACCGCCCCGGCGTTTTTGCCGCCGGAGAGATGCTTGACTGGGAGGCGCCGACAGGCGGGTATCTGTTGACCGCCTGCCTTGCAACCGGACGCTGGGCCGGACGCCACGCCGCAGCGTATCAGGGCAGTGCCGCCGCCTTTTGAAACGCCGGGCGCGCCATGATGCCCGCCGCATAGGCGTTCAGCTTATCACCCGCATCCGGGAAACCGGCCTTTTGGGCCCAGCCCATGCAATGGGTCAGAAGCATGTCGGGAACGGTCATCTCGTCGCCCATCAGATATTGCCCCTCAAGCGCGTCTGAGATGCGGGCGATATTACGGGCATATTCCCATTTGAGCGAGTCCTTGACCGCAGGCACGCGCTGTTCTTCGGGTAGGACAAAGCTGTGGCGGGCGGCGGCACAGAGAACACCGTCGATGTCATCGAGAATCTGATGTGTAAAGGCGTCCTGACGCGCCCGCGCGATGGTGCCGGGGGCATTGGTCAGCGCGTGATGCTTGTCGGCCAGAAAGGTCATGATCGCGGCGGAATCAGTCAGCACCGCATCGCCGTCGCGCAGCGCCGGAATTTTACCCGACGGGTTGGCGGCAAGCGCCTCGGATGAACGGGGCGCGGCCGGAATATGGGTATAGTCCTGCCCCAGCTCTTCAAGCATCCAGAGCACGCGAAAGGCGCGGCTGGCGCGGGTGCCGATAACATCATACATACAAATTATCCCTGTTTATGAGTGATTGACGCAGCTTCGCCCAAAGGGCGGACAGGTGCAATGCCATAGCGCCTAGCGCATCGCCGCAAGCATCGCCAGACGGATCAGCGCGCGCTCGACAAGGGCCATGCCCGGCGCGCGCTGTCCGGCAGAGCGCAGTTGCAGGTCGGTATCGGTGAGGATCGTCAGCGCCTGTTCGAGTTTGGGCGCGCCCCAGCCCTGCGCCTGACGCAGCATCCGGTCACGGCGCGGGCCAAAGATCGGCGGGCGCATGCGGCCAATGCCCTGTGCGGCGCCTCCGGGATCAGAGGCGGCCGTATAGAGTGCGCGGAAATGACGGGTGGCACCGATGCAAAGCGATACCGGCTGGGTGCCCTGCGCCTTGAGCCGCCGCATCACCGGGCCGATTTCGGACGAGCGGCCTTCGGCGACGATATTGAGCACATCGTCAAGATCGGCCTCGGTCGAGGCGGGCGCGCAGGCGGTGATATCCCCGGCATTCACCGGTGTGTCATCGTCAAGCTTGTAGAGCGCGAGCTTTTCCACCGTCTGGCGGAAATCGCCGGGATCGAGATCCTGTGCCAGCGCCGTCAGATCGGGCATCGCATCGGACCCGATGTTGCCCAGGCCGACCTTGGCCAGTGACCCCTCGATCTCGGCGCGCGAGGGCGGGTCGTCGTAAATCCCGACGGCATAGGCGTTCGCATGCCCCTCGAACGCCTTGCGCAGCTTCGAGGTCGCCTTGAGTTGGTTGGCGGTGACGATGATCTGTGCATCGCCCTCCTGCCAATCGGCAAGGGCCGCCATGATCGGGGCAGAGAGCGCCTCGGTCGCATCCTCGACAAAGGCCACGCGGGGGCCAGGAAAAAACCCCTGCGCCTTGATCGCATCAAGCAAAAGCGCGGGGTCCTTGCGCAGGTCCCCGGCCGACATCCGCGTCAGGCGCATCTCTTCTTCGCCGCCGGGGCCGATCAGGGCCGCGATCAGCTCTTGCCGCTTAAGGGCAATGCGCATGGCATCCGGGCCATAGATCAACAGGCCGGTGCGCCCCGCTTCGGGCCGGGCAAAATAGCGCGACGCATCACGGGGCGAAAGTTTCATTGCGACAGGGCGGGCGCCGCAGCCAGAAGGCGGGTGCTTATCTGTTCGCCAAGGATGTTCATCAGGCGGGCCTCGGCATCGCGCTTTGCGGTTTGCGTGGCAACCGGCGAGCCCGAGGCGGAATAGCTGGTAAAGCTGTCAACCTTGCCGGACGTCACAACCGCGCCGGTTTCCAGATCGCGCAGCGCGTAGGTGACCGAACCGATCAGGTTGAACCGTGTGGCCACGTTGCTGGCGCTGATCGCAATCGAATCCTCGCGAATGCCGGTGGCATGGCTCAGCCCATAGCGCGCTCCGGTGCTGCGGCCAAAGCGATCCTCAAGCACGCGGGTCAGAAGATACCCGGCGCGGGTGTTTGGCGCGTCAATCTCGATCTGGCCCTGAAGCACATTGCCCGCGCCATTCGGTGCATAGGCCGGGGTGAACCCGCAGGCCCCAAGGGCTGCGGCCCCCAGCAAGAGCAGATGGCGGCGGTTAAATGACAACATTCACGATCCGTCCGGGGACGACGATGATTTTCCTGGGCTGGGCCCCATCCAGCGCCTTGACCACAGCATTGTGGGCCAGCGCGATTTTTTCAACCTCTGACTTCTCCATATCGTGCGGAACGCTGATTTCTGCGCGGCGTTTGCCGTTGATCTGGATCGGCAGGGTGACGTTTTCATCGACCAGCATGGCCGGATCGGCGACCGGCCATGGCGCGGTGGCGACAAGGCCCTCACCGCCCAGCATCGCCCAGAGGTCCTCGGACAAATGCGGCGTCATCGGCGACATAAGCTGTGCCAGCGTAAGGGCGGCGCGGGTCTTGGCCGCCTTGCCCGCTGTTGAGCGCGCCAGCGTGTTGGTGAAGGCGTAGAGCCGGGCGATAGCCGCGTTGAAGCCAAAGGATTCGACGCCCTTGGTGACCTCGTCCACGGCCTTGTGCATCTCGCGCAGCAGGGTCTCATCGGCCTCAGACGTGGTTGCCTCGGACGTATTGGCGATCTCGGTGGCGATACGCCAGACGCGGGCAAGGTGCTTGGATGCCGCCTCGGCGCCCGCGGCGGTCCATTCCACATCACGCTCGGGGGGGCTGTCGCTCAACACGAACCAGCGCGCTGTATCGGCGCCATAGGCCGAAATGATGCTGGCCGGATCGACCACGTTCTTCTTGGACTTCGACATTTTCGCCGAAGGGATAATCTCGACCACGGTGCCATCGGCCAGTTTGCCGTCTTTCACGTCCTCGGGCAGGTGATAGACCGGGCGGCCAGCGGCATCGCGGGTCTGGTAAATCTCATGCGTCACCATGCCTTGGGTAAACAGCGCATTGAACGGCTCGATGGCCTTTTCGGGCAGGTGCCCGGTGATATGCATCGCGCGGGCAAAGAAGCGCGAATAGAGCAGGTGCAGGATCGCGTGTTCGATGCCGCCAATATATTGATCGACGTTCATCCAATACCCGGCCTCGGCCAGATCGGTGGGCGTTTCGGCATGCGGCGCCGTGAAGCGCGCATAATACCACGAGCTATCGACAAAGGTGTCCATCGTGTCGGTTTCGCGGGTCGCGGGCGCGCCGCAGTTCGGGCAGGTGCAATCGCGCCACGTGGGGTGGCGGTCAAGCGGGTTGCCGGGAACCGAGAAATCAATCGGTGTGCCGTCCTCGTCATAGGGCAATTGGACGGGAAGGTTTTCCTTGGCCTCGGGCACCACGCCGCAGGCTTCGCAATGCACCACCGGAATCGGACAACCCCAATAGCGTTGCCGCGACAGGCCCCAATCACGCAGGCGGAACTTGGTCACGCCCTGACCGACGCCATTGGCTTCGCAGAAATCGACCGCCGTATCGACGCCCTGTTCGCCGGTCTGCTCTGCGTCGCCCGCGAAACCGCGAATATAGCGGACCGCCTCGGTTTTCGCCGGAACATAGGCCTCGCTCAGCGGCCGCTCTTCCTCGCCCACAGGCACAAAAACGGACGGGATCGGCAAGCCGTATTTGCTGGCAAATTCAAAGTCGCGTTGATCGTGCGCCGGACAGCCGAAAATCGCGCCCGTACCATAATCCATCAGGATGAAATTGGCGATATAGACCGGCAATTCACAGGATGTATCGAACGGGTGGCGCGCGCGCAGCCCGGTGTCAAAGCCCATCTTTTCGGCCTTTTCGATGGCCTCGGCGGTGGTGCCGCCCTTGCGGGCCTCGGCGCAGAAAGCGGCCACGTCCTCGCGGTCACGCTCAAGCGTCTTGGCAAGCGGATGATCCGGCGAGATGCCCACGAAAGACGCGCCCATCAAGGTGTCGGGGCGGGTGGTGTAGACCTCGACCCGATCATGCCCGTCAAACCCGTCGACAAGGCCAAAGGCAAACTGAAGCCCGCGCGATTTGCCGATCCAGTTTTCCTGCATCAGGCGTACCTTGGCGGGCCAGTTTTCAAGCCCGTCCAGCGCCTCGAGCAATTCCTCGGCCATGTCGGAAATGCGGAAGAACCACTGCGTCAGTTCGCGGCGTTCCACCTCGGCACCAGAACGCCAGCCCTTGCCGTCAATCACCTGTTCATTGGCCAGAACGGTCATATCGACCGGATCCCAGTTGACCACGGCATTCTTGCGATAGACCAGCCCCTCGGCCAGCATATCGAGGAACAGCGCCTGTTGCTGGCCGTAATATTCAGGATCACAGGTCGCGAATTCGCGGCTCCAGTCGATTGACAGGCCAAGCGGCTTCATCTGGTCGCGCATGTCGGCGATGTTCTGATAGGTCCAGTCCTTGGGGTGACCGCCAATCGCCATCGCGGCGTTTTCGGCCGGCATGCCAAACGCGTCCCAGCCCATGGGGTGCAGCACGTTATGCCCGGTCGCGATCTTGTAGCGCGCCACCACGTCGCCCATGGTGTAGTTGCGCACATGGCCCATGTGCA
>NZ_CAJXIP010000120.1 GCF_913054395.1 uncultured Roseovarius sp.
AGACAATCCGGTGCGACCCGTGACAGGAAATCCCCACGCCACCGCCCATCACGAACCCCTGCATCAGGGCGACATAGGGCTTGGGATATTCCGCGATCTTGGCATTCAGCCGGTATTCGTCGGCCCAGAACGTGCGCCCATAGGTAAAATCGCCTGCCTTGCCGGTGTCATAAAGCTTTTGAATGTCGCCGCCCGCGCAAAACGCCTTGTCGCCCACCGCGTCGATGATCACCAGGTCAACGGCATCGTCGTCGCGCCACTCGTCAAGCGCCCTCTCAATGGCAAGGGCCATCTCGTAGGTGAGGGCATTGTGCGCCTTGGGCCGGTCAAGCGTGATGCGCCCGGCGCGGCCCTCTTTGCGGATGTGGATTTCGCTTTGGTCTGACATGTCTTAATGATCCGCCAGCATCTGACGTGCCACGATCAGGCGCATGATTTCGTTGGTGCCCTCAAGGATTTCATGCACCCTCAGATCGCGCACCAGCTTTTCAATCCCGTAATCCGCCAGATAGCCATAGCCGCCATGCAGCTGAAGGCATTGGTTGACGATCCGCGATCCGGCCTCGGTGACGAACTTTTTGGCCATGGCGCAATATTTGGTGGCATCCGGGGCCTCGGTGTCGAGTTTCCACGCCGCCTGACGCAGAAAGACGCGCGCGGCCTGAAGCTCGATTTCCATATCGGCAAGGCGGAATTGCAGTGCCTGAAACTGGTCGATCGACTTTCCAAAGGCCTTGCGCTCGGCCATATATTGCAGCGTCAGGTTCAATGCCTGTTGCGCGGCACCAAGCGAGCAGGCGGAAATGTTAAGGCGCCCGCCGTCAAGGCCATTCATCGCATATGTGAAACCTTTACCCTCTTCACCGACCAGATCGTCACTGGAAATGTTGCAATTATCAAATTGCACCTGGCGGGTGGGTTGGCTACGCCAGCCCATTTTATCCTCTAGTCCGCCATAGGACAGGCCGGGTTTGCCGTCCTCGACATAGACGGTCGAGACCCCCTTGGGGCCAGCGTCGCCGGTGCGTACCATGACGACATAGGCATCTGAATATCCGCCTCCGGAAATGAACGCCTTGGTCCCGTTGAGGGTATAGCCCTCATTGGTGCGCTCGGCGCGTGTCTTGAGGGCGGCGGCGTCCGATCCGGACCCCGGCTCGGTCAGGCAATAGGACAGAACGGTTTCCATCGTCATCGCCTTTGGCAGAACCCGCGCCTTCATCTCGTCGCTGGCGAACTTGTCGATCATCTTGGCGCACATGTTGTGGATCGACAGGAACGCCGCCACCGAAGGACAGGCCATCGACAGCGCCTCGAACACCAGCGTCGCATCAAGCCTTGAAAGGCCGGATCCGCCAGCCTCTTCGCTGACGTAAAGCCCGCCAAAGCCGAGGGCGGCGATTTCCGGCCAAAGCTCTTTCGGGATCGTGCCATCGCGTTCCCAGTCGCGGGCATGTGGCGCGATTTGATCCTGCCCAAAGGCATGGGCCATATCGAAAATGGCGCTTTGTTCTTCGGTCAGGGCAAAATCCATTGGGCTCTCCGTTTGTAGCGAATTGAACACTTGTTTAATTAGCAATTCTTGCAAGAGTTTTGCAAGGTTCAGGCGTGTTGGTGTCAGAGGTCGGCGTGATATTCCTCGATCAGGTGGCGCACGACCGATTGCAACGCCCCTGCGTCATCCTGTCCGGCCTCGCGGGCCCTGGCATAGGCCTGTCGCTGGCGGTCGGCGCTGGTGCCGTGGCGCAGGATTTCGCGGGCATTTTCGATCTCTGACATGGATTCAAAGAACGCGGCATCCTCTTGAATCAATGCAATAAGTTCCTCAAGAAGATCGCCGAACGGCGTGATCTCGCCAAGGCCGAAGTCAATCAGCCCCTCGCGCGGGCCATAACGCTGTGCACGCCAGCGGTTTTCGGCGACAAGGAAGCTGTCGTAAATCCGCCAGCGTTGGTTCTTGACGGCGAGCCGCCACAGCATCCGGGTCAGCGCCTGCGTCAGGGCGGCCAGCGTCAGGGTATGCTCAAGCCGGGGCTGCACGTCGCAAATCCGCGATTCAATGGTGGGAAAGCGCGACGAGGGCCGCAAATCCCACCAGATCTTGCTTGCGTCCTCGATCACGCCGAGATCGACCAGCGCCTGAACCGACCGCTCGAAGCTACCAAAGCTTTCCATCCGGGGCGGAAGACCGGTGCGTGGCAGGTTGTCAAACACCGTCAGGCGATAACAGCTAAGCCCGGTATCCTGCCCCTGCCAGAATGGTGAGGAACAGCTAAGCGCAAGAATATGCGGCAGAAAATAGCTTAGCTGGTTCATCAGGTCGATGCGGCGGTCGGGTTGCTCGATGCCCACATGCACATGCATGCCACAGATCAGCATCCGGCGCACGACCCCGGCCAGATCATGTTGCAGGTGGTTATAGCGTTCCTTGTCGGTGTGGGTCTGGTTGCGCCAATCCGAAAACGGATGGCAAGAGGCGGCAATCGGCGCAAGGTTATGGGCGGCGGCGTGCCTGGCGACGCTGCTGCGCAGGCGCTTGAGGTCCTCGCGGGCTTCGGCGACGTTGCGACAGACGCGGGTGCCGATCTCGATCTGGCAGGTCAGGAATTCCGGGCTGACCTGATCCTGCAATTCCTCCTGGCAGGCGACCATCAGGGCCTCGGGTGCATTGGCAAGGGCAAGGCTGTCGCGGTCGACAAGCAGGTATTCTTCTTCGATGCCAATGGTGAAGTCCGGGCTGTTCTCTGCCATGGTGCCTCCCCCTTTGCGGCATGACTGTGCAGGTCAATTCAGCATGGTTTTGCCCCAATGGGCAAGGGATGACGGGCCCGGCGCGATGACCGGGCCCGTCAGCGCTGGATCAGTCCATCGCCTTGAAGTTGAACTCGCCACCTTCCTTGATGCCGCTCGGCCAGCGAGAGGTCACGGTTTTGGTGCGGGTGTAGAACTTGAACGAATCCGGGCCGTGCTGGTTCAGGTCACCAAAGCCCGACTTTTTCCATCCGCCAAAGGTATGATAGGCGAGCGGCACCGGGATCGGCACGTTGATGCCGACCATGCCGATGTTGATGCGTGCCGCAAAGTCGCGTGCGGCATCGCCGTCGCGGGTAAAGATCGCGGTGCCGTTGCCATATTCATGGTCCATCGCAAGCTTGAGCGCCTCTTCGTAGTTGCCCGCGCGCACGGTGGTCAGAACCGGGCCAAAGATCTCCTGCTTGTAGATGTCCATGTCCGGTGTCACGCGATCGAACAGGTGCGGTCCGACAAAGAACCCATCCTCATACCCTTGCAGGCTGAAGTCGCGGCCATCGACAACAAGTTCCGCGCCCTGATCAATGCCGGTCTGAACAAGGCCGAGAATCCGCTGCTTGGCCTCGGCGGTGACAACGGGGCCGTAATCCACATCGTTGCCAGAGGTCCAGGGCCCAACCTTGAGCTTTTCGATCCGCGGCACCAGTTTTTCGATCAGGCGGTCGGCGGTTTCCTCACCAACCGGAACCGCCACCGAAATCGCCATGCAGCGTTCGCCTGCCGCGCCGTAACCGGCCCCGATCAGCGCATCCGCCGCCTGATCCATATCGGCATCGGGCATGATGATCATGTGGTTCTTGGCGCCGCCAAAGCACTGTACGCGCTTGCCCTGGCTACAGCCGGTGCCATAGATGTACTGCGCGATCGGGGTCGAGCCGACAAAGCCGATTGATTGGATCACATCGTGATAGAGGATCGCATCGACCGCTTCCTTGTCGCCGTTGACGACCTGAAGCAGCCCCTTGGGAAGACCGGCTTCTTCAAACAGTTCCGCCAGCATGAGCGGCACCGAGGGATCGCGCTCTGATGGCTTGAGGATAAAGGCGTTGCCGCAGGCGAGGGCGGGGCCGAACATCCACATCGGGATCATCGCCGGAAAGTTGAACGGCGTGATGCCTGCGGTGACGCCAAGCGGCTGTTTCATCGAATACATGTCGATGCCGGGGCCCGCGCTATCGGTGAACTCACCTTTCAGAAGCTGCGGTGCGCCGATGCAATATTCGATCACTTCAAGGCCGCGCTGAATGTCGCCCTTGGCATCGGGGAAGGTCTTGCCGTGCTCGGCCGAGAGGGCCTCGGCCAGCTTGTCCATGTCGCGGTTCAGAAGGTCGACGAACTTCATCATCACCCGCGCGCGACGCTGCGGGTTGGTGGCACCCCATGCCGGCTGTGCGGCCTGCGCGGCCTTGACGGCAAGTTCCAGTTCCGCGGCACTGGCAAGCGGGCATTTGGCCTGCACTTCGCCGGTGGCGGGGTTGAACACATCGGCAAAGCGGCCCGACGTGCCTTTGACGTGCTCGCCGTTGATGTAATGCGTAAGCTCTTTCATGAGAGTCCTCCTTTTGGTTGGCGCCAAAGTAGCCTTGCAATTTTATTTGGAAAAGAGGCAATATTCCAAAACTGCCCTGCATTTTTACAAAGGAAGGTGCCGTGCAACCCCATTGGGACGATATCAAGATCTTTCTCGCCGTGGCCCGCGCCGAAAGCCTGTCCGGGGCGGGGCGCATGCTCAAGGTCGATCCGGCAACGGTGGGGCGGCGCATTGCCCGGCTTGAGGATACGCTTGGAGCGCCGCTGTTTGCCAAATCCCCCAATGGCTATGTGCTGAGCGAGGCCGGTCAGCGCCTGATGGCGCATGCCATGCGTGCCGAGCAGGCGATGGAGGATGCCGCCGAGGAACTTGCCGGACAGGCGGGCGGCATGACTGGGCAAATCCGCGTCGGCGCGCCCGATGGCTGTGCCAATTTCCTGTTGCCGCAGGTTTGTGCCGCGATTGCGGCGGCAAACCCCGACCTTGAAATTCAGATCGTCGCCCTGCCGCGGGTCTTTAACCTGACCCGGCGCGAGGCCGATATGGTGATCGCGGTAAGCCCGCCCACCGCCGGGCGGTTGAGCGTACAGAAGATCACCGATTATCGGCTTCATCTTGCCGCGTCTGTCAAATACCTGCGCCGGCACCCGCCGATCGAAAGCCTTCAGGATCTCGAAGGTCATCGCATGGTCGGCTATATTCAGGACATGATTTTCGACAAGGAACTGGATTACCTGAGCCAGGCCGGGGTCGAGCGGGTGAACCTTGCCTCGAATTCCGTCTCGGTGCAGCTGAACTGGGTGCGTCAGGGCGGCGGGATCGGGGTTTTGCATGACTTTTCATTGCCCTGGACGCGCGGCGTGCAAAAGGTCCTTGCCGATAAACTCAGCCTCACGCGGAGCTTTTATCTGGTGCGTCACGCCGATGATCGGCGCCTTGAGAGGCAAAACCGGTTTGCCAGTGCATTGGTCACGGGCATCCGGCAAGAGGTGGCCCGCCTTGAAAGCCGGGCTTGACAGAAAATTATTGATCGCTAACCATTTGAATAAGGTAATTTTCTTTCGGAGGGTGAGACATGCTGGTCCAGCAAATTCTGAAGTCCAAGGGGGATGAAGGAGTGATCACCATCACCCCGCAAACGCTTGTGTCAGAGGCGGCACAGATCCTTGCCGAACGTCGAATCGGCGGGCTCGTGGTGTCGCGTGATGGCATCAAGGTCGATGGCATCCTGTCCGAGCGCGATATCGTGCGGTCACTGGCGGTGCGCGGGGTTGTCTGTATGACCGAAAGCGTTAGCGACATGATGACCCGAAACCCGGTCTGTTGCGCGCGTCAGGACACGTCGGATGCGGTGCTTGCACGGATGACGGACGGCCGGTTTCGCCACATGCCCGTTGTCGAGGACGGCAAGCTTGTCGGGATCGTGACCATTGGTGACGTGGTCAAGGCGCGCCTCGAAGAGCTGTCGATGGAGAAATCCGCGCTTGAAGGTATGATCATGGGCCACTAGGGCTGGGGCGCTGCGGCCCCGTTAGGGTGAAAATTGCCCTAAGAGGGCCAGGATCTTGCGCTAAGCACTTGCAAAATGGCACGCAATATTGTTGCGTGGCGCGACTTTAACAACGGAGTGGCCCATGCGCATTGCCCTCTACCCCGGCACGTTCGATCCGATCACCCTGGGCCATACCGATATCATCCGCCGTGCGTCGGTTCTGGTGGATCGCCTTGTCATCGGCGTGGCGATCAACCGTGACAAGGGCCCGCTTTTCTCGCTCGAAGAGCGGGTTGCGATGATCGAGTCCGAATGTGCCAAGCTGAGCGAACAGACCGGCACGGAAATCGTCGTGCACCCGTTTGAGAACCTGCTGATTGATTGCGCCCATGATGTAGGCGCACAGCTGATTGTGCGCGGCTTGCGGGCCGTCGCCGATTTTGAGTATGAATTTCAGATGGTTGGCATGAACCGCGCGCTTGATAACTCGGTTGAGACCGTGTTCCTGATGGCCGATGCCGGGCATCAGGCAATTGCTTCCAAGCTGGTCAAGGAAATCGCGCGGCTTGGTGGCGATGTGTCGAAATTCGTCACGCCGGCGGTGCATGACGCGCTGCGCAGAAGATACGCCTAGAGCGCGTTGCGTTCATTTGCGATGACGCGCCCCGCTATAACGCATTGATTTCGCATGTTCGAGGTGCACAAGACCGCTATCCGGTTTTGTGCAACACGCCCTAGCGCCAGAACGCCACGTATTCGAGCAGGATCACGAACTTGCGTCCCAGAAACAAAATTGCCCCGCCGCCGTTCAGCACCAGATCCAGAAGCAGGGCGCCGAATATCGTCGCGCCAAGGATCAGGGCAATCTTGTCGGTCATGGGCCGTTGGTCTCCGGTGTTGCGGGGCGTGCGTCTTGATGCCAGAGCAGGGCGCGCCTGTCACGCGTGTTTTTGATGCGGGATCAATGCCGTGGTGCCTTCGGGAAGCTGGAACAGACCGTCGATCAACAGGCTGAGTAGCGCCCCGCGCCCGGCCACGCCCGCCTTGCGATATATTCCGTTGAGGTGGGATTTTACCGTGCCTTCGGCGGTGCCGCGCAGGGTGGCGATCTCGGCGATGGATAGACCCTTGATGGTGAAACTCGCTACATCCTGTTCCGCCGGGGTCAGGTTCCAGCGCTCAAAGTGATCCAAAATGACCTCGTGAAATGCCCCTGCGGCCAGCGAGAGCTGACGTTCAAGGTGGGCCTTGCGGCGCAAGAGTGTCATCAGGTAGTGGGTTTCAAACAACACCGCCGCCAACAGGCAAAGTGCTGAAACGGCCTCGGCCGCCACATGACAATCGCGCAGCGCCAAAACCTCGAGCGGCCCGGCCTCTTGCATGACATCCCAAAGGAAAAACGCAGCGCAAAATGCCTGTACCAGAATAAGCACAAGCAATGCGCCGGGTTTTTTGGATGCCGTGCCGGTCATTTTACAAGGTTCAGATCATCCGGCACCGATTTGACACCTGTCACCATTGCCCGCTGGAGGTTCACCCCCGTGCGACGACTTTCAAGGACCACGGCAGCGACATGCGCGACAACCGAAATCTCCGTCCAGAACACGACCACCTCGTGAAGCTCTTCGACCCACTCAACGCCAAAGAACACGTTGGTCGTCATCATGTAACCGCTTAACCCGATCACAAGCATCGCTGCCAGCAGGTTGAAGATCATCAGTGCCCCAAGTGGCGAATGCCCCAGATGCGCGCGTTTGCGCCGAGTCGCCATATCGGACATCTGCTCGAACACCTCCGACACCTGCGGCGTGAAGCTGGCAAACCGCGCGGTATGCGGCCCGATCACCCCCCAGAGCAGCCGCAGCAGAACAAGCGCCACAACCGCGTAGCCCACCCATTGATGCGCCTTGCCGTCATCATCGAGGATGAGGGCGTTCGCCGTGAAGGCCCCCACCAGCGACCAGTGAAAGATGCGAATGAGCGGGTCCCATGTCTTGAAGGTTTTCATCTTGTGTGTCCGTTGCTTCTAGATGGCAAAGAGGCGACCGGGCCGAAGGTCCGGCCCGGTCTTGTCGGTGGGATTATTCGGATTTTGTCCGCACGACGTTCAGGTCGGCGTCCATGAAGATTTCGAACTTCTCACCGTTCTTGAGAGCATAGGCCTCATAGAGACCGTCTTCGGTTTTCACCTTGCGCACCTCATAGCCTTCCTCGGAAAGCTTGGCGGTGATCTGTTCGGTCACGACGGCATCGGGTTTGCTGGTGACTTTGGGGGTTTCGGCCTCTGCGGTGACCAGCGAACCGGCCAGAAGAGCAAGCGAAAGGGCAAGAATACGTGTCATGGGAACAGGTCCTTTTCATAGGTTGGAATGCGGTCAACCTTGCCGCATCTTCTGCCACCTGCACCTTTCGCCAACCTTACGGCCATCATCCAAAAGTTGATCTCCGTCGCTCTATAACTTTGGTTCAGAAGGATTTCGCCGATTGGACACGAAAAAACCCCGATGCCGCCTATGGCACCGGGGTTTTTAATTCAATCTGGGGTGTTGGCGGATTACCGCAGACGGCCCATGGCCACCGCAACATCGGCCATGCGGCAGGAAAAGCCCCATTCGTTGTCATACCAGGCCAGAACCCGGACAAGGCGGCTTCCCAAGACCTTGGTTTGATCGGGCGCGAAGATAGAGCTTTCTTCGGTGTGGTTGAAATCAATGCTGACTTTTTGCTCGGGATCATAGCCCAGAACACCCTTCATGCCCCCGGCGGCGGCCTCGGCCACGACTGCGTTGACGTCGGCCACGGTGACGTCGCGCTTTGCGACAAAGGTCAGGTCGACGGCTGACACATTCGGCGTCGGCACACGGATCGCAGAGCCGTCGAGCTTGCCCGCCAGTTCCGGCAGAACCTCGCCAAGCGCCTTGGCGGCGCCGGTCGAGGTGGGGATCATCGACATCGCGGCGGCACGCGCGCGGTAAAGATCCTTGTGGCGACGGTCAAGCGTCGGCTGATCGCCGGTATAGGCGTGGATCGTGGTCATGATGCCGCTCTCGATCCCGATCGCATCGTTGAGAACCTTGGCCAGCGGGGCCAGGCAGTTGGTGGTGCAGGACCCGTTCGAGATCATCCGCTCCGAGGCCTCAAGCTGATCGTGGTTCACGCCGTAAACGACTGTGCGGTCGACGTTTTTACCGGGGGCAGACAACAAGACCTTGCCGGCGCCACGCTCAAGGTGCTTGTTTGCCTTGAGACCGTCATTGAAGTTGCCGGTACATTCCAGCACCACATCAACGCCGCTCCAGTCCAGTTCGTCCATGTCATAGGTCGAATACATCTGAATGGGACCGCGGCCCAGGTCCATGGTGTTGCCGTCGATGGTGATCGGATGGGCAAAACGGCCATGCACCGAGTCATAGCGCATCAGGTGCGCAGCCGTCTCAAGCGGGCCGGTGGCATTGACCTTTACGACCTTGATGTCTTCGCGCAGGCTCTCCGAGATATGGGCGAGGGTGGCGCGGCCAATACGGCCAAAGCCGTTGATGCCTACGGTGATGGTCATGGCAGACTCCTGTAAATGAGGTTGGGGGCGATATAGACGCAAGGGCGCGGGGCGGGAAGATGGAAAAGGTGGAATTCAATTGAATCTCAGCATGTTAGCGATAACCGTTACCGCAAAACCAGGTCGCTATCCCATGATTGCGCTAACGCCACCCCTTGCGCGGCCTGCGCGATTGGTCAGGGTTGCCATGCGACGGGTTGATCCACCTCAAGGCCGGGGCTGCGTCAACATGCTTGCATGACCCACTGGCTGAGGATGCGCGAACCATGATGAAAAAACTGCTCTTGCCGGTGATCCTTGGGCTTCTCATCCTCGGGTTTTCGGTCAGCAACGACTTTCAGGAGATTTCCGCCGGTGTGGCGATCTTCCTGTTCGGCATGCTGATGCTTGAGGATGGGTTCAAACTATTCAGCGGCGGCTATCTTGAGCGGGCTCTGGAAATGGCAACCGGTTCCATCACGCGGTCGCTTGGCTTTGGGGCGATTGCCACCACGATTATGCAGTCAAGCTCGCTTGTGTCGGTGATTACGATCTCTTTCCTGTCGGCGGGACTTATTCCGCTTCTGGCCGGTGTGGGGATCATCCTTGGCGCCAATATCGGCACTACCACCGGCGCCTGGCTGGTGGCGGGATTCGGCCTCAAGGTCAATATCTCGGCCTATGCCATGCCGATGCTGACGCTGAGTATCGTGCTGGTGTTCCAGCGCTCAAAGTACCTGCGCGGTGCGGGCTATGTGCTTGGGGGGCTTGGATTTCTG
>NZ_CAJXIP010000121.1 GCF_913054395.1 uncultured Roseovarius sp.
CACGACCGAGTCATAAGCCTCCCCGAGGTTCGGGCTATCTATCAGGCTACGTTTGAAATTGGAGAGTTGTGGGGGCCGCTGTTTCGTATTCTGTTGTTGACCGGCCAACGTCGCGGAGAGATTGCCTGCCTTCGTTGGGCCAACATTGACGCACCCAATGCGCGAATTGAACTTGAAAGCCGACAGACCAAAAACAGAAAGCCCCATATTGTTCATTTGTCGCTCCCCGCTTTGACGGCTTTGGAAGCTAGAAGGCAAATATCTGGCGAGACTGAGTTTGTCTTCACAACGAACGGCAAGACCCCTTCCTCGGGAATTTCTAAGGCCAAGGCTCGTTTGGACAAGCTTTTGGGCCAAGACTTCTCGCCGTGGCGACTGCATGATTTGCGCAGATCAATGGCAACCGCACTAGCTGCATCAGGAATCCCTGAAGGCGTTGTTGACCGTATCCAGAACCACGCAGCCACGAGCAGCGCACCGAGTGCCGTTGCCAGGGTGTATCAGCAGGCGGACCTCTTGCCTCAACGCGCAGCCGCGCTGGATCGATGGGCGGACATGGTGACCGACGAAACCGCAATAGTTGTAAGGATAGCCAAGTGATGGATTACGGGAAGCACGATAGGCTAAGAACTAACCTGGTCGAGATGCTGCCCAAACATTTTGAAGGTATCAAGGACGGTGAGGGCGTAGCGCGAGAGCTACTTTCACATCTAAGCGTTTCTGCTGCAATGGAGGAAATGGAAAGCAACGACAAGCCGCCGAATAAAGACTTTGAGAACCTCGACAAAGCTGCAAGGTACATTGAAAGGGCGTCTTCGTCTTTGAGACGTGTTGGCCTGCACGGTAGTGTAGGCATGGTGGAAATCTTGCAGAGGGTCTTTCCTGAAATGTCCCGTCATGGCTTCGGCTCGGCAGGATCAATGCAGACTGCGCGTGGAATTTTGGTTGACCATTTGGAGAAGATTCAGGCTGAATTGGAAAAGGCCCGCGATAGCATTGACCTAGCTGGGCGGTCATTCAATACAGCTTTTGGCGAAGGCGATGAGTTCGAAGAATTCAGCGGCGTAGGGAAGCAAAAGAAAAGTACTGCCCGCTTCTTCGCACTTGAATTAGCTTATGTGTATTATGCCGAAAGCGGCAAGATCCCGGTGGTTAATACAAATCCATATGATAGGGGAAATCCAGCATATGGCGCCTTTTTCAGCTTCGTGAGTGATGCCTTTGAAGCGGTCGAAATATCTGCGAGCCCCGAGTTTTGGGCGCGTCAGGCATGTAAGGATTTTTCTCCGAAAAAATAGCGGGAAACTCCTTTATTCTGAGTTTTGTCCATCCATTACCGACCCAGCGTACCCGCAGAAGCGTTGGGATGATCCCAAGCAGCGGATTATGGAGGGGCGATATGAAACGCTTTTTCAAGGTTTCCGAAGCTGTTGAGTATAGCGGCCATAGCCGCAGCGTACTTTACGAAGCGCATAAGCGCGGCAAGCTCATCTTCACCAAGTTCGGCGGCGCTACGCGCATCGAGAAACGTGACTTGGACGCATATCTCGACGCGACGGGCATCAAAGTCGAAGCCGCATAGAAAACCCCAGCCGGACAAGCCGGACTGGGGCGCATTCTTCGCAGCGGTGCCCAGAATGTAACGCAGTTCGGCCTGTTCTTCAATCTCAAAGGAGATACAGGCAAATGACTGGAATCAAAACAAAACCCCCGGCGAACACGCAACGCGTAATGCGTGTTGCCGACCTGCCTCAGGACCGCACCATTGCGTCCTACGAACTGCACAACGGCGACGACAAGCCCTTCATTGTTAGCCTCTGCAAGCGCCAGCGTCAGGTGATGGACCTGCTCATCGCGGGGCCGGTCTACTGCGCCTCCCCGGTGCGCTTGTCCGATGTGGTTCATATCCTCAAGCGCGAAATCGGCCTGGAGGTGGACACCAAGTTCTACCCCGGCAACCCGATTACAGGATCGGGGGCATATGGTGTCTATTTCCTCGACAGCAAGGTGACGCGCATCAATCGCAGCGAGGTGGCGGCATGACCTCGCGCAAGATGCAGATCAACCGCCTACGCCGCCGTCATGGCCTGTCCTTCGCCCGCGCTGCCCTAATCGCAGCTATGGCCTATCCGGAGGGCAGCAAATGACCCCCATCGCAACCATTCGCAAGAATGCACGCGAAGACCTGCGTGTGACCCTGGATGAGTTCCGGGGTCACCACCTTATCAACCTTCGCGTTTGGTTTGACACGGATGACGGCGAACAGCGCCCCGGCAAACAGGGCGTTGCCGTTCGTCTCGACCTCTTGCCGCATCTCAGACAGGCGCTTTCAGAAGCCGAGAAAGAAGCCCGCAAGTTGGGTCTGATTGATCATAAGGGGGCGCATTAATGGGCAGGGATAAGCGCAACGAGCAGCGCCAAGTTCAGTTTACGAAGTGGATACACGCACACAGACTTCTGCCCGCGTGGAAGGCGCTGAGCTTCCCGGCGCGCGATGCCTACTTTCATCTACGCGTTCGTTGTTTTGCCGACACCAAGAACGCGAAAAACAACAACGGTGGGATTTACCGCTCATTGCGTAACCTGGCCAAGGACATGGGGTGCAGCGCCAAAACAGCAGGCGCGGCACTTGCTGACCTACAGGCAAAGGGCTGGATTGTCTGCACTAACCCTTGGAAACGCGGCGCTGACGGAGACGGTAAGACTGCAACCTTCCGCTTGACCATGATGTCGACTGAGAGCCGCCCCGCAACGCGCGAGCCGGAGCTTTGGAAAGAGGGCCACGACTATCCCGTCACCGTTTATCAGGGCTATCGCCCGAAGTCGCGCGCGGCCCGGAAAGCCAATCTCAAAATTCAGAACCCACCCCCCCATTCGGGCACACCCCCGTGCCCGAGTCGGGCACAGTTGAAGGTCGTGAACTCATGAACTGTGCCCGAATAGGATACGCAAATTGCCATTTTGGCGCTCAGACTGTGCCCGAATGGGGAACATATCTAATTACCATCTCCCACAGCGAGGCACAGCATAGGGTTACACTCAGCCTCGTCATGTGCGGCACAGATCAAAGGATTGCTGCATGACACGAAAAAACGGCCAGAAAACGTACACTGACGAGCACGGCAAATTTTCTCCCGGCAATCCGGGCCGTCCCAAGGGTGCGCGGCACAAGGCGACCCGTGCGATTGAGAAACTGTTGGACGGCGAAGCCGAGGGGCTGACCCGCAAGGCGGTGGAAATGGCGCTGGGTGGTGACACCACGGCCCTGCGTTTGTGCCTTGAGCGCATAGCGCCCGCCAGGAAGGACTCGCCGGTTAATTTCGACCTTCCCCCCATGAAATCCGCGCAGGACGCCACAGGGGCCGCACAGGCGGTCCTGCGGGCCGTTTCCGAGGGGCAGCTAACCCCGTTGGAAGGCGCAAGCATCATGGCCTTGGTGGAGGCGTACAGGAAGACACTGGAAACAACAGAACTGGAAAACCGGATCGCAGCATTGGAGGCAGCAAAATGAGCCTGAAAAGTCGGCTGAATAACATCGAGAAGAGGGCTGGTCACGGCGATGACGTAACGGTCGTGCACTTCCGAACAATCTACGAAAACGCAAGCGGCGGGGTGGACGCGGTTTCACGGCGTGCCCTCATCGTTCGCCCAAACAATGCGAGTGAGTGCGTACTAGGGCGGGACGATGAAACCGAAGACCAGTTTCGCGCCCGCGTGGATCGAATTTCAACGTTTCAAGAAGCCAATGAGCAATCAGAAAGGATAAAAGATGACCGAGGTTGAACTGCCAGATGGCACGATTACAGAATTCCCGGACGGCACCCCCCAAGAGGACATTAAGAGAGCGTTGCAAAAGCGGTTTGGGGCCCCAGCGAAAACACAGTTGGATATTGCCAAGAGCCGCATAAAGGCCACGCGAGGGGGGCAACCTTCGGATGGCTCCAGTAATATGTCCGAGAGGGAATTGGCCCTTCGCCGTCGCCAACTCGTTGCCCGTCAGATGGCGGCAAAAGAGAATTTACCCCCAGAGGTTGGGAAACCCTGGACGCAGACTCTCAAAGAAAACGTGTTCGGAGATAACGACGACACCACGCAGAATTTTGGGGAAAAGGTAGGCACGTTTTTGAACAAGGCGGGCGAGAGCCTGACCTTTGGCCTTGTCGGTGACGAGGCAAGCGCAGCAGCGGCGGCAGCAATTCCCGGCGGGCAAGGCTACGACGAGCGTCTTGCCTTCGAGCGTGGCCAAGAGCAGCAGTTCGAGGAAAGCAATCCGGGGCTGGCCCTCACCGCCGAGTTGGCCCCGTTGGCTATTCCCGGCGTTGGCGCGATGGGTGTCGGGGCGAGAGGTGTCGGCCTCGGGGCCAAGATGGCGCGTGGTGCTGCAGTCGCAGGAACGCAGGGCGCGGCATATGGATTCATGGAGGGTGAGGGCGGTTCCGAAGAGCGCCTGCAACAAGCCCAGGACGCTGGCACAATGTCAGCAGTCCTTGGATCGGCCGCGCCGGTTGCCGGTAAGGGAGCGGAACGTTTCCTGAATAACCGCGCTACCAAACGAGCGGTAAACCGGATGGTAAGGGACGCTCTTTCGGCGGATGACCTCAAAGGGCAAGCCTCACGCCTCTACGATGCGGGCAAGGCTCGGGGCCAAGTCGTGACACCAAAAGCCTCACAAGCCATGAAAGCCAACGTAATCGACACACTCAAGCGCGAAGGTGTCATGAGGGCTGACGGGTCACTGATCACGCGAGATCCTGACGCGAAACGCGTGATTGATGAGATGAGCGACCTTGCAAAATTCGGCTTGTCCGGCGCTCAAGTCAAACCCGTGCGTGAGGTCTTTCAGGCAGCGGCACGTGATCGAAACCCGGCACGGGCAAGAATCGGCAAGATCCTCTTGAGAAAGTTCGATGAGATGGTGAATCGGGAAGCCCCGGAATTCCGGCAAGGTGATAATCTGTACTCACGCGCCAAAAAGGCCGAAGCCGTAGATCAAATGATCGATGTGGCTGATACCAGTGACTCCGCCAACGCGCTGCGTCGAGAGTTCCAGAAAGCCGACCGGAGGCATGTAAAGGGCCAGCTTGGCGGCATGACAGATGATGAGGTCACTGCGATGCAGAAGGTGGCCCGAGGCGGCAGGTTCGAAAATGCGGCCAGGGCAGCGGGGCGTTCTGCACCAACCAGCCTGGGAAGCGCGCTCTTTACCGGCGGCATGCCATTCTCTGCTGGTGCGATTGCGGGAAGCCCGACGATTGGTGCGGCAATAGGCGCGGCAGCTCTGGGCGGCGGTATGGCAGGCCGAACGATTGCAAACTCAATTCAGGGCAGGAACGCGGCAATTGCGAGGGCGCTCGCCGCATCTGGCGGTAAAATGCCCAACGCCAAGGCGTCACCTGAACTGGTCGAAATGATTGCGAATGCCTTGATGGCTGGCGCACCACGCGCGGGTTCGCCTTAACCGATCACAAAAGGTGCGAGGGCTGTTGCCATAAGCAGCAGCCCCGCCAGCCCCAGCAAAGTCGATATTACCGCCCATAACATCATGGCGGCATCATCGGACAGCGAGGCGGCATCAAGCGTGGCGTCAATCGCGTCAGGCACCCGCCTAACCAGGTAGGCGGCGATCAAAACGCCGCAGAGGGCCGCGAAAATGCCAAAGACGACCAGAACGGATTGAGCAAGGAAGTACAGCATGCAGCAAAGATATGATGCCGAAGACTCCACTACAAGCACCTCACTTGATGGGGAGGATTGGTTTATGGAAATGATCGAGGGCGAATATCATTCTCTGCCGATCATCAGGACGTTGGATGATTACGCCCACTTCAAGACTGAATTGGAAACCATGCGGGCGCGCTCGGATGGGGACATGATCCCCGCAAGGTTCGCGATGGAATTGGCGCTCTACATTCGTCTTTGCGACCATGAAACAGCGCTAGGCTTGCCTGCGGGCTTCATGCCCAAGGCAGACGGCAAGGGCGGGGTGACATACCCCTCACCTATCCCCGAGGAATGGCTTAGGGCCAGCTAGGAAAGCGAGTGACGCGGATCGCTGCGTGGTATTTTGGTCGCGCAGTTACCCGCGTGAGCCGGAGTGCTGACAGATAGATTTGTTAGCGAAATACTCTCTGGCACGGTCGGACAACCCGTATTTTTCAACATACCATAATAGGATTTCTTCAAGTTCGGCCAGTTGCAATTCCAAAATGCCCATTCCCGATTTCCAGAACTTTTCCCCAAGTATTTCAGTCAATCCTTAATGAATCGTTAATGCCAATTTGAGGTGTACGTTTCTGACCAGAATACAAAACTGGGAGAGCGTAGATGCAGCACGATTTTGATAGGGAAGCAGAAAGATTTGAAACTGTTGTCAAACTGGCTAATGCACCGGAGAGAGAAAGAGCGCAGCTCATCGAAGAATACAAAGCGCGATCCGCTGCCGCCTTTGCCCCTTCAACGCTCAGAAATTACCGCCAGATTACGGCGAACTTTCGAGAATGGTGCAGAACCGCCGGATACAATTCCGAACCACCAATCGAACCAAAGGTTGTTGCGGAGTACATCGACGCAATTGGGGGAAAGGTCAGGCCCACCACAATCGAAACACGCCTTTGGGCAATATCAGAAATGCACAGAGCGTCATTTCAGCCGACGCCGTGCCGTCACAGACTGGTCGAGCTTGCCCTGAAGGCGGTGAAGCGAAAATATGGTGCTGGCGTGCGCCAGGCCCCACCTCTTTGCCGAGCCGAGGCATTAAGGGTGATTCAATCCCTAGGAACCTCACGGCAGGAAATACGCGACAAGGCCGTCATGTGGGTAGCTGCTGACAGTTGGTGTCGTGCATCTGAAATTGTGGCGTTTCGCGTTCGCGACCTAATCCGACAAGATGATGGAAGCAGCCTGCTATATGTCGCAAAATCCAAGACTGACCAATTCGGGCAAGGTGCCTATGCCTTTCTATCCGAACCGGGCACCAAGGCGGTGCTGGAATGGTTGAAAATCCAAGGGTTATCCGACGACGACCCACTTTTAACGAAAAGCCAAGCAAACGCTCGTATCGGTCCAATGGACCCGGCGACCATATCCAGAATTGTGAAACGCTGCACCGGCAGAAAGGACTTATCCGCACACAGCCTCAGAGTCGGGGGCGTGCATGACGCGTTCAGGATTGGGTGTGATTTGTCTTCAATCATGGTTGCGGGTCGGTGGACTTCTCCGGAAATGCCAGCCCGATACGGTCGTAGAATTCTGGCGTCTCAGGCAGCTTCGGCACAAGTGGCAAAAGCAATTTCCGCCAGCGATTGTTGATCAAGAGCGGTAATGGCCATGCGGGCGCAGGCTGTCAGGATGGCGGCAGAGGAAAACGCGGATCGGCTGAGCGGGTTTGTCAGTGGTGGCACGACCGCCGCACCCAAGCTTAGGCTTATCCGCCAGCCACATTATTGATGAAGCAGACCAGAGAGAAACCCGCTCAGTTCAACTACAATTTTTAGCCTTAGCTCCGCCCCGAAGAGCCGCCGCCAGAAGAGCCGCCGCCGCCATCAGAAGGTGTCGGTGTCCGGTTATAGTCGCCGCCGTCTGGCAAGCAATTGCCGCCTGCCGCTCCCGCAGTGTTGCCGCCTGTGCAACCACCGCCGCCAACTTCATTGCCGTATTTGTCGAAGACAGGTTCGGGTGTGATATACGTTGGTTCAGGCTCACGTTGACTGCAAGCCGTCATTAGTAAACCTGCAACTGAAATACAGAGAATCCTTGAATAATTCATAGTAAACTCCCAGCTTTTGCTCTGCGTGTTCCGTATTTGGAACCACGCACACTGATGGTGCCGCTCTTTTCCTCCCCGATCAAGCTTTTCAGTCCCTCTGGACCGTCGCGTGAGAGCCAATTCCCTATATTCAGCGTGATTACAACCGGCCCACAGTGGGCCAAACCTGCAATTTTGTGAAAAGCAGACGGCAGAGGAATACAGACAGTTTGCGTAATTTACCGTGATTGTTTGCAGAGTCGCGACAATCGGGTTGGCTCAATGGTCCGCGACTCATATAGCGGCCACTCGTTTGAAAATGATAAATGGCGTTACCGACACATCGCCCGCCCGCTGACAGAAAGCCAGCGCGCCAGCATTGCGGCACGGGTGGCGAACATGCCTAGGGGCGCTAACCAGCACGACAGAGCATCGGCAAATTTGCCGACCCTTCCCCTTTCCGAGCAAGCTGCGGTGAGGCGAGCCGATGCCATCCGCCACCTTCGCTGTTGAATCGATGACATGGAACAAAACCCGCCTATCCAGGATGAATAGGCCGCGTCAAATTTCTGTCAAACTTTCACCAAAAGCCATCCTTATGCATGGCGCCGGGATGAAACAATTGGACGGCTTCTTATGCTACAGCGCCTTGGTTACAAGCTGATTGACAACGCTATTGCCCTTTATGTCGCCTCTCTGGGGCTAATCGTGCTGGTGTTGGTTTTGTCATAGAGGCGTGAGCATCAAGTCTTTGCTCACGCACCCATTGCCCAAACTTGAGGGCTAGCTGTCAATCGGCATTGAAGTTTGACCCCCTACCGCCGTTTTCATCTATAGGACTAACTCGCTTGAGGCCGTCATCTCCGGCCTCATCAATATATAGTACGTACTCATAAGCTTCTGAAAAAATGGACATAAAGAATGAGAACACCTGACGTGAAAAAGAGTCAACTCGACAAGTTCAAAGAAGCCGCTCGCCAGATAGAGACGGATGATGAAGAGCAGTTTGAGAAAAAGCTGAAGAAGCTAGTGAAGCAGAAGCCGAAGGGCGGGTTGAAAGCTATGTCAGATGCTTGAAACTGCCGCCGCACTTCTTTTCCTGATCGGGGGGCTTTGGCTCGTCTGGCAGTTGTTCGCACTGGTGGGCGATATGGCCGAACGTCGCGGGCAGGATCGCCTTCTTTGGCAAGTTGTTGCCCTCTTCATCAACCCGATTTCGGCAATGATACTTCTGTGGATGTTTTGCAGCGTGGAAGATACCGGCGACCAGTAACCAAGCAACGGCGGCTGGCTTGTCAAATATTCAATCGCCCTTTTTTGCCCTTTAGAAAAACGCCAGCTTCCAGCCTTGTGCCTCTGATAATGTCGCGGACTTCATCCGTGACGCCATCGGCGCGCCCACCGATACACTTTCTAGGAATTAGAAACTTGCGTAGTCTCAGTCCTGTTAGCCACGGGAGATTTCCACATGTGCGGACGCTTCATCGAGCCTGAATTGATCGGCACGGATCAAGAGCACTCAGAGACGAAAATCGACCCCTTCCCAAACCAGCCCGCAATCATCCCGCCACGCGGGCCGCGCCGCTTCAATGTTGCACCGACGCAAAACATCTTGGTCCTCGGCAAATCGCCTATGGTCGCCATGCAGGCGCGCTGGTGGTTGATCCCGTCCTGGCACAAGGGTGATCTGAAAGACTGGAAGGCGACGACATTCAATGCCCGAATTGAGGATGCACAAAACAAGCCGAGCTTTCGCGCTGTGTGGCGGCATGGGCGTTGCCTGATCCCGATGGGGGGTTACTATGAATGGTCGGGCGAGAAAGGCCGGAAACAACCGCATGTGATCATGTCTGGCTGCAATGAACCGACACTATGGGCGGCGGGATTGGCATCACTCTGGCATGACCTGTTGACCTGCACCATGATGACACGCGCGGCCAATCCCGCGATTGAAAGCATCCATGATCGCATGCCCGTAATCCTCGATATTCAGGAGCGTGAGGCGTGGCTGTCTGGAAGTGATGACGTTCAGGGTTTGGGTGCTGCCGTGCGGCTTCGGCATCATCCGGTCAGGAAGTTTGGTGCGCGGGAAGAAGGGCCGCAGTTGATTGAGCCGCTTTAGTTTCGAACCCAGACTGTCTGACGTCAGCACTCGTGGGACAGAATTGAGGTTTAGCTAACGGAGGA
>NZ_CAJXIP010000122.1 GCF_913054395.1 uncultured Roseovarius sp.
CGTGATCAATGACTGGATGCCCGGCATGCTGGCGACAAGGATGGGCGTGGCGCATGGGCTTGACCCGGCGCAATCGGCCAAATGGGGCGCGCGACTGGCGCTCTGGCATGATCCGGCGCTGAACGGGAGCGTGTTTGAACGGGATCGCGAGATATTGCCGCCGCGCGGGATCAAAGCGCGGATCAAGGACGCGTTATTGATGCGACGGCGCCATCCGCGCGTGATCTCAGGCTGAGCGGCGCAAGCGCAGCGCGCGCAGGGCATGTCCGGGAAGGATCACGGCACAGCGGGCATAACGCGGCACCATCCGGCGCGGCTGAGCAAGTGCCCGCCACAGCCATTCCATCGCCATCGCCCGTATCCATCTTGGCGCACGTATCTGTTCACCGGCAATGAAATCAAGGCCCGCGCCAAATGAGGCAAATCCAATTTGCGGGAGCCGGGTGTAGGCGCGGGCGGCGAAGATTTCCTGTTTCGGCGCGCCAAGCGCCAACAGGCAGAGCCGCGCGCCGGACTGCTCCAGTCGGGTGATCATCTCGTCGGCTTCGGCCCCGCTCGGGTCAAACGCCATCGGCGGGGCGATCTGCGCCACAATTTTCAGCCCCGGCACCTGCGCGCAAAGCGTCCCTGCGGCATTCGTCAGCACCGGTTCGGTGCTGCCGAGCAAGGCCAGAGGCACATCCAGATCTGCGGCGATCCGCGCCAGCGGCACTACCATGTCAGCGCCCGGAACAAGCCCGACCTTGCGCCCTGCCAGCCGCGACAGCCAGACGATCGGATTGCCATCCGCCACGACCATGTCGTGTTTAAGGTAGGCCGCGAGAAAGGCCGGATCGCGCCTTAGTTTCACCAAATGATCAAGGTTGAGCGTGGCCAGAGCAAAACCATGGCCACCACACAGCCGCGCCACGATGTTTTGCTCAAGCGCGTTGCGGTCGCGGGGGTTAATCCGGATCGTCTGTTCTTCGATCTGACATTCCACGATGATGGCTCTTACTCAAGACACAGGCCGTTCCACCATAACAGTGTTTAGCCAAGGCTGGCTATAGAATGATGCCGGGGAAATAGTGCAAATGTGCGGCCAAGACGTGGCAAGTTGGCATCACAGGCTGGCAAAACCTGCGAAATTCGGGAAAATAGTCGAAATGTCGCCATTTTCATGTGGTTAGCGGTGATATGTTACAGGGGAACGGGGCAATGATCCGGGCAAAAGCTTCAGGTGTGAGGGGCGCTGCATGAGTCGTGTTGCGATCATAGGCTGCGGTTTCGTGGCCGATCTTTACATGCGCTCGCTGGCCAGTCACCCCGAGGTGACGGTTTGCACCGCCTATGACAGAGATCACGGTCGGCTCGCCGCGTTCTGCGCGCATTGGGATGTGGCGCCTGCGGCGGGTCTGGCGGGACTGTTTGCAACTCTCGGGCCGGACGATGTTGTGCTCAACCTGACCAATCCGGCCGCGCATTACGAGGTAAACCGCGCCTGTCTCGAGGCCGGGCGCCATGTCTACTCCGAAAAGCCGCTGGCGACTGATTTGGCGCAGGCGCAGGCGCTTCATGATCTGGCGCACGCGCGCGGCCTAATGCTTGCTTCGGCGCCCTGCTCGGTGCTTGGCGAGGCGGCGCAGGTTCTGGCCGCTGCCGTGCACCGCGACGTGGCGGGCACGCCGCGCCTTGTCTACGCCGAACTTGACGACGGGTTCATCCCGCAGGCCCCCTATCGCAAATGGCAGAGCGAAAGCGGCGCGCCCTGGCCCTATGAGGACGAGTTCAAGGTCGGCTGTACGCTGGAACATGCGGGCTATTACCTGACGTGGCTGATTGCCATGTTTGGGCGGGTTGAATCCGTTGTTGCCGCCTCGGCCCGTGTGATCCCCGGCAAGCCGGGCGCGGGGGCGACGCCGGATTTCTCGGTGGCGACGCTGTTTTTTTCCGATGGCCCGGTGGCGCGGCTGACCTGTTCGATTGCCGCGCCACATGACCACCGGATCCGGGTGATCGGTGACAAGGGCGTGCTTCAGGTGGCGCGGGCCTGGGACAATTCGGCGCCGGTGCGGTTTTTCCGCCGCCTGACGATCCGGCGGCGCCTTTTGGAGCATCCTTTCGGGCGCCGTATCCGCGCGCGCGGGGCCACGCACCCCAAACCGGGACGGTGGGGAGCGGCCTCGATGAACTTCGCGCTTGGTCCGGTCGAGATGCTGGCCGCCCTTGCCGAGGGTCGCGCCTGTAGGCTGTCAAACGACATGGCGCTGCACCTGACCGAGGTTACTCTGGCGATCCAGAACTCGGGCCGCACAACCGGGCCTCAAACGATGCAAAGCGGGTGCGAGCGCATGGATCTGTTGCCATGGGCGTGAGGGGGCAAACCGTCCTGATCACCGGCGCCAGCGGGTTTCTGGGCCGCGCGGTTGTGGCCGATATACTTGGCCGGGGCAATCACGTGCGGGCGCTCGTGCGAAGCTTGCAGCCCGGCGCGCTTGGGAAAGATGCCGAAACGGTGGCGCTTGATCTGGCGGCGGCAAGCCCCGCGCAATTGGCCGGGGTTTTGACAGGCGTTGACGTGGTGGTCCATCTGGCAAGCGCCCTGTCCGGCGATTGGGCCGTACAGGAGCGTGATACGCTTGAGGCGACCCGTCGCCTGACCCGCGCCATGGCCCAATGCCCCACGCCGCCGCGTCTGGTACTTGCCAGTTCCATGTCGGTTTATGGCGCGGATGCCGGCCTTGAGGGAAAGGTGATCGACGAGGAGACCCCGCTTGAAACGGATCCCTCGGGACGAGACAGCTATGCCCGCGCCAAGCTTGCACAGGAACGGATTGCCCAAGAGGCAGGTCTTGGCCTGACCATCCTGCGCCCCGGTGCGATCCTTGGGCCGGGGCGGGTGATGAACGCCCACCTTGGAATTTGGATCGGCCCGCTCCTGATCCTGCTTGAGAAGCGTGGCGAGGTGCCTCTTGTTGCGCTGGCCGATTGCGCGCGCGCGTTCGGTCTGGCGGTGACGGGCGTCGGGGCGGGCGGGGTATACAATATTCTCGGCGATGCTTGTCCGACCCGCACGGGCTTTGTTGCCGCGTTGCGCCGGGGGGGCTGGCCGCGATTTGTCGCGCCGCTCGGCTGGCGGGGCCTATATGGTCTGGCGCGGATGCTCGCCCCGCTTGGCCCGCGACTGCCGGGGCTGTTGCGCCCGGCCACTCTGCGTGCGCGGATGATGCCGGTTCGATATTGCAATGCCCGCGCCAAAACCGGGCTTGGCTGGCGCCCTGAACAGACCTTCGAGACCGCAATGCGCCAAGCCCTTGAGGTCGGGCCATGAGCGGGCCGATTGCCTATCTCACCGGCGAATATCCTCGTGCCACCGATACCTTCATTCAGCGCGAGGTCGCCGCCCTGCGCGCCCATGGCATGACGGTCGAGACCTGTTCTGTCCGGCGCACCGGCCCCGAGCATCACACCGGCCCCGAACAACGCCTTGAGGCCGCGCAGACCTTTCATGTGCTTGAGGCGGTCAAATCGCCGATCCACCTTATCCGCGCCCACCTTGCCGCATTCAGGCGGCCCAAGCGCTGGTTTGGTGCGCTTCGCCTTGCGTGGCGCACAAGCCCCGGCGGGATAAAACCCACGCTTTACCAGCTTATCTACCTGGCCGAGGCGGCGGTTCTGGCCGATCATCTGCGCAGGCGGGGCATCACCCATCTGCACAACCATATCGCCAAATCAAGCTGCACCGTGGCCATGCTGATGAGCGAGATGTCGGGCATTCCCTATAGTTTCACGCTGCATGGGCCAGATATCTTTTTCGAACCCTACCGCTGGCGGCTTGATGAAAAGATCGCCCGCGCCCGCTTTGTCGCCTGTATCAGCGAGTTCTGCCGTTCACAGGCGATGGCCTTCAGCGCGCCCGGACATTGGGCCAAACTGCATATCGTGCATTGCGGGGTCGATCCCTCGCGCTATGACGCCCCCGCGCCGGAGGCCCCCGCGCATCTGTTGTTTGTCGGGCGGCTGGCGGCGGTCAAGGGCGTGCCGGTGCTGTTCGAGGCGCTGCGCGACCTGTTGCCCGAACACCCCGGCCTGCATCTTACACTGGTGGGGGACGGGCCGGACCGCGATGGCCTTGAACGCGCCGCTCGTGCCATGGGTCTTGCGCCGCATCTGACCTTTGCGGGCTATCGCTCGCAATCCGAGGTGGCCGGGCTTTTGGCGCAATCGACCGCACTTGTCCTGCCAAGTTTCGCCGAAGGCGTACCGGTTGTGCTGATGGAGGCGATGGCTGCCCGCCTGCCGGTGGTCACCACCCGCATCGCCGGGGTGCCGGAACTTGTCGAGCATGGCAAAAGCGGTCTTGTGGTGGCGCCGGGCGATGTGGTCGCCCTGCGCGATGCGCTGTCGGAGATCCTTGGAAATGGCGACACGCGCCGCGCCATGGGCGAGGCCGGACGCGCGAAGGTGCTGGCCGAATTCACCTCGGACGGCGAGGGCGCGTGGCTGGCGCAACTGTTCAAAGGGTACGGCGCCGGGACGCCCCCAGGCGGCAAACGGCCGGGGGCGGGCACATGAGTTTTCGCATCGCCGCCGTGATCATCGGGCGCAACGAGGGCGCGCGTCTTGGGCGCTGTCTTGCCTCGCTTTCGCGGCAGGGTTTGCGCCTTGTCTATGTCGATAGCGGATCGAGCGACGATAGCGTCGCGGCGGCGCGCGCGGTGGGGGCCGAGGTGGTGGAACTTGATGCCGCCACGCCCTTTACGGCGGCGCGTGCGCGCTCGGCCGGGGCGGCAGCGCTGACCGATGACATGCCCGACGCGGTGCAATTCGTCGATGGTGATTGCGCCGTCGTGCCGGGTTGGATTGCGGCGGCGGCGCGCGCCCTTGAGGATGATCCGGGGCTTGGCCTTGTCACGGGATGGCGCGCGGAACTTTACCCGGAGCGCAGCGTTTATAACGCGCTCTGCGATCATGAATGGCACCGGCCGGCGGGCGAGATCATGGCCTGTGGCGGCGACATGATGGTGCGCGTTGCGGCCTTCGAGGGCGTCGGCGGGTTTGACCCCACGGTAATCGCCGCCGAGGATGACGAGTTTTGCACCCGCCTGCGCAAGGCCGGTTGGCGGCTTGTGCGCCTGCCGCTCGACATGACGCGCCACGACGCGGATATGAGCCGCTTTGGCCAGTGGTGGCAGCGCGCTGTGCGCTCGGGTCATGGTTTTGCGCAGGTGGGCGATCTGCACCCGGAATATTTCACCCGAGAACGCCGCCGGGTCTGGCTTTACGGCGCTGTCCTGCCGGGTATGGCCGTTTTGGGGCTGCTGTTCTGGCCGCTTTTGCCAATGGTTCTGGCGCTCTATGTCCTGTCCTATCTGCGCACCGTTCAGGGGTTGCGCCGCGAAGGCATGGCCACACGAACCGCGCTGCATCATGCGGTTTTCCTGAGCTTATCGAAATTTCCAAACCTGATCGGCATGCTGACCTATCGCCTGCGCAAATGGCGCGGACAGGCGATGCGGATTATTGAGTACAAGTGAAAAGGGGGCTGCATGGCCAGTGACATCAAGGTCGGGTTGATCGGGGCGGGCTATATTGCGGGCTGGCATGCCGATGCTTTGCGCGCCACACCCGGCGTGCGGCTGGTGGCGGTCTGTGACCTGTCGCGCGGCGCGGCCGAGGGGCTCGCCTCGGCGCATGGTGCGCGGGCTTTTGACTCGGTCGAGGATATGATCGCCGCAGGCGTGGTTGATGCGGTGCATATCCTGACCCCGCCGCAAAGCCACGGGGCACTGGCCAAGACCTGTCTTGCCGCCGGCCTGCATGTTCTGGTGGAAAAACCCGTCGCCCTCTCGGGGGATGAGGCGGCCGGGATCAATGCTGCCGCCAAGGCCGCCAACCGCCATTTCGCCGCCGGTCACAATTTTATGGGGTTGCCTGCCTATCGGCGCCTGAAGGACAAGATAGCGGCGGGTGATCTGGGGCGTTTGTCCAGCGCCGAGATCACCTGGTCGTTCCCGCTTGCCCCCCTGCGCTCCGGGCCGTTCGGCCTTTGGATGCTGCGCGAGCCGCGCAATCTTATCCTGGAACTCGGGCCCCATCTTTTTGCCTTTGCGCATGACCTTTTCGGCCCTGTCACGGTGACGGGCCTGAGCCTTGGCAAACCGATTGACCTGCCGGGAAGCGGGACGCGTCCGCAAAGCTGGCGGATCACGGCGCGGGCGGGGGACGTGGATATTGCCTTTAACCTGCAACTGGTGGAAACGCTGGATGACCGGTCTTTGACGGTGCGCGGCTCCTCGGGGATCGCGCGGCTGGATTACGCGGCGGATGTTCTTACCTTGGCGCATGAAAATACTGCCGATCTTGTGCTGAATCCGTTCAGGCGCCAGATGGCTGACGGCTGGGAGCATCTGCGTGAAGGCACGGTAAATGCCGCGCGGCAATTCGCCTCGCTGAACCGCAAATCGCCCTACGCGCTTAGCTTTCAGGGGCTGTTTGACGGGTTTTACAAGGCCATTCGCGGCATTGCCCCGCTGGATGCGCGCTTTGACGGTGCTGCTGCCGAGGCAGTGATGCGCGCGATTGATGCCACGATTGCCCTGATGCCCGATCAGGGCCGCGAAACAAGGGTTTTCCCTGCGCCGCGCCGTGCGCCCAAACCCACGGCGCTGGTCATCGGCGGCACCGGGTTTCTCGGGCGCGATCTTACCCGTGCCCTGGTGGCACAGGGGCGAGATGTGCGGGTGCTGTCGCGCGGGGCGCATGGCCCGTTCGCCGACCTTGCCGAACAGGTCGAAACCTGTCCTGTCTCTCTCAATGACGAGGCCGGTCTATGCGCTGCGATGGAGGGGATCGAGGTGGTTTTCAACCTTGCCCGCGCCCTTGGCGCCACATGGCAGGACTGTCTTGAAAACGATGTTGCCGTGTCCGACCGGATCGCGCGCGCGGCGCTTGCTGCGGGGGTCAAACGCTTTGTCTATACCGGCACGATTGCCTCTTACGACATGTCCGACAGCTCTGTTCGGATCACCGAGCAGACCGGCTTTGCCGCCGATATGAGCGATCGCAACCTCTATGCCCGCTCCAAGGCGGAATGCGAGGCACGGCTCTGGGCGATGCACCGAAACGAAGGGCTGCCGCTCAGCATCGCGCGCCCCGGTATCGTGGTCGGGCGCGGCGGGCCGTTGCAGCATTGGGGGATTGGCCGCTGGCATGGCGCAGGCGCGGTACGGATCTGGGGGCCGGGCAACAATCCGCTGCCCTTCGTCATGATCGGCGATGTGTCTGACGGGCTAATCCGCATGGGAGAACAGGACGCTGCCCTTGGTCAGTCGTTCAACCTTGTCGGCGATGTTCAGCTTTCGGCCCGGGCCTATTTTGAGGCCATCCATAACCGCCTTGGCGCGCGTATTCGCGTCACTTCGGGAAATCTGACGGCGCTTTGGGCGGCGGATGCGGTGAAATCCGCGCTGAAAACCTATGCGCTGCGCCGCCCCGGCGTGATCCGCGCCTCGTTGCGCGACTGGAAATCGCGGGCGCATTTCTCGTCTTTCGACAACAGTCAGCCGAAATCGGTCCTCGGATGGGCACCAATCGGGGACCGCGAGGCGTTTCTGCAAAAAGCGGTGGATGAGGCCAATTTGATGGGCTTCTGAGGCAGCCCTTCGCGTGGCATACAATCTCTCTTTTTCGGACGCATTGTTGCCGGATTTACCCTGTTTACCTAGGGGGGCAGGCAAAGGAATTTCAAATGGCTGAGCAGGGCCTTTTCAGGTTGGCAAAGACGACGTGCTTCGGCGCGCCATTTTGCATCGGCTATTGTCCGGGACGGGAGTCATGAAATTGCCGCGCCATGACGCCTATATGCGCCGACGCGCCGCGCGCCGTACCGGGACCGGGGCGGTCACGCCAGAGCCCGATGAGGCGCCCCTTGCGCTCATTCCGAAAATCACCGAGCGGCCCGCAGAAACAAAACCGCTCATACTCGAAACCTCTGTGCGCCAGCAGCCCGAGCCTGAGCAGGTTGAAGGCGCCAAAGCGACGCCGGCAGGGCAACCGTTGCTTTGGCCAAAGCTGCGTCATGTGGCACTGGACGCCAGGCATCTGACGCGCAACCGCCTGATCAGTGCCACGCGCGAAGACCCGGCCCATGTGGCCTTTGACGTTTTGCGCACCAAACTTTTGGCGACCCTGCGCGCGAACGGCTGGCACCGCGTCGCGATAACCTCGCCCACGCCCGATTGCGGCAAATCCTTTGTTGCGGCCAACCTCGCCATAAGCCTGTCGCGTCAGGCCAGCGTTCATACCATGCTGATGGATCTGGATCTGCGCCGCCCGTCGCTGGCGCGTACCCTTGGCGTATCTGCGCCAGGGCCGATAGCGTCGTTCCTGACCGGTGATGCCACGATCGAGCAGCAGTTTCTGCGCCCGGCAGAGAACGCCTTGAACATCGGGGATACGCTTGCCTTAGGCCTGAATGATCGCGTCGAAACCTATGCCGCGGAGTTGCTGCAATCCCCCCGGACAGCCGAGGTTCTTGACGATCTCTATGCCCGTCTGCGGCCTGATGTCGTGCTCTTCGATTTGCCCCCGGCGCTTTATTATGACGACGTTCTGGGGTTCCGGCCGCAATTTGACGGGGTGCTTCTCGTGATAGGTGGCGGGCACAGCACCGCGCAAGAGGTGCGCGATGTAAAACGTCGCTTCGGGGCGGATACACCGCTGCTTGGTGTGGTTCTGAACCGGGCCGAGGATGGCGATATTGCCAGATACGGCTATTAGACGGCGCTAGGGGCTGCCCAGAAACCGCAGTGGAATGATCCGTTCGTGAATCAGGCGCAGCACCAATGGAAGGCTGAACAGCGCAAACAGGAATGCGGCAATGGCTTTGGCCGCCCGAATGCGCCGCTCACGGCGGAGCCGGATAACCGGAATTGTGACCACCGGAGTAATCTCAAGCTCTTGTTCAAGCTGTTCGGCACTGCGCAGCGCCGGGTTCATAAGTTCAAGAACAAGCGCCAGAACCAACCCCAACAGCAAACTTGCCGCTCCGCCCATCAAGGCCAGCTTCTTGCGGCTGGCCGATACTGGAATCGCAGGCGGGATGGCGGTTTCGAGGATCTCGAACCGCTCTTGCTGTTGGCTGTTTTCCAGAACGCTGGCCATCTCGGCCTCGACCCGGTTGCGGGTGATCGTATTGAGCTGTTCCTGCAATTGGGTCTGCTTGCGGCTTAGCGCGCCCAATTCCCGTTCGACACGCGGGGCGGCGATAATTGCCTCTTCAATCCCGGAAATACGGGCCTCTACAAGCGCGCGCTGGTCGCCAAGCTGTTCCGCCTGGCGCGTAAACACCTCCTGACGCTGCCGCGAACTGTCGGTTTCCAGCGCGATAATCTGGCGTTCAATCTCAAGACTGGTTTCATTCAGCATGTTGAGCTGCGCGCGCAGCGCGCCCGCGTTCGCGGGAAGCGCATCGGCATTGGCGCGCTTGAACTCTGCGATTTCGGCCTCGACAGAGGCGATCTGAGCGCTGACGCGCGCCTCTTCGGTGCTATAGAAGCCCAGGGTTTCGCGTACCAGAGCAAGGCGGCGTTCCCGGTTCTGCGTCAGCACGGTATCGACAAATTCATTGGCAATATCCGCTGCTTTCTGCGGGTCGCCAAGACGTACCGTGACGCTTAGCCCCGAGGGGGTTGTCGCCACGCCCTGCAAGCCGACGGAAATCTGCTCGATCCGCGTCGACATCCGCAGATTGTAGATCTTTTGCGGCAAGGGCATCTTGGGGGCATTGGCGAACAGATCATGTTTGTCGATCACCTTGATCAGATTGTCGCGCGCCATCAGCCGCTGTTCGATCA
>NZ_CAJXIP010000123.1 GCF_913054395.1 uncultured Roseovarius sp.
GCCAGGCTGCTCGCCAAGGGACCGGAGAAATGCGCCGAGAAATTCGGCGAAGAGGCGGTCGAGGCCATCATCGAGGCGGTCAAGGGCGACAAGTCAGGCCTCACATCCGAGGCCGCCGATGTGCTCTTTCACCTGCTGGTGATGCTGCAATCGCGCGATGTGGCCCTTTCGGACGTCATGACAGAGCTTGCACGCCGCCAGGGCACCTCGGGCCTCGCCGAAAAAGCCTCACGACCCAAGGGATAACCATGATCCGCCATATCGTTTTCTTCAGCGCCGCCGACCGTGATCAGGTGGACGAAATCCATAACGGCCTGATGATGTTGGCCGAAATCCCCCATTCGCGGCATTTTGAAGTCGGTCGCAACCTGCAAAGCGATCCCATCGCCGGTGATCGGGTCGATCTGGTTGTCTATGCCGAATTCGACGACGATGCCGCGCTGGCCGCCTATAAGGCGCATCCAATCTATAGCGCCTGCATCGACCGCGTCCGGCCCATGCGCGACTTGCGCATTGCCGCCGATTTCAAGGCAAGCTGACCCGATACCGCATTCTTCTTGGCTAAAATACTCTGGGGGAGGCGCCCCTTTGGGGCGACGGGGGCAGCGCCCCTTGTCAGAGCTTGGACGAAATAACCCCGGTATTGAACCCGCCCATGCGCAACTCTCCATACAGCCGCTGATATTCGATCTTGGGACAGCGGTTCATGATCACATCCACGCCACGCGCCCGCGCGACACTGGCGGCCTCGGCATGCTCGACGCCAATCTGCATCCAGATCGTCTTGAGCGCCGGAAACGCTGCAAGCGCCTCGTCCACGATTGGCGGGACGTGTTCGGAGCGGCGGAAAATATCGACCATGTCGACATCGCCTTCGATATCGGCAAGCCGGGCCACGACCTTCTGCCCGAACAAAACCTCGCCCGCCTGGCCGGGATTGACCGGCACCACCTGATATTTCTTGAGGCTCAGATATCGCGCCACGTAATAGCTCGGGCGTACCGGGTTCATCGACACCCCCACCACCGCCACGCGTCGCGTGCGGGTCAGGATGCTACGAAGATGGGAATCACTATAAGTTTCGCTCATGGTGCACACTCAATCATGAAACCACGCCAGAAAAAAGCGCCCAAGCAAAAGCCTGGGCGCCAGTCGCGGAACGAGGGACAGTGTAGTGAAGCGCCAATGTTCCAGATCAGCGCCTCTGATCATTAAGTAGGTACGATTTCGACAATAAAAAGGGCTTGTAATATACCTGTGAACGCCCGATTGCCCCGATGCAACGCCTGCGGCGCAGGGATCAGTCAAAGATATCCTCGACCACATCCCAGATCTCTTCCAACATCTTGCGCGCAAACCCCCTGCGGGGCTTGCGCCGCTTGCGGACGGGGCGTTCGGGGCCATTGTCCTGATGCGGCGGGGGCATCGGGCGTGCCCGCCCTGTATGGGCGCGGGCCCGCTCTGCGGGCTTATGCAGCGCCTTCATGTCATGCAAGGGCGCGCCGCAACTGGCGCAGATCAACTCATGCCGACCCCGGTCAAGGACCAGGGCCGCGCGGGTGCTGCAATAGCTGCATGTGGCAATCTTTGGTGTCATGGCCCTGATATCGGACAACAGCAGGCGAATTCCAACCCCGGCGGGGCAAATCTTTCGCACGCGCACGCAATGCGTGTTAGGCTTGCCCCATTCAACACACAAGGATTTCAGCCGATGACCGACATGCCGGATGCCCCCCAGACACCAGAACCGCCCAGCCTTTCGCCCCACCTTCAGGACCTGCCGTTTGACGTCGACCTGCGCAAACTGAACCTCGGCGTGGGCTATGTGGCGTTGCTCTTGCCGGTGTCACTGGCGTTTGTGACCTTGCTGACCAACACCTGTTTCAACGCCTCGATCAGCCATTATTATTATAGCCGCATAGGCGGTGATATTCTGGTTGGCGCGCTCAGTTTCATCGGTCTCTTGCTGATGTTCTTTTACGGGTTTCGCACCACCAAGCGGGTGGGATGCCTTGGCTACGGCAAGATCGACATCGTGCTTTTGAAACTGGCGGGCCTTGCCGGGGTGCTGGTGGCATTTTCGCCAACAACCGGCTCTGGCTGTGCCTATGATGGGGCGGAGGTGGCACGGGTGTTTCTGACCCATGCACAGGGTTCCGAAGGATTTCATCCGCCCGGCGGCACCGTTACCGGCGCGATTTCCTATGATTTCTGGGCCAGCTTTCCCGCTTTCGGCAGTCCCGCAAACGTACCGGTCTTTCTCAAGGCGCTGCATTTCGGTGCGGCGGGGGTGATGTTCTCCATCCTTGGATATTTCTCGTATTTCGTCTTTACCCGCGAAAATTCACCCGCCGCGCGGGCGCCGGGCAATCGCAAGGACCGGCGCAATATCTGGTACCGCGCCCTCGGCCGCGTCATCTTTGCGGTGGTTGCTGTGCTGGCGATCAAGGGCGCGCTTCTGGGGCTTGTCCTGCCTGCGGCAATGGCCGAATCCATCGCCGCCCTCTGGGACAGCCTGCGCCTGACCTTCGTCGGCGAGAGCATCGGGTTGATCAGCTTTGGCTTCAGCTGGATGATCAAGGGCCGCTTTATCTATGCCTTCGAGGATGCCGCAGCAATGCCTCAGGGGCGCGCGGCGTAAAGCGCGACCGCCGCCGCGTTCGAGACATTCAGCGAGCCGAAATCGCTGGCAAAGTCGATCCGCACAAGCGTGTCAACGCTCTCGCGGGTCTTCTGGCGAAGCCCCGGCCCTTCGGCGCCGAGCACAAGCGCGACCGGGCGGTCACGCCGCCCGTCGACCGCGGCCTCGATGGTGGTCTCGGCCTCGCCTGCAAGGCCAAGCACGATATAGCCCATGCCCTGAAGCTCGGTGATGGCATCGGCGAGGTTGCGCACCCGCAGATAGGGCTGACGCTCAAGTGCGCCGCTGGCGGTCTTGGCCAGGGCGCCGGTTTCAGGCGCGGCGTGATGGCGCGGGGCGATCACCGCGCGCGCGCCGAACACCTCGGCAGAACGCAGAATCGCGCCGACGTTATGCGGATCGGTCACCCGGTCCAGCAGGACCACGCGCGGCGCGCTTACCCCATCGCCAAGACAAACGTCTTGCAGGCTGCCCCAGGCCAGCGGCTTGACCTCAAGCGCGGCACCCTGGTGCACCGATTGCGGATCAAGCGGTGCGCTAAACTTGCGCGGATCGACGATCTCGGGTTCGACACCAGAGGCGGCAATCGCCTGCGCCAGCTTGTCGGCGGCGTTGCGCGTCACGATCAGCCTTAGCTTTTCGCGCGCCGGATTCTCCAGCGCATCGCGCACCGCATGCAGCCCGAAAAGCCACACCGTCTCTGCGGCTGCCGCGCGTTTCGCCTGTTCTTTATCGATCACCCAGCGGGGTTTTTTCATGGGTCTGGCGCCTCTTTCCTCAAGGCGGCGACAATGCGACGGCCCGTCGTCGCTTGCAAGGCATTTTCCGGTTGACGGGTCGTCGCGGCGCTTGTAATCAGCCCCCCACGTCAGGCGAAATTTTCGCAGGACAAGTGGGCGACAGGCCGCAAGGTGTGGCAGGGGACTGTAACTCCCTCGCGGAGACGCACGCCTGGTTCGATTCCAGGGTCGCCCACCACTTTCCAACCTCGCAACAGCATCAAAAGTGACCGACAAGGGCGCCGTGGCATCCGGTTATGCCATGGGTTTTTTCATTCCAAGGTGCAAAGGCGCACACACTGCCAGACCGGCGAAATTGAGCAAAATCAAGCCACACTCCCCAAGGTCGCCCATACTGGGCGCACTAAAAATAAGGAGTACGCAGAGATGCCCAGATTGAAAATTATCGCAGGTGCCGCGCTCAGCGCTATTTTGGCAACCGCCACGGGGGGCCTTGCGCAGGATGTGATCGGCAAGGATGAATTCCAGCAACGCTGTGCTGCATGCCATGGAATGGATGGGCGCGGCGACGGGGTTGTGGCTGGGCTTTTTGCGACCCCTCCAAAGAACCTGACGGGGTTGAGCAAGGCCAATGCCGGGGTCTTTCCGCGCGAACGCGTTTATAACTCCATCACTGGTACGCATAAAATCGCCGGGCACGGCAGTTCTAAGATGCCGCTTTGGGGGCGCTATTTCACCGATGAGGTGCGCCGCAAGGGACTCGCCGACCCGACACCAATGCAGAAGGCAGAAAGCGATATCGTCCGGGGGCGTATCCTGTCGCTGGTTTATTACATCGAGTCGATTCAGGCCGAATAGTCAGTAAGGCATCGCCAGCTTGATCAGCATCGCGATCACCGCGAGCGTGGCGACGCTGGCCAGCCAGAGGAACGCGAACCAGAGAAGCCGTTTCACCGATCTCGACAGCCTCAATGATAGCCCTCCTCGGGGTCGACCTTGCCGCGAAACACCCAATAGGCATAGGCGGTATACCCAAGGATCAGCGGCACAAGCACCACCGTGCCGACAAGCGCGAACTTCAGGCTCGCGTTGGGGGCTGCCGCCTCGGCTATGGTCAGGCCGGGGGGCACGATATGGGGATAAAAGCTGATCCCGATGCCGATGAAGCACAGCACGAACAAGGTGAGCGCGGCAAAAAAGGGCTGGCCGTCCCTGTCCGCGTTCAGCCCCGCAAACAAGGCCCATGTGGCGAGGGCGAGCGCGCCGGGCATCAGCACGCTGAAGATGCTGCCGGGCAGGTTGAACCAGCGGCTGAAATAGACCGGGTCCTGAAACGGGGTCAAAAGGCTGACCAGGCCGATAAAGCCAAGCGTTCCGGCGGCACACCACCAGGCATGGCGCTGCATCTGGCGCTGCAACGCGCCTTCGGTCTTGAGGATAAGCCAGGTCGATCCCAGAAGCGCATAGCCGGTCACCACCGCAACCCCGGTAAGGACGGAAAAGGGGCTAAGCCAATCCCACCAGCCGCCCGCATAGGCGCGGTCCGCGATCTCGATGCCCTGCACAAGCGCGCCAAGGGCGATGCCCTGCATGAAGGCCGCGACAAGCGAGCCGCCGAAAAATGCTGCGTCCCAGACCGGCTTCCACCGCTTTGTGCGCCAGCGGTATTCAAAGGCCACCCCGCGAAAGATCAACGCAAGCAGCATCAGGGTGATCGGCATGTAAAGCGCGGGCATCACCACCGCATAGGCCAGCGGAAAGACCGCGAACAACCCGCCGCCGCCAAGCACCAGCCAGGTTTCGTTGCCGTCCCAGATCGGCGCGATGGAATTCATCATCGTCGCCTTGTCGCGCTCGCCTTTGGCGAAGGGAAACAGGATGCCGACCCCAAGGTCAAACCCGTCAAGGATCACATAGGTCAGCACCGCAAAGGCGATGATTCCGGCCCAGATGAAGGAAAGTTCAAACATTGGAGGGCTCCTTATTCACCGGCGATGGCATCGGGGCGGTCCTGGCCTTGCGCGCACGCGCGGTGCGGGTCGGCGCATCCCTGAGGCCAAGGTGTTTGCTCGCAGGCGGCATGTTCATCATTCTCAACAGGTAAAACGTGCCCGCCCCGAAGATGAAGAAATAGACCAGCACGAAGGCCAGCAACGAGGCCGCCACCGCAGGTGCCGCCACCGGCGCAAGGCTGTCGGAGGTACGCAGCAGGCCATAGACGGTAAAGGGCTGGCGCCCGACCTCTGTGGTGATCCACCCGGCCAACACCGCGACAAAGCCCATCGGCCCCATGGCGATCGACGCGCGGTGCAGCCATCTGTCGTGATAGAGCGTTCCGCACAGCCGCCGCCAAAAAGCCCATGCGCCAAGCCCCAGCATGGCAAAGCCAAGGGCGACCATGATGCGGAAGCTGAAAAACACGATTGTCACCGGCGGTTCATCTACATCGGCAATCGTATCAAGCCCCGCCAGCGGCGCATTCAGGTCATGCCTGAGGATCAGGCTGGAGGCCTTGGGGATCTGCACCGCATATTCAATCCGCTTTTCGTCCGGGTTGGGAATACCGAACAGGATCAGCGGCGCGCCCTCGGGATGGCTTTCGTAATGGCCTTCCATCGCCATGACCTTGGCGGGTTGATGTTCAAGCGTGTTCAGCCCGTGAAAATCGCCCGCGACGATCTGGAGCGGCGCAACCACGATCAGCATCCACATCGCCATGGAAAACATCCGCCGCGCCGCCGCATCGGCCCCGTCGCGCAACAAATGCAGACCACCAACGCCCCCCACCACAAGCGCGGTGGTCAGATAGGCGGCAAGCACCATATGCACGAGGCGATAGGGAAAGGACGGATTAAAGACGATCTTCCACCAATCCTCGGGCACGAACTGACCGATTTCATTGATGCCATAGCCCGCAGGCGTCTGCATCCAGGAATTGACCGACAGAATCCAGGTGGCCGACATCAGCGTGCCAAAGGCGACCATCGCGGTAGCGAACATATGCAACCCATCGCCCACCCGTTCACGCCCGAACAGCATGACGCCCAGAAACCCCGCCTCAAGGAAGAAAGCCGACAGAACCTCATAGGCCATCAGCGGGCCAAGGATGGGGCCGGTTTTATCGGAAAAGACCGACCAGTTGGTGCCGAACTGATAGGACATCACGATGCCCGACACGACCCCCATGCCAAAGGCCACCGCAAAGATCTTTTTCCAATAGGTAAACAGCACCAGGTAGGTCTGATCGCGGGTGACAAGCCAGAGCCCGTTCAGAACCGCCAGATAGCTGGCAAGCCCGATCGAAAAGGCCGGAAAGATGATATGAAACGACACGGTGAACGCAAATTGCATGCGGGCCAGTGTCTCGGCGGTCAGGCTGTCTAACATGAAAACACCTTTTCCTTGGACACCTGTGACAGCGTCGGTAAATCAGGGCAGCATTTCATCTATCTGGAATAGATGTTTTATTGATCAATACGCGCTTGCCGTTTACAAAAGCAATAGTTTAAATATAACTTTGATTGAGGCATTGGGACGCAGCATGAAACTGACCAGCTATACCAATTACGCCCTGCGCTCTTTGCAGCTTGCGGCGCTCAAGGCGCCTGATCTTGTACGGGTGGATGACGTGGCGCATGTCCACGGGCTGTCGCGGCCCCATATCGTCAAGATCGTACATGAACTTGGCAAGGCGGGGCTTCTCGAAACCGTGCGCGGGCGGCGGGGTGGGTTTCGCCTTGGCCAGCCGCCCGACAAGATCGTTGTAGGCGACGTGGTGCGCCTGACCGAAGGGCCGCTTGACGTGGTCGAGTGTTTCAATCCCGACAAGAACACCTGCCCGCTGATCGGCATCTGCACCCTTTCGCGCAAGATCCAGGAGGCCACCCGCGCCTTCATGGCGGTGCTGGATGAGCTGACCATTGCCGATATCTCGGCCAATCGGGGCCAGTTGCTTGACCGGCTCGCGCCGTTTGAAATGCCCAAAGACCCGCAGGTACAGCCATGAGCGCCCCCGCCGCTGTCGGAGAATGGGTCGAACGCTTTCCCGGCCTCGCCCGGCTGGAGCCCGCAACCAAGAAGGTGCTGCTGTCGCGCAGCGCCATTGTCGAGGTTCCCAAGGATACGACGATCTTCGGCCCCGGAAAGTCGCCCGAAAACATGCTGTTTCTGCTGGATGGCACGGTGCGGGTGCAGCAGACCTCTGAGACCGGCCATGAAATCGTGCTCTATCGCATTCATGCCGGGCAAAGCTGTGTGCTGACAACCGCCTGTCTGCTGGCCTATGAGGATTACACCGCAGAGGGCATTTCAGAGACCCCGGTGCAGGCCGCCGCGATCCCGCGCGCCGTGTTCGACGAGCTTGTGGCGACGTCCAAATCCTTCCGCGATTTCGTCTTTGCCGCCTTTTCCAAGCGCATCACCGACCTGTTCCTGATGATCGACGAGGTCGCCTTTCAGCGCCTCGATGTGCGCCTTGCCGACAAACTTATCGAACTGTCGGGCGGCGAGGAGATGATTGCCACCACCCACCAAAAGCTGTCGGTCGAGCTTGGCACCGCGCGCGAAGTCATCTCGCGTCAGCTTCAGGAATTTCAGCGCCGCGGCTGGATCGAACAGTCGCGCGGCGCGATTAGCCTTGTGAACCGGACCGAGCTTGAAACGCTTGCCGGGCATAATTCCTGATCTACTGTGCCGATTGTGACATTGTCACTGACGGTGCCGAACCAAACCACTACTTCAAATGCAACTTTGAAAGGGCCTGGGGTCAAAACGTCAAAAAATGGAATCGGTGCCGGGGTACACTGCCCTGCCCCGGTTACGATGCCTGGCGCGCCCCTCGCCTGATTTTCATGCCAAGGAGACCGCTATGAGCTATCCCGTAGATATGACCGTCACCCCCGAGGTATCCGCCCATTTCGACGAGGACACCAACACGATCAGCTATATCGTCAAGGATCCGTCAAGCAATCATTGCGCCATTGTCGATAGCGTCATGGATATCGACTATGCCGCCGGTCGGATCACCTATGATCACGCCGATGCGCTGATTGCGGAAATTCAGAACCGTGGCCTGACCCTTGACTGGATCATCGAGACCCATGTCCATGCCGACCACCTGTCGGCGGCGCCCTATATCCAGGAAAAGCTGGGCGGCAAGATCGGTGTCGGTGAAAAGATCATGATCGTGCAGGACACCTTTGGCAAGGTCTTCAACGAGGGCACCGCCTTTCAGCGCGACGGCAGCCAGTTTGATGCCCTATTCAGCGATGGCGACAGTTTCATGATTGGTCAGTTGCGCGGCGAAGTACTGCATACCCCGGGCCATACCCCCGCCTGTCTGACCTATGTGATCGGCGATGCTGCCTTTGTCGGCGACACCCTGTTTATGCCCGATTTTGGTACCGCTCGCTGCGACTTCCCCGGGGGCTCCTCCGAGGTTCTGTATCAATCGATCCAAAAGATCCTGAGCCTACCAGACGAGACGCGCATCTTTGTGGGCCACGACTATAAGGCGCCGGGGCGGGATGACTACGCCTGGGAAACCACGGTTGGAGAGCAGAAAGCTCTGAATGTGCACATCGGCGAAGGGCGTCCGATGGAGGAATTCACCTCAATGCGGGATGCCCGCGACGCCACCTTGGCAGTGCCACGGCTGATCTTACCCTCATTGCAGGTCAATATGCGGGCGGGACAAATGCCTGAGCCCGACGAACAGGGCGATGTCTTTCTGAAACTGCCGATCAACAAGATCTGAGCGGCGCCACCACATAGGCCCGACATTGGCCCGTAGGCTGGGCAATGGTGTCGATCAGGCCCGCTTTCAACAGCGGGCTGCGGACACAGAGTTGCCTGCACAACGGATTTGTCTGGCCGGTGCTCTCTTGTCCCAGAGCCCTCATCACTCACTTAAAAAAGGAACGCGCGAAATGGAAACAGATTGGATCTGGGGGCTCGTCGGAGGCGGCCTCATCGGGCTAGGAGGCGCTGTCTTCCTGTTGGGAAACGGCCGCATCATGGGGGCCAGCGGCATCCTGGGCGGCCTGATCGATGGCTCAGGCCAAAGCAACATGGCAGAGCTGCTGGTGTTTTTGATCGGTGTGCTTGTAACGCCCATGCTGCTATTGCCGTTCTATGACGGTGGCGTCGACACCCACCTGACAAGCAATACTGCGGTGATCATTGCGGCAGGCCTGCTGGTCGGTATTGGCACCAGAATTGCCAACGGTTGCACCTCAGGTCATGGGGTCTGCGGTATTTCCCGCCTGTCACTGCGCGGCATAGTAGCCACTGTCTTCTACATCCTGGCCGGCGGCCTCACCATCGCCCTGTTCCGCCACGTATTGGGAGTAATCTGATGCAGCGTTTGTTTCTTGCTTTGCTCTCTGGCGGTTTGTTTGGTGCCGGGTTGTTTGTGTCGGGCATGACCGATACCACCAAGGTACAAGGTT
>NZ_CAJXIP010000124.1 GCF_913054395.1 uncultured Roseovarius sp.
ATCCTGCGCTCCGTCAAGAACCGCTTCGGTCCCACCGACGAGATCGGTGTCTTCGAGATGTCGGACAAGGGACTGCGTGAGGTTACCAATCCCTCCGAGCTCTTCCTCGGCGAACGCAACGCCAAATCGCCCGGCGCGGCCGTCTTTGCCGGCATGGAAGGGACGCGACCGGTGCTGGTGGAGGTTCAGGCGCTCGTGGCACCCACCTCGCTCGGCACGCCGCGACGGGCGGTGGTCGGCTGGGATTCGTCCCGGCTGTCGATGATTCTTGCCGTCCTCGAGGCCCATTGCGGCGTCCGGTTCGGCCAGCATGACGTCTATCTCAACGTCGCCGGCGGGTACCGCATCTCCGAACCGGCCGCAGATCTTGCCGTTGCGTCGGCACTGGTCTCATCGCTTGCCGGGGCTCCTCTGCCTGCCGATTTCGTCTACTTCGGCGAGATCAGCCTGTCGGGTGCCGTGCGGCCGGTGTCGCAGACGCCGCAGCGGCTGAAGGAGGCGGAAAAGCTCGGTTTTGCCGGCGCCATGCTGCCGGCCAGTTCGGCGGAGCTGCCGAAATCCGGCAGCCGCTGGACCGAAATCGAGGACCTGCCGGACCTCGTCAGCCGTATCGCCGGCTCGGCATCGAAGCTTGCAAGGCCGCAGGAAGAGGATTGATCTTCCGTTACCCGATGCGCTGTTGTAAGAGACTGCCGGAATGCCAAGGGCCGTGAGAGCGCGGCCAAGTCCTGGAGTACGTCCTACATGCCCATCACGATCTTCGACGGTATCCTCATCGGCGTCACGCTGTTTTCAGCGGTGCTTGCCATGGTGCGCGGGTTTTCGCGCGAGGTCCTGTCGATCGCCAGCTGGGTGGGTTCGGTTGCCGCTGCCTACTACCTCTACCCGCTGCTGGTGCCCTATGCGCAGAGCTATACGACCGACGACCGCATCGCGATCGCGGCTTCGGCCGGGATCATCTTCATCCTGGCGCTGATCCTGATCTCGTTCATCACCTCGCGGATTGCCGATTTCATCATCGACAGCCGTATCGGCGCGCTCGACCGCACGCTCGGCTTCCTGTTCGGTGCCGCCCGCGGCATCCTGCTGCTGGTCGTTGCGGTCGCCTTCTGGAACTGGCTGGTGGACGTGCGTTCGCAGCCGGACTGGGTGCGGGACGCCAAGTCCAAGCCTTTCCTCGACACGCTGGTCGGCCGCCTCGAAGCCGTGCTGCCGGAAGACATCGAGCCGCAGATCCGCGCGCGCATCACCGGCCAGGAGACGGCACCTGTGGATGGCGCACCGGCCACCGGCCAGCCTCCGGCAGAAAGCGCTCCCGCCGAAGATGCCCCTGCGCCAAACAATTGACGATTTGTTGCGGTTGATGCGCGGTCACGCATCACCATTTGTGCTATTATTCGAGAAGTCACAGGAACGGGCTGGCAGCGTGACATGATCCACGCCGGCCAGTTCTTTCATTTTCCGAAAGGCAAGGTCCCGCAGATGAACGAGCCGGTTTCGCAGTCGATCGCCGACGAACTTGATGGTGACACGCTTCACGAGGAGTGCGGGGTGTTCGGCATCCTCGGTCATCCCGATGCAGCGGCACTGACGGCACTGGGCCTGCACGCCCTGCAGCACCGCGGCCAGGAGGCCGCCGGCATCGTCTCCTTCGACGGCACACGCTTCCATTCGGAGCGGCGCATGGGCCTGGTCGGCGACCATTACACCGATCCGGTGACGCTGGCGAAACTGCCCGGCACCATTTCCATCGGCCATGTCCGCTATTCGACCACCGGCGAAGTGGCACTGCGCAACGTTCAGCCACTGTTTGCGGAACTGGAAGTGGGCGGCATCGCCATTGCCCACAACGGCAATTTCACCAATGGGCTGACGCTGCGGCGCCAGCTGATCGCCGGTGGCGCCATCTGCCAGTCGACGTCCGACACCGAAGTGGTGCTGCATCTCATCGCCCGGTCCCGCTACACCTCGACGGCCGACCGCTTCATTGACGCGATCCGCCAGATGGAAGGCGGCTACTCGATGGTCGCCATCACCCGCACCAAGCTGATCGCCGCCCGCGATCCCACCGGCATCCGGCCGCTCGTGATGGGCGAGCTCGACGGCAAGCCGATCTTCTGCTCCGAGACCTGCGCCCTCGACATCATCGGCGCGAAATACGTGCGCGACGTGGAGAATGGCGAAGTCATCATCTGCGAAATCCAGGCAGACGGCTCGGTCACCATCGACGCGCGCAAGGCCGGCAACACGCAGCCCGAGCGCCTCTGCCTGTTCGAATACGTCTACTTCGCCCGTCCCGATTCCGTTGTCGGCGGCCGCAGCGTCTATGTCGCGCGCAAGAACATGGGCATCAATCTCGCCCACGAAGCACCCGTCGATGCGGATGTGGTCGTCCCGGTTCCCGACGGCGGCACCCCGGCGGCGCTCGGCTATGCTCAAGCGAGCGGCATCCCCTTCGAATACGGCATCATCCGCAACCATTATGTCGGCCGCACCTTCATCGAGCCGACCGAGCAGATCCGCAACATGGGTGTGCGCCTCAAGCTCAACGTGAACCGTGCCCTGATCAAGGGCAAGCGGGTCATTCTGGTGGATGACAGTGTGGTACGCGGCACCACCAGCCGGAAGATCAAGGAAATGATCCTGGATGCAGGCGCGAAAGAGGTGCATTTCCGCATCGCCAGCCCGCCGACCGCCTGGCCATGTTTTTACGGCGTCGATACCCCGCAGCGCGAAAAGCTTCTGGCGGCAACCATGTCCGAGGATGAAATGCGCGATCACCTTCAGGTCGACAGCCTCAAGTTCATCTCGCTGAACGGGCTCTACCGCGCCGTCGGCGAGATCGAGGGCCGCGATTCCAAATGTCCGCAGTATTGCGACGCCTGCTTCTCGGGGGAATACCCGGTCGCGCCAAGCGATATGATCGAGAAGGGTTTTCAGCTGAAAGCCGCCGAATAATCCACCGGATTTCCATTCTGAACAGATGCCCGCACGCCGAAAGCCGTGCGGGCATTCTGCATTGCGGCACAAATCCGCCGCCGCGCGCCGGATGCGCCTTTGCATTCCCCCTGATCTTGACTAAACGCCTCGGCGGACACCCCAGCACCAGAGGCCGACATGTCAGAGACCACCGCAACCCCGGATGCCACCCTGGCCGCCGCCACTGTGAACAACGCGCTGCCTGCGGCACGCCTGTCGCTGCTTGGTACCCTGCTTGGTCCCGACAAGACCCATGCCCTCATGCGGCTCGGCCGATCCAGGGTCACGCGCGTCGAAGTGGGCGATCGCATTGACGGGGCTACCGTGGCGGCGATCGGCGAAGGCGTGGTAGTGCTGTCGCGAAAAGGGCGCAGCGAACAACTGAGCCTGCCGCGCTCATAAGGCGCGCGGCCTGCCGCTGTTCGGTTTTTTTGCGGCATCTGCGCTAAAGTGGACGAATGGCCTTGATTTATGGCCGGTCTGGTGGGATTTCCCCTTGGTATGAACGAGAACACATCCCCCCCCATCGCCCTTGTGACCGGCGCTTCGCGCGGTCTTGGGGCGGCCATGGCCGAAGCCCTTGCAAAAACCCATCACGTGGTCGCGGTCGCGCGCACCACCGGCGCGCTGGAGGAGCTGGATGATCGCATTCAGGCCGCTGGCGGACAGGCCACGCTGGCACCGATGGACATCACCAACAAGGATGCCATGGCCCAGCTTTGCCGCTCGATCCATGATCGTTGGGGCGGGGTTGCGATCTGGGTGCATGCGGCGGTTCATGCGGCGCCCCTGATGCCCGCCGCGCAGCTTGCCGAGGGCGACTGGACCAAATCGGTCGCCTGCAATGTCAGTGCGACCGGCATTCTCATTCCCTTTATCGCGCCGCTTCTGGGCGAAAGCGGTCAGGCGGTGTTCTTTGACGATCCGCGTGCGGGCGAAAAATTCTTTGGCGCTTATGGCGCCACCAAGGCTGCGCAGGTCGCCCTTGCCCGCAGCTGGCAGGCAGAATGCGCGCGCTTTGGCCCAAAGGTGCAGGTGCTGAGCCCCGCACCGATGGCCACCGCCACCCGCGCCCGGTTCTTCCCCGGCGAGGATCGCGACACGCTGGCCGCGCCGAAAGATGAGGCAGCGCGCCTTTTGACCCTGCTCGGTTAGGCCCGTCCCGTGCAGTGCCTGCTTGCCGCTGCGGGGTTGCAAGGATAGACAGGGACCAAACCGCAGCAAGGGGCAGAGCATTGCGCATTCTCATCACCAATGACGACGGCATCAACGCGCCGGGACTTGAGGTCATGCATGAAATTGCAACCGACCTTGCCGGCCCCTCGGGCGAGGTCTGGACCGTGGCCCCCGCGTTCGAGCAATCGGGCGTCGGGCATTGCATTTCCTATACCCGCCCGATGATGATTTCCGAAATGAGCGACCGCCGCTTTGCCGCCGAGGGAAGTCCGGCCGATTGCGTGCTTGCGGGGATCCATGACGTGATGAAGGATGCGCCCCCCGATCTTGTGCTTTCGGGCGTGAACCGGGGCAACAATTCGGCCGAGAACGCCGTTTATTCCGGCACCGTAGGGGCTGCGATGGAGGCCGCCTTGCAAGGCGTGCCCGCCGTCGCGCTGAGCCAGTATTACGGGCCGGACAACCGCGATCTCGACGATACCTTCGAGGCCGCCCGCGTGCATGGAGTCGAGACCCTGCGCACGCTTCTGGACAAGGGCGTCTGGACCAAGGACGATTACGGTATTTTCTACAACATCAACTTTCCGCCGGTCCCGGCGTCCGGGGTCAAGGGCCTGCGTGCCGCGCGCCAGGGATTCCGGCGCGACATGGGGTTTGGGGTCAAGCCGCATGTTGCCCCCTCCGGGCGTCGTTTCCTGTGGGTCACCGGCGCGCCGCAGCAAAACCCGACAAGTCCGGGATCGGATGCCGATGTGAACCTCAAGGGCTATATCTCGGTCACGCCGATGCGCGCCGACCTGACAGCCCATGACGCACTGGAGAAGCTGAAAGCCATCGAATGAGTGACGAGGCCGACGAAATCGCCGAACGCAAGATGCAGTTCCTTTTCGCGTTGCGCTCGAAGGGCGTGACCGATGCGCGGGTTCTGACGGCGATGGAAAAGGTCGATCGCGGCCCGTTCATTCGCGGCTATTTTGCCGAACGCGCCTATGAGGACATGCCGCTTCCGATTGCCTGCGGCCAGACCATAAGCCAGCCCTCGGTCGTGGGGCTGATGACGCAGGCGCTCAGGGTCACCAACCGCGACAAGGTGCTCGAGGTCGGGACCGGCTCTGGCTATCAGGCGGCTATCCTGAGCCTGCTGGCGCGGCGGGTCTATACGGTGGACCGCCACAAGCGCCTTGTACAGGACGCGAGCGAGATTTTTCGCGCGCTCGACCTGACCAATATCATCGCGCTCACCGCCGACGGCAGCTTTGGTTTGCCCGATCAGGCGCCGTTTGACCGCATCATCGTCACCGCCGCCGCCGAAGACCCCCCCGGCCCGCTATTGGCGCAGTTGAAAATCGGGGGTATCATGGTGGTGCCCGTGGGTCAGTCCGACACCGTTCAGAGATTGATCCGGGTGACCCGCCTTGAAAGCGGGTTCGACTATGACGAATTGCGCCCGGTGCGCTTTGTGCCCCTTGTCGAAGGGCTTGGGCGCGACGGCTGAACGGCACGGCAGTTTATAGTTAGGAATCAAGTCCCGGCCAACAAGGGGCAGTAAACGAGGATAGATCGAGATGCGTTATTTTCCGCGATCAGCACCGCTAGTGGCTGGCATGGCAGTTTTCCTGGCAGGCTGCGACAAGCCGCTTGACCTTGACCTGCGCGGCGCCTTTGGCAATGCGCCTTCTACCGCCGAGGCCGCGCGCAACGCCACAGTGGCGCGCCCGGAACCCGACAGCCGCGGGATCATTTCTTATCCCGGCTATCAGGTCGCGGTGGCGCAGCGGGGCGATACGGTGGCCACTCTGGCCGCGCGGATCGGGGCCAATGCGCAAGAAATCGCTCGCTTCAACGGCGTCCAGACCGGCGATCCGCTGCGCCCCGGTGAGGTGATCGCCCTGCCCGGACGTGTTGCTGAACCGATAGGCGGGCCGATCCAGCCGCCAAGCGGGGTGGATATCTCGACGCTGGCCAGCGGCGCCATTCAGCGCGCCGATTCCCAAAAGGTCGAAACCAGCACACTTGCGCCCGCCGCCCGCGTCGGTGTCGAGCCGGTGCGCCATCAGGTTGCACGCGGCGAGACCGCCTTCACCATCGCACGGCTCTACGATGTCTCGATCCGAAGCCTTGCCGACTGGAACGGTCTCGGTCCCGATTTTGCCGTGCGCGAAGGTCAGTTTCTGTTGATCCCGGTGGCCCTTCCCGGCGAGGACACCGTGCCGTTTGACCCGAGCGATACCACGGCGGTGACCGCCCCCGGAGTCGGTTCGCCGACGCCGACGCCGCCAAGTGCCGCCAAGCCGCTGCCCGATGAGGAGACCGTGCCCAAGGCCGCCCCGGTCAAAACCACCGCGGCGCCCGATCTTGGCAAGACCCAGACGGCGGCACAATCCGGTCGTATGGCCTTTCCGGTCAAGGGTGACATCGTGCGCGAATACGCCAAGGGCCGCAATGACGGCATCGACATCTCGGCCACGCCGGGTGCCACCGTCAAGGCGGCTGATGACGGGCTTGTGGCGGCGATCACCGAGGATACCAACGGCATTCCGATCATCGTCATCAAACATGCGGGCAATCTCCTGACGGTTTACTCCAACATCAGCGGGCTTGCCGTTGCCAAGGGCGACAATGTCAAGCGCGGTCAAAAGCTTGCCGAAATCCGGCGCGACGGAAGTCCGGCGCTGCATTTCGAAGTGCGCGACGGCTTTGATAGTGTCGATCCGATGCGCTATCTCAATCCTGTCTGACCCATACGATCAGGGTAAAACGAAAAACGGGCCGATCCTGAAGGGACGGCCCGTTTTTTGTGACTGTTCAGAAGGCTAGTTTGACGGTGGCGGCGCCGCGCAATGCGCACCGGTCGCCGCAAGGCCAGAGCCAAGCGACATGAGCGGTGGCGCAGCATATGGGTTGAGAGGCGTCGAACTGGCGAAATCGAGCCCGATGAATCCAGCGACGCCAAGCAGGGTGATGAATACGATGTGTCCGCGCGTCATGTCCGGCCCTCCAACCCCAGAAGCGGACGGAGCTTGATGCCGAACCACGACCCGACAAAAGCCGCGACAAACCAGACCCAGCCATGCGCCGATCCGGTGCCGATCCCGCTAAAGAACGCACCGATGTTACAGCCAAAGGCGAGCCGCGAGGAATAGCCGAGGAACAGCCCCGCAATCACCACCGCGATCCAGGCCCGCACCGGGTATGTCCCGATCGGCGCGCCAAGCCCCGAGCGCCACCACGCGACAAGGGCCGCGCCAAAGATCAGCCCGAAATCGGTCAGCGACGTAACGTCGGTCAAGACGCTTGATGCGACCCTCTCGACATTGCCCGGTGCCGCCCAGAACGGCGAGCCCGAGAGGTCGGCACCAAACGCCACCGCACCCTTTGCCACCCAGAGGCCAAGGCCGTAGACCACGCCCCAGGGCTGACCTGCGATCATCAGGTGCAGGATCGCCAGCCCGGCCAGCGCCGCAACCGCCATCCAGTAGCGGCGCGGGATCCGCCAGCTGTCCTTGGCGCCGAAAAAGATCGCGACCCCGCCAATCGCCAGCAGCCCCGCCAGCGTGATAGCAAGACCGCTGGTGCCGCTGAGGACGACAACCGGCAAGCTTCCGAGGGATGTCCACCAGGTAAGGTGATAGGCGCCGCCAAAGCTGCCGATGGCGAAAAACGGCAGGGCAAGCGCGGCCACCGCATTCCCGCTTCCGGCATTCACAAGCGTGCCCGAGCCACAGCCCATCACGATCTGCATCGAAGCGCCAAAGACAAAGGCGCCGCCAATCATGGCAAGGCCGATCGGCGCATGCGCGCCCTTGATCTCGGCACCATTGCTGGCCAGCATCGGAAAGGCCGCCATGGCAACAATGGCAATGCAGATCAACTGAGCCAGAAGGCCCGAGGCATCGCGGTGCAGCATCATCCGCCGCCACGGCCCGGTAAAGCCAAAGCGGAACCCCTCAAGCGCAAGGCCAAACCCCATCCCGATCGCGAGAAGCGCGCCATACCTTGGCCCCGCCGCCATGGCGAGCGCGAGAACCAGGACCGCCAGACCCACCACCACAACGCTGCGTGACATGAAACCGGGGGCCGATGACGGCAGCGTGGTGGCGGGTGTGGACATGTTGACCTCAGTATTTACCGGTGATCTTGTTCAGCATATTCCGGAAGAGCCCCGGAACATTGGCCATTTCATACCCGCTTTGCGACCAGCCTACCATGGATTCGGGATAAAGTTTCACCCCGTCGATGCCTGCAACCTCGCTCAGCGCGAACCAGTTGGTCGCGGCCCAGTGGCCGGTGTTGCAGAACGAGACCAGCTTATCGCCCTGTTCAAAGCCGTTTTCCGCCGCCAGCGTGCGGATCAGATCGGGTTTGATCAGCGTCGGGTCGTCAGAGCCGAACCAGCGGTCATGGGTGAAGTACTTCGATTGCGGCAAGGTGCCCGGCTTGGCGGCGGCGGCGTGCTTGGTCTCGCCCTTCCAAAAGCTTTCGGGGCGCGCATCGACCAATTCGGCCGATGTCTTGCCATCGACGATATCCTTGATCTCTTCGCGGGTGGCGAGCCATTCATCCGAATAGGTCACGGTGATGTCGCTTGGGCTCACCGGTTCGGGCGCGCCTTTCTCGACGCGCAGACCGGCCTTGAGCCAGGCATTCATGCCCCCGTTCAGGATCGCCAGATCGCTGACGCCGCTTGATTTCAGGGTCCAGTACACCCGCGCGGCAGCGCCGAAATCGGTCTGGTCGCGGCCCTGGTGGACAACCACCACAGGGCGGTCGGTGGTGATGCCAAGACCGCGCAGGACCTCGGTCATCTTGTCTTGCGGCACAAGCGAGCCGGGGTTGTCGCTCGGGCCCCGGAACTGGCCGTAGGCGGCCGACACGGCGCCCGGAACATGGCCTTCAGCAAAGGCGCCGCCGCGAATATCAAGCACGACGGGATCTTGCGTGGCAAGCGCCGCGTCAAGCGACGCAGGGTCGATCAGCGGGCCAAGGCCCGCGGCCTGTGCGGCCATCGGCAGGACCGCCACGGCGGCGGCGAGGCAGGCATTCTTGAAGCTATGGAACATGGTTTAACCCCTTGTTTATCTGCCGCGGAATCTACGCCCGTGACAGGGTAACAACAAGGTGGTGGGCGCCAAATTCACCTTATGGTGAGCGTAAAAGAACCCCTGCCCGTCGCGCGTGACGACTTCCGGAACGGGCATTTCCGCCCCCTGCCCTGATGGAAGATAAAATTCTTAAAAACCCGCACTTTCCGAACGATACCTTACGTTCCGCCCTGAAAATTCCCCCTGAGAGGAACAGTCTCTCGCCATCCGCGCGCAGGGCTCAACCCGCACGGAGCGTCAGGAATTCGAGGATCGGCGCGGTAAACTGCTCGGGTTGCTCGATCAGGCCAAGGTGCTTTAGCCCCGGCACGATGACGGTCTGCGCACCGGCGATTTCGCTGGCGATGGTGCGGGCCATGTCGGGCGTGCTTCCGCTATCGTACTCCGAGGTCATGACAAGGCTCGGGTGGCGGATCGGCGGTCTGGGGCGGATCAATTCGCTCACCCCTTCGGCCAGAACCCGGCGATGCAGCGCATAATTGGCCGGATCATTGGCAAGAACGACGCGCCG
>NZ_CAJXIP010000125.1 GCF_913054395.1 uncultured Roseovarius sp.
TGCCAAATACGCCGAGAGCATAAAACAGGGCGATTATCTTGGGGATAGGGCCGCGCCGACCACAACATATTGCCTTGACTGAAAGGCACGCCCGGAAAAACCTATTATAAATGAAGGCTTTGAAAGAAAGAGACGCTGTGCTAGACTTTATTGCATAAATAAATGCCAGTCGGAAAACCGGCGGCGCGAGGCAGAAAAAGAGCAGTTCTATGAAAGCACGGGGCAGTCAGCCGATCCGTTGGGGTCTGGTGGTGTTGGCAACCATCTGGATGCTGGTCATTGTACCGCTAAGCGCCGCTGCGGCGCCCTATGCGGCGATGGTCATGGATGCGCGGAGCGGCAAGGTGCTGCATTCGCGCAACGCCGATGCCCGGCTTCACCCCGCCTCATTAACCAAGATGATGACGCTCTATATCGTGTTCGAGGCCGTTGAAAATGGCGAGATAAGCCTTGATGACAAGGTTCGCATTTCCTCACATGCCGCCAGCGAGCCGCCAAGCAAGTTGGGCCTGCGTGCCGGTCAGACCATCGCGCTACGCTATCTTGTACGTGCGGCTGCGGTCAAATCGGCCAATGACGCGGCGACCGCCCTAGGCGAGGCGATCGAGGGATCAGAAGCACAGTTTGCGCGCCGGATGAACCGCACGGCCAAGGCGCTTGGCATGAGCCGCACCACCTTCAAGAACGCCCACGGCCTTACGGAAAGCGGGCATTTGTCGACCGCGCATGACATGACGATCCTGGGGCGCAGCCTGTTTTACGACTATCCGCAATACTACAATCTGTTCTCGCGTATCACTGCCGATGCAGGCATCCGTTCGGTCAACCACACCAACCGGCGCATGCTCAACAGCTATCGCGGGGCGGATGGGATCAAGACCGGCTATACCCGCGCGGCGGGCTTCAACCTTGTGGCCAGCGCCGAGCGCGGCGGTGAACGCATAATCGCAACCGTGTTCGGCGGGCAATCCACTGCGTCGCGGAACGCCAAGGTGGCGGAACTTCTTGATCTTGGCTTTCGCAAATCGCCAAGCCGTGTCGCCGTGAACCGGCCCGCGCGCCCGCCCTATATGGGTAAGATGAACGGTGCTCCGGTGATGATCGCCCAAGGCCAGGATCGCCCCACATTCGCCGCCAAGACCGTGCGCCTCGCCGGGGCCGCCGCGGTACGCAAGAGCTTGCGGCCACAGGCCCGCCCCGCCCCGGAAGCGCCGGTGCTTGTTGCGGTCAAGGATGATATCGAACGCGCGCTTATGGCCGCCCAAAAGGTGGTCGAAGCTGAAGCGCCCCCTGCCGGAAGCGTCGCCGCAACGCCCGTCATAACGGCCGATGTCCGCCCCGAGCCGCGCCCCGAGAATATCGTTCTGGCAAGCGCGCCTTCCGGTGACCCGATTCAGGAAGTGGTGATGCGCGTGTCAACCTCTGGCGGTCGCCACTGGGGCATCAACGTCGGCCGCTATCCCAGCCAGTACAAGGCGCGTCAGGTGCTGTTGCAGACCGCGCTGAATGAAATGACCACCCTTGACGGATCGTTGCGCAAGGTCGTGAAGCGCCCCACCGGGTTTGATGCGAATTTCATGGGGCTGACCCGCGAAAGCGCAGATCTGGCCTGTCGCCGGTTGCAGGCGAAGAAGATCACCTGTTTCATGATCGGGCCGGGCTAGGCGATATTGCTCAAAGGTGGCCCCGATTTTGTGCGCCTCGAATATGCGAGATCAACAGGCTAAAGGGCGATGCGTGACTGCGAATGGACACGACACGCTCTGAGGCAAGGTCTGGATTGGGGGCCTGCCCCCAAACCCCCGGGATATTTTCAGCAAAAAGAAGTGGCTGTAGGGGTCTCTGCGGCGGTCAGGGTGTGCGGCCGGTCCGCAACAGCGCGACAGGCCAATCCTCTCAGGGTTTGGGGTAGTTATCCCATTCGTCCGACAGGATGCGGCGGCTATCGCCTTCGGGGTCATCATACTGGTTCGATCTGACCGTATAAATAAACGCAATCAGCCCGACCGCGCCCAGCACCAGAGAGATCGGGATCAGATAGGTAAGGATATTCATCGTCTCTACCTCAGTCTCAGGGCGTTGAGTGACACCGTTATCGAACTAAGCGACATCGCCAGCGCCGCGATCAGCGGGGTCGCAAGACCGGCCACGGCCAAAGGCACGGCGATCACGTTATAGATCGTCGCGATCCGAAAGTTCTCGCGGATACGCCGGGTGGCCGATTGCGCCGTGTCGCAGGCCGCCGCGATCGGCGAAAGGTCATTGCCCAAGAGCACGATATCGCTGGCCACGCGGGCCGCATCAAGGGCCGAGGCGGGCGAGATCGACACATGCGCCGCCGCCAGGGCCGCCGTATCGTTGAGGCCATCCCCGACCATCAGCACATGCGCCCCCTCGTCGCCAAGCGCCTGAATGCGGGCGGCCTTGTCGGCGGGAAGGGCCTCGGCCATCCATTGCGGAATACCAAGGCGGGCGGCCAGGGTCTCGACCGCCGGAGTGGTATCGCCCGACATCAGGATCACGGTCTTGCCGCTGGATTTCAACGCCTCAACCGCCTCGGCGGCACCGGGGCGCAGGCTGTCGGTAAAGACAAGGGCCAGCGGGGCCTGATCGCCGATCTTGAGGAAACTGGCGGTCTCGGCCAGAGGCGCAGCCCCGGTCCAGCTTGCCCGGCCAAGCCGCACCTCTTGCCCTTTCAGGATCGCACGGGAGCCATAGCCCGGCACCTCGGTGACATCGCTGAGATCGGCGGAGGCGGCAAAGCCTGCCTCACGCGCCGCAGTGGTGATCGCACGCGCCAGCGGATGCGACGAGCCCTGCGCCAGCGCCAGCGCGCATTCCACCGCCGCGCGCGGAAGCGCCGCCAGATTGGTCAGCTGCGGCGTCCCGGTGGTCAGGGTGCCGGTCTTGTCAAACACGACGGTATCAACCTGCGCCAGCCGTTCCAGCGCGGTTTCGTGCTTGATCAGCATACCGCGCCGGAACAGCCGCCCCGAGGCCGCAGTGGTCACCGCAGGCACCGCAAGCCCAAGCGCACAGGGGCAGGTGATGATCAGGACAGCGGCGGCGATATTGAGGGCCGTGCGCATATCCCACGTGTAGAGATACCAGCCCACAAAGCTGAGCGCCGACAGGATATGCACCCCCGGCGCATAAAGTTTCGCCGCCCTGTCGGCCAGAGAGGTATAGCGCGAGCGCCCCGATTCAGCGATCGCCACAAGGTCTGCCATCCGGTGCAGCGATGTATCCGCCCCCACCGCATTCGCGCGCACGGTCAGTGGCCCGGTCAGGTTGACCTCGCCCGCGGACACCGCCTGCCCCTCGCCTGCGAACACCGGCAGGGTTTCCCCGGTGAGCAAGGAACGGTCGATTTCCGAGCTGCCGCTGACGATCTCGCCGTCGACCGGCATCCGCCCGCCCGGCCGCACCAGAACAAGATCGCCCACCCGCAACTCGGCAATGTTTACCTGTTCCTCGACCCCGTCGCGCAGACGGGTCGTGCGGGGCACCTCAAGCGCCGTCAGCTCTTCAGCGGCAGACCGGGCGATCGCGCGGGTGCGGTGATCAAGATAGCGCCCCGCCAAAAGGAAAAACGTCAGCGCAAGGGCCGCGTCGAAATAGGCATGTTCGCCCGACAGAACGGTTTCCCAGAGCGAGGTGAACACCGCCAGCACAATCGCCAGCGTGATCGGCACATCCATATTGAGCCGCCCCTTGGACAGGGCCGCCCAGGCGTTTCGGAAAAACGGCTGGCCGGAAAAGGCGATTGCCGGAAGGGTGATCGCCGCCGATATCCAGTGGAACATGTCGCGCGTCGCATCCTCGGCGCCGGACCAGACCGAGACCGAAAGCAGCATCACATTCATGCTAGCAAAACCCGCCACGGCCAGCCGCATCAAAAGATCACGCCCGGCCCGATCGGTCGCCGTGGCAGAAAGCGATGCGCCGTCAAGCTCGTGCGCCTCAAAGCCAAGCGCCTCGACGAGGCTGCGCATCTCTTCGGCGCTGACCTCTGGCGCCGCATCAATGCTGGCGCGTTTCAGCGTCAGGTTCACCCGCGCCGAACGCACACCGGGATGCGCATTAAGCCCACGTTCGATCTTGGAGATGCAGGCCGAGCAGTGAATCGTCGGCAAAGACAGTGCGATCTGCGCCGGTTTCAACGCCCGTTCGGCCAAAGCCTCGGCTGCCGGGGCGGCGGCACAGGCCGGACAGGCCGAAGGCGAAGGGCGCATGGTGGCGGTCATTACGCGTTATTCCTTGTGCAGGATAACGCGCTGTTGAAAGAGCGTGCCATCCTCGGATGTGGCAGTCATCCGGATATTCCAATTGCCATCCCCAAGGGCGACGGGCGCAACATAGGCTTGGCCGTCAAAGCGAAAATCGGGGGTTTGGTCGTCAAACACATGCGTCGCCCGGCCCACCGTCGCCTCAAGGGTCGCGACCTCGACCGGCGCGCCGGTCTCATCGGTGATATGAAGCAACAGAAGGCCATCGGCATGATCCGCCGCGACATGCCAGCCAAGCCCCTCTTGCGCGGCCTTGCGGATATCGAACTCCTGGCTGGCGACATAGGAATTCTTGACCTCAAGCCCCGGAAAGGTGGTGACGGCCGAATAGGCCAGCACCAGATTGACACCAATGATCACCCCGAAGGCAGCGGCAAAGCCGAAAAACACCTGCCGCCCGGTTATCTTGCGCTCGGCCATCAGTTTGCCTTTCCGTTGAACACGCTGTCCTTATAGGCGCGATCGCCGTTCGACGTATCCTCGATCCACAGGCGCACTTCGCTGCGCTCGATCTTTGCGGCCTCCGATCCCGGTGCGGCCACCAGATAGACCCGCTGAAGCCGCATCGAATCCGCAGGCACCGAAACCGACGAATACGGCGTGCCCTCAAGCGTCAGGTGAATGGCCGGATCGCCACTGACCGTCAGGTTAAAACGCCGGTCCTCACCGTGCTTGTTGCGCAGGCGCACCTCATAGGTATTGCGGATCGAGCCATCCGACAACATCACATAGGTCGGGTTGCGCACCGGGGCCACCGTCATGTCGATATCAGACCGGATAAACAGCGCGAACACCAAACCAAAGCCCACAAGTGCCCAGAGTGCCGTATACATGATGGTGCGCGGGCGCAGGATATGCTTGAGGATCGGCTTGGGCGGTTTGCCTGCGCGTTCGTTTTCCTCATCCGTCAGCGCCATGTAATCAATAAGGCCGCGCGGCTTGCCTATCTTGGCCATGATATCGTCACAGGCGTCGATGCACAGCGCGCAGGTGATGCATTCAAGCTGTTGCCCGTCGCGGATGTCGATCCCCACCGGGCAGACGTTCACACAGGCCATGCAGTCGATGCAATCGCCCTGCGGCGCGCCCTCTTCCACCGCCCTCGAATGTTTGCGCGGCTCGCCGCGCCATTCGCGATACCCCACCACAAGGCTGTCTTCGTCCAGCATCGCGGCCTGAATGCGCGGCCACGGGCAGGCATAGATACAGATCTGTTCGCGGGCAAACCCGCCGAAAAAAAACGTCGTCGCGGTCAGCACGCCGATGGTTGTATAGGCGATAGGATGGGCATTGAGCGTGACCAGATCAGCCAGGAGCGTGGGCGCATCGGTGAAATAAAACACCCAGGCCCCACCCGTGGCGAGACCGATCAAAAGCCAGCTGACCCATTTGGTTAGCCTGAGGCGGACCTTGCGGGCATCCCATTTCTTCTGGCGATGCAGGCGCAGGCGGGCGTTGCGGTCGCCCTCGATCCAGCGCTCGACCAGAATGAAAAGATCGGTCCAGACGGTCTGCGGGCAGGCATAGCCACACCACACGCGGCCAAGCGCCGAGGTGAACAGAAACAGGCCCAGCCCCGCCATGACAAGGAGGCCGGCAATAAAATAGAACTCATGCGGCCAGATCTCGATCCAGAAGAAAAAGAACCGTCGGCTTGCCAGATCAATCAGCACCGCTTGATCCGGCAGGCTTGGCCCACGATCCCAGCGAATCCACGGCGTGAGATAATAGATCCCAAGCGTGACAATCATGATCGCCCATTTCAGATTGCGGAACTTGCCGTAAACCTTGCGTGGGAAAATGGGTTCGCGGGCAGCATAGAGGGACTGGGGGGCATCGGGCTGGGAATCGGCCACGGACTTACTCCGTTATAAGGATATCGCCCGTCTTTTGGCAGGACGGACTCTCGGTAACATTGACCTGTGTCAAATTCTGAATCTAGAATCGACCTATTCACAACTTTGCATCGGTTTCGCCTGTTTTTTCAACCATTTTACAAAGGCTTTGGCCGGTGCGCGCAAGACGCCCGGTCGCGTCACGATGTAATATCCGGCGTCTTCCTGGTCCTCGAACAACAGCACCAACCGCCCTGCGGCGATATCCTGCTTCACCCATTCACGCACCGTCACGGCCACACCCTGACCATTGCGCAACCCGTCCAGCAACAAATTGCCCGGCACCTGAACAAGCCCTGCAGCGCGCGCCTCGGTTACCCCACGCCGACGCAACCAGTCGCTTGCTTCATTGGTGCCGAATTCCTGAAGCCAGGGCAGGTGAACAAGGTCTGCGGGACGTGTGATTTTCATCCCCTCGACAAGGCTTGGGGCCGCAGCCGCCACGATCGGCGAGCAAAACAGCAATTCGGCCTCAAGCCCCGGCCAGTCTCCGGTGCCATAACGCAGGGCCACATCAATCCCGCCCGGTTCCAACGGGACCATGTTTGGTGTCGGGTCGATCATCAGGTCGATCTGCGGATGGGCCTGACGAAACGCGCTCAGGCAGGGCATCAGCCATTGCGCGGCAAAACCCGGCGTTGCCGAAACCTGCAAGGGGCGGTCCGCGTCGGCCCCGGTCAGCGCCTCGATGGCGCGTGCAATCGCGCCGAACCCAAGGGTAAGCGCATCGGCAAGCTGCTGTCCCTCAGCGGTCAGCACAAGCTGGCGCCCCGAGCGATCGACAAGGGCCACGTCCAGATGGGTCTCAAGCTGTTTGACCTGCTGGCTTATCGCCGCATGGCTGACATTGAGCTGTGCGCCCGCCGCCGCCGTCGCGCCGGTCTCAGCCAGCGCCGAAAAAGCGCGCAGCGCCGTCAGGGGTGGCATGGAAAGCCAATCAGTCACGTTAGATCACCTTACATATCAGAATTTTTCCAGACTCGCGTGAAACGGCGCCATTGTCCATATTGAACACAGAAACAGCAGATCGGAAAGGACAAGGCAATGTTCAATATCTTCGCAAATACTTTCAGAAACGCCACCCGGACCGGTATCAGTGCAAATGCCCGTCATCACCATGCGGGGCGCGCGCACTGGCCGCCCGCAGAGCGTTTTGATGCCCGTTCGGGCGCCGAGATCGAGGCGCATCTTCATGCGCGCCGCCGTGACTGAGGGGCGCGCAGGGGCTATCCGCTGGCCGTGGCGCGGCGGGCGGTGGCCCGCTCTTGCGCCTTGCCGAATGGCCACGCGTCACGAACACAAAAAAGGCCCCCCACTGGGGCCTTCTGATTGACAGAACGTGACGTTTGGGGCGGTAATTGGCATCGGCCGTTCCAGGAAACGCGCGAACAGGACGGAGCGACCGATGCCGCCCCCGGGCCACCTGCGCAAACAGGCGGCCCGGGGTATTCTTTTCAGGCTTACTCGCCGCCGCCCAACTGGTGGACGTAAATCGCCACAGCGCGGACTTCGGCCTCGGAGAGGCGCGTGTTCCAAGGCGGCATCACACCATAGCGGCTATTGGTGACGGTTTCCTTGATCGTCGCAAAGTCACCCCCATAAAGCCAGATCGCGTCGGTGAGGTTGGGCGCGCCCTGATAGATATCGCCCTGTGCCTGCTCGCCGTGACACGCCGCACAGTTATCCATGAAGACCGTCTCGCCCTCGGCCACAAGGCTTGCGTCCTGCGGCGCACCGGACAGCGACATCACATAGTTCGCCACCTGGTCGATCTGCGGGGTTTCCAGAATCTCGCCAAAGGCGGGCATTTCCGAAAAGCGCGCGTCGTCGTCCACCTCGTTGCGGATGCCATGGCTGATCGTGGTGTGGATATCGTCGATTGATCCACCCCAAAGCCAGTCATTGTCCAAAAGGTTGGGATAGCCTTTGGCCCCCGCCGCCCCGGACCCGTGGCACTGGGCACACCAGGTCTTGAACACCGCCGACCCTGCCGATGTGGCATAGGCCTGCAATTCGGGCGTCTCGGAAATCGAGGCAAGCTCGACCGCGGCCAGCTTGGCGTTGATCTCGGCGTTGGCGGCCTCGGCCTCGGCCAGTTCGACGGCGACATTGGCCCGCGTCGACCAGCCCTTGTAGCCGGCAGTGGCGCCTTCGATCATCGGCCAGGCCGGATAGGCGATCACATACCACAGGCCCCAGGCGATACAGGCATAGAACGTCCACAGCCACCAGCGCGGCAGAGGGTTGTTATATTCCTGAATACCATCCCATTCATGGCCGGTGGTCTCGACCTCGGTTTTCTTGTTGGGTTTTTTAGCCATGTCTCTCACGCCTCCTTGGCGTCAGCCTCGCGGCGCGCGGCCGCGGGTTTGTCATCATGCCGAAAGGGAATGCCCGCCGGATCGCTATAGGCCTTGGAAGAGCCCGGGCGAAACACCCAGACCACCATGCCGACAAAGAACGCGAACAGGAGCAGCAACATCCAGCTATCGGCAAATTCACGCAGCAGGGAATAGGTTTCCATTGTCTCTGTCCCCCTAGCGGCTGGCCACGGGCGTGAAGGTCGAAAAATCAACCAGCGTGCCCAGCATTTGCAGATAAGCAATCAGCGCATCCGCCTCGGAAATCCCGGCCTGCCCGTCAAAGTTACGGACCTGCGCATTTGGATAGCGTTCCATCAACCCGTCGGTATCGCCAAAGGGATCGACCTGAACCTTGAAGTCCGCCTTGGCGTTCTCAACCATCTCGTCGGAATAGGGCACCCCGACAAGCTGATGGGTTTTCAGAAGATCCTCAATGTGCTCGGGATCGACCATGCGGTTTTCAAGAAAGCCGTATTTGGGCATCACCGATTCAGGCACAACCGACTGCGGATCGCGCAGGTGATCGACGTGCCATTCATCCGAATAACGACCGCCCACACGGGCCAGATCCGGCCCCGTGCGTTTCGAGCCCCACTGGAACGGGTGATCGTATTTCGATTCCGCCGCAAGGCTGTAGTGGCCATAGCACTCGACCTCGTCGCGCATCGGGCGGATCATCTGGCTGTGGCAGACATAACAGCCCTCGCGCACGTAGATATCCCGCCCGGTCAGTTCCAGCGGGGAATAGGGGCGCATGCCCTCGACATCCTCGATGGTGTTTTCAAGCCAGAACAGCGGGGCGATCTGAACGATCCCCCCGATGGTGACCACGAGGAAGGCAAAGACCGCCAAAAGCGTGACGTTCTTTTCCAGGATTGCGTGTTTGTCCAGAATTGCCATCTCTCCGGCCCTCCTTATTCAGCCGGAACTGTGGAGTTCGTGGCCTCAACGGCCGGCGAACGCTTCACAGTCATCCAGAGGTTATAGCACATGATAATCGCACCCGAGAGGAACATAACCCCGCCCAGACCGCGCACCACATACATCGGAAGCTTGGCTGCCACAGTGTCGGCAAACGAATTCACGAGGAAACCGTTGGCATCCACTTCGCGCCACATCAGACCTTCCATGATCCCCGTCACCCACATCGAGGCGGCGTAGAGAATGATGCCGATGGTGGCGAGCCAGAAG
>NZ_CAJXIP010000126.1 GCF_913054395.1 uncultured Roseovarius sp.
CCAACAAGCCGCGCCTTCCGGCGCGGCTTTTGTTTTGGACACCCATCACAAAAAAACCGCCGCACTTCGCAATGGAAGGCGGCGGCAGGCGCAAGCGGTTATCGTGTAGGACCCGGGCCATCCGACTTAGGGGGAGGCAGACCCCCAAGAGGACTATGAACAGGCAGTGTCAGTCGAGACGCATCAAATAGGGGACAGATGCGCGGACGGACCGGCACGAATTTCGCAGGCAGAATTAGAACAGACTCACCTCGTCACACTGGTACAAACACAAAAGATCACATCAAACTTCACACAAAACCCGGAACATGCAGCGCAAGCACCAACATGAAGACCAAGACCAAGCCGCCCGCGGCGTCCTGCAACAATGTGTCGCCAGAGTTGCGAACTACCGATTTGATTTGCTGCATCATGTGGTCTCTCCTTCCCGAATGTCTTGTTGCCACTTTGTTCTCACATCGAGCGAGTCGAGTAAAGAACTTTTTGAGAACATTTGAGAACATTAAGGGAAAATCAATCACTGAGTGGCACTAACCCACTGAAATCAAACGGATCGCCTGATCCTGCTCCATAAGCCACAAGAGAACGCGCGCCGCCTGTCCGCGTGGCGCGCCAAGATCCGGGTCGTCATTCAAAAGTTTGCGGGCATCCGATTGCGCCACTGCCATCAGCGCCGATTGCGCCTCAAGATCGGCCACCCGAAACCGCGGCAGGCCGGATTGCGCCGTGCCGATAAGATCACCGGCGCCACGCATCTCGAGGTCGACCTCGGCGATGCGAAACCCGTCATCGGTGTCGCGCATGGTGCTTAGCCGCCGTTCGCCGCCTTCGCTCAGCGGCGCCTGATACATCAACAGACAGGTCGAGGCCGTCTCGCCCCGCCCGACCCGGCCCCGCAATTGGTGCAACTGTGCCAGGCCGAAACTTTCGGCGCGTTCGATCACCATGATCGACGCATTGGGCACATCGACCCCCACTTCGATCACCGTGGTCGAGACCAGAACCGATGTCTCGCCGCGCTGAAAAGCGGCCATGGCGGCATCCTTGTCGTCGGGTGGCATCTGACCATGAACAAGCCCGACCAACCCCTCGCCAAGAGCGGCGCGCAAACTCTGAAACCGGGCTTCGGCACTGCTGAGATCGACACTTTCGCTTTCCTCGACAAGCGGACAAACCCAATAGGCCTGTCGCCCGTCACCAATCGCATGGCGCAGGTGATCGACCACCTCGTCCATCCGCGCCATATTGACCAGCGCCGTCTTGATCGGTTTGCGGCCGGGCGGCTTTTCATCGAGAATACTGACATCCATGTCGCCATATTGCGCCAGCGCCAGGCTACGCGGGATCGGCGTGGCGGTCATCACAAGCACATCGGCCTGCGCGCCCTTTTTGCCAAGTTCAAGCCGTTGCCGCACGCCAAAGCGGTGCTGTTCATCGACAATCGCCAACCGCAGATCGGCAAATTCCACATCTTTTTGAAACACCGCATGGGTGCCAACCAGAATCTGGATGTCCCCGCGTGCCAGCGCCGCAAGCTTGGCGCGCCGCTCGGCGCCCTTGTCGCGGCCGGTCAGGATTTCAAGTACCACACCGGCACTCTCGGCCAGCGGTCGCAACCCTTGCAGATGTTGACGCGCGAGGATTTCCGTCGGCGCCATCATCACCCCCTGCCCGCCCGCTTCAACCGCGATCAGCAAGGCCTTGAACGCGACCAAGGTCTTGCCCGCGCCAACATCGCCCTGCAACAGGCGGTTCATCCGCAGGGGTGCCGCCATATCCTCGGCAATATCGGCAATCGCACGGGTCTGTGCCCCGGTCAGCGCATAGGGCAGCTCCTCCAGCACCCTGGCCTGAAGCTTTCCGGTGCCAATGGTCGCGCGCCCCTTGGCCCGGCGCAGTTTCGAGCGCGCAAGCGCCAGCGTAAGCTGATGCGCCATCAATTCATCATAGGCCAGCCGTTCCCGCGCGGGATGCGCAGCCGACAGATCCTGATGATCCTTCGGCGCATGCGCCTGGCGCACTGCATCGGCCCAATCGGGCCAGCCGGCCTGCGCCTTTTGCACCGGGTCGATCCATTCTTCGAGATCGGGCAAGCGGGCAAGCGCGGCCTGCTCTGCCTTGACCATCATCTTTTGGGTGACCCCGGCGGTTAGCGGATAGACCGGCTCGAAATCGGGGATGTCGCCAGCCTCGTCGGGGGGCAGCATGTGATCGGGATGCACCATCTGCGCCAGCCCGTCGAACAGCTCGACCTTGCCCGACACCACCCGGCGCGCGCCCGTGGGCAGGGTCTTGCGCAGATATTCGTCACGGGCATGGAAGAACACCAGCTGAAACGTGGTCGCCGCATCCTCGACCGTCACCCGGTACGCCCCGCCGCGGCGGCTTGGGGCACGGTGCTGGCCGATGACCACCTCGACCGTGACCACCCCGGGCAGATCGGCGCCCTGCACCGTTGCGCGCTTGCGCCGATCCACGCCCGCATAGGGCAGCGTGAAAAGAAGATCACGCGGGCGCGCCACGTCAAGCGCCGCCAGATTCTGGACGGTCTTCGGGCCCACGCCCGACAGCGTCTCAAGCCCGGCGAACAGCGGGAACAGGATTTCGGGGCGTCCGGTCATGTCTGGCCAATCAGGTCAAGCCAGCCGTCTTCATCCAGCGTCTCTATCCCAAGCTCCGCGGCCTTTTTCGCTTTCGATCCGGCACCCGGCCCGGCAACAAGAAGATCGGTCTTTGCCGACACGCTTCCGGCAACCTTGGCGCCAAGCGCCTCGGCGCGGGCCTTGGCCTCGGCACGGGTCATTTTTTCAAGCGTGCCAGTGAAAACAACCGTCTTGCCCGCTACCGGGCTGCTGCTGGTGTCGGGGCGTGCGGCATCCTGAACATCAAGATGCGCCACAAGCCGACCGATTCCGGCACGTTCATTGACCTCGCCAAAGGCGCCAACAAGCGAGCGCGCCATCACCTCGCCAACCCCGTCGATCCCCAAGAGCCTTTCCCATTCGGGGCCATCAAACCCCTGGGCGGCGTCCATCGCGCCGGTGAAATCGTCCCAACTGCCGTAAAATCGTGCGATCGTATTGCTTGCGGCCTCGCCGACATGGCGGATGCCAAGCGCAAACAACAGGCGTCCGAACGGGATTTGCCTTTTATCTTCAATGGCCTGGAAGAGGTTGTTCGCGCTCTTTTCACCCCAGCCTTCGCGATTCTTGAGCTGCTGCAACCCGCTGCCATAGCGCGTCTTGAGCGTGAAGATATCGGCCGGTTCCCTGATCCAGCCATCGCGGTAGAATTGTTCCACCTGTTTCGCGCCCAGCCCCTCGATGTCAAAGGCGGCGCGGCTGACGAAATGCTTGAGCTTTTCCACCGCCTGCGCCGGACAGATAAGCCCGCCAATGCACCGGCGGGCCGCGTCGCCCTCTTCGCGCACCGCATCCGAGCCGCACTCGGGGCAGGTTTTGGGAAACGCGTAAGGCACGGCATCCTCGGGGCGTTTGCTCAGGTCCACATCGGCGATTTTCGGGATCACATCGCCCGCGCGGTAAACCTGAACCCAATCGCCGACGCGGATATCCTTGCCGTCGCGGATGTCCTCGCCCTTGCTGTCCCGCCCGAGGATGTAATCCTCATTGTGCAGCGTGGCGTTTGACACCACCACGCCACCAACCGTCACCGGCATCAGGCGTGCGACCGGGCTAAGCGCGCCGGTGCGCCCCACCTGAATGTCGATTGCCTCAAGCCGGGTCCAGGCGAGTTCTGCCGGAAATTTATGGGCAATCGCCCATCGCGGTGTGGTCGAGCGGAACCCAAGCCGGGCCTGCAGGCCAAGATCGTTGACCTTATAGACCACCCCGTCGATGTCATACCCAAGCGTCGCGCGGCGTTGTTCGATGCGGGCATATTCGGCCAGCATCTCTTCCGGGCCCGAACAAAGCGTGGTCATCGGATTGGTTTCAAACCCCAACGCGGCAAGGCGTTCGATCGCTTCGATCTGGGTTTCGGCCAGCGGCGCGCTCAACTCACCCCAGGCATAGGCGAAAAACTTCAGGGGGCGCGCGCCGGTAACCTTGGGATCAAGCTGGCGCAGCGAACCGGCGGCGGCGTTGCGCGGATTGGCGAAGGGTTTGTCCGCGCTTGCCGCCTGCCGCGCATTCAGGGCCTCAAAATCGGCATGGCTCATGTAGACCTCGCCGCGGACCTCAAGGATATTCGGCGCGCCGGTAAGGGTCTGCGGGATATCGGCAATCGTGCGCGCATTGGCGGTGACGTTTTCGCCGACCTGCCCGTCGCCGCGTGTCGCGACTTGTATCAACTGCCCGTTTTCATACCGCAGGCTCAGGCTGAGCCCGTCGATCTTGGGCTCGGAGGTATAGCCAAGATCGGCCTCGGCCCCAAGCCCGAGGTAGCGGCGAATGCGGGCGTCGAACTCGACCACATCTTCGTTGTCAAAGGCGTTGCCAAGGCTGAGCATGCGCACCGCGTGGGTGATCTTGGCAAAACCTTCGGCGGGCATCGCGCCGACCACGTCGCTCGGGCTGTCGGCACGTTTCAGATCGGGAAACCGCGCCTCGATCGCGGCATTTCGCGCCTTGAGCGCGTCAAACTCCGCGTCCGACATGACCGGCGCATCTTTGGTGTGGTATGCCTGATTGGCCGATGAAATAAGCGCTGCGAGCCGTTCCAGTTCGCGACGTGCCTCTTCCTTGTCCAAGCTGTCAACTGCGCGCGTGTCGCTCATGGGCCCCTCTGTCCTTTCCTGACGGGGCATTGCCTGCCCCCGGTCTCAGGTCAAAGTGATACGGCCCTGTCTGGCAGAGGTCCAGATGTCACGGCACGCCTCAGGCGCCGATGGCAAGCCTTTGATCATCCATCTCGCTCGGATCGGGATCGCGCAAGACATAGCCCCGCCCCCAAACCGTTTCGATGTAATTCGCGCCGTCGGTCGCCTCGCTGACCTTTTTACGCAGCTTGCAGATGAACACGTCGATGATCTTGAGTTCGGGTTCGTCCATGCCGCCGTAAAGATGGTTGAGAAACATCTCCTTGGTGAGCGTCGTACCCTTGCGCAGCGACAAAAGCTCGAGCATCTGGTATTCCTTGCCGGTCAGATGAACGGTCTTGCCACCCACATCGACCGTCTTGGCATCGAGGTTGACATTGATCTTGCCTGTGCGGATCACCGATTGGGAATGGCCCTTCGAGCGGCGGATGATCGCATGAATGCGCGCCACGAGTTCTTCGCGGTGGAACGGTTTGGTCAAATAGTCATCCGCCCCGAAACCAAATCCCTTGATCTTGCTTTCGGTATCATGCGCCCCCGACAGGATCAGGATCGGCGTGTCAATCCGGGCCATGCGCAACTGACGCAGCACATCGTGCCCGTTCATATCCGGCAATCCCAGATCCAGCAGGATCAGGTCATAGTCATAGAGCTTGGCCAGATCGACCCCCTCTTCGCCCAGATCGGTCGTATAAACGTTCAGGTTCGCATGGGTCAGCATCAGTTCGATGCTTTTCGAGGTTGTCGGGTCGTCCTCGACCAGTAGTACTCGCATCTTGGTTCTCCACAGATCAGTGCTTCAATCGGAACCACACTCGCCAAAAATGGTTAACCCTCCGTTACCGTTGTTGGCATATCAAGGCAACTCTCCTTTTGGTTGTCTAAAGGTCTTGAGCGCAGTCACTTTCAAAGCCTTTTCCCCGTGGCTGCTGGCGGCAGTGACCCATGCATCAAATTCTTCACCGCTCAAACCATATGTCAGCATAGCCTCATTGCGGGTCATAAGCCCGTAGGCAACCCCGCGCACCACGGCCAGTTTGCGCGAGGCGACCCATCGCCGGGTATGCGCTGGAGGCAAGTCTGCCCTGCTCAAGATCGTGCCATCCGGCAGGCTGACGGCCCTTGGCCCTTCCACTTTCTTCAGATACATCACTCTCACCCTTTTTCTGATGCTGACCAAAGTGGTCGCATCGGGCTTAACGGCAGGTGAAACCGGGGCTTGAGAGTAATTAGCATTTTCCTATATTCTGAATGACCCGAGCGGAGGCCGATATGGCGCTAGATAACGATACACCTTTGAATTCCCTTGGCTTTGCAAAGGCTCCGGCCGACACACGAGTGGTCGTGGCGATGTCCGGCGGTGTCGACAGTTCGGTCGTCGCCGCCTATTTGGCCGAACAGGGTTATGATGTGGTGGGCGTGACGCTGCAACTTTATGACCATGGCGCGGCCCTGGCCAAGAAGGGTGCATGCTGCGCCGGGGTCGATATTCACGATGCGCGCCGCGTCGCCGAGGACGTCGGCTTTCCGCATTACGTCCTGGATTACGAGAATATCTTCCGCGACGCGGTGATTGACGAATTCGCCGACAGCTATCTGGCGGGTGCGACACCGGTGCCCTGCATTCGTTGCAACGAGCGGGTCAAGTTCAAGGACCTGCTTGAAACCGCGCGCGACCTTGAGGCCGATTGCATGGCGACCGGGCATTATATTCAGCGCAAGACCGGGCCGAACGGTCCGGAATTGCATTGCGCGGCGGATTCAAATCGTGATCAGTCTTATTTCCTGTTCTCGACCACCGCCGAACAGCTGGAATATCTGCGCTTTCCGCTCGGGCACCTGCCCTCGAAAGAGGCCACCCGCGAACTGGCAACGAAATATGGATTGCAGGTCGCCGACAAGCCCGACAGTCAGGATATCTGCTTTGTGCCAGACGGCAACTATGCCAGCGTGATCGAGAAATTGCGCCCCGGCGCGGCAGAACCGGGCGAGATCGTGCATGCCGACGGTCGCACCCTCGGGCGGCATGACGGCGTGATCCACTATACCATCGGTCAGCGCCGCGGCCTTGGCATCGGCGGGCTTGCCGATCCGCTTTACGTGGTGCGCCTTGATGTGGATGCCCGTCAGGTGATCGTCGGCCCGAAAGAGATGCTCTCGACCCGCAGCGTGCCGTTGCGCGAAATCAACTGGCTTGGGGATGAGCCCCTGATGTCGCGGCCCGAGTGGCATGTCGCGGTCAGGGTGCGTTCGACCCGCCCGGTGCGTGCCGCGATCCTGCGCCCGATTTCAGAGACCGAGGCAGAAGTCGAGTTGCTCACCCCCGAAGAGGGCGTGTCGCCAGGGCAGGCCTGCGTGTTCTATGAACAGGACGGCACGCGGGTGCTGGGCGGTGGATGGATCTGGCGCGGGGCATAAGGCCGCCCCGGCGGATTTTGAGTATTTTTGCCAAGAAGAACCAGGGGGCCGGGGCCGATCAGAGGTCTTTGAACCGGGCCTCCTGCCGGGCGGTCCAGCGCACGGTAAGATCGAATCCGTCTTCGGTCTGGGTTTCCGTTTCGACCAGATCCTTTTCAAACAGCCAGGCCCGTTTGCGCCCGGCGTCAAAGCCGAGATGCAGTGTGGTGACATGGGTTACATCGGCCAGCGCCTTGGCAATCGCCTCGACCAGGTCGTCGATCCCCTGTCCGCTGATGGCCGAGAGCGCCTGAACATGGTCAAGCCGCGCGGCCTTGGTCAGGGTGGCGGCGCGAGCGTCTTCGTCAAGCCGGTCGATCTTGTTCCATATCTCGATCTGCGGGGTAGTCTCCTTGACGCCGAGACTGTTGAGGATGGTGCTCACATCCTCGGCCTGGGCCACGGTTTCGGGATGCGAGATATCGCGCACATGGCAGATCAGATCGGCGGCCAGCACCTCTTCGAGGGTGGCGCGGAAGGAGGCGACGAGCTCGGTCGGCAGGTCGCTGATGAAGCCGACCGTGTCCGACAGGATAACCTCGGGGCCGCCGCCGGGCAGCCGGATGCGCCGCATGGTCGGGTCGAGCGTGGCGAAGAGCATGTCCTTGGCCATGACCTCGGCCCCGGTCAGCCGGTTGAACAGGGTGGATTTCCCGGCATTGGTATAGCCAACAAGCGCCACGATCGGGAATGGCACCTTGGCCCGCGCGGCGCGATGCAGGCTGCGGGTCTTGACCACCTTTTCAAGCTGGCGGCGCAGGCGCACCAATTGTTCGTCGATGGCGCGGCGGTCGGCCTCGATCTGGGTTTCGCCTGGCCCGCCGACAAACCCCAATCCGCCCCGCTGGCGTTCAAGGTGGGTCCAGGCGCGCACCAGGCGGGTGCGCTGATAGGACAAGGCGGCCATCTCGACCTGAAGCACGCCTTCGCGGGTGGCGGCGCGATCGCTGAAAATTTCAAGGATAAGGCCGGTACGGTCCAGAACCTTGACGTCCCAGGCCTTTTCCAGGTTGCGTTGCTGGACAGGCGTGACCGGGCCATCGACCAGCACCAGCTCGACCTCGTTATCCTCTATGGCCTGGCGCAGCTCTTCGAGCTTGCCCTTGCCGAAAAGTTTGCCCGCGTCAGGTTTGCGCAGGCGCACCACCTGAGAGCCGACCACATCAAGGTCGGGCAAGGCATGCGCCAAGGCAACGGCCTCTTCCAGAGCGAGAACAGGATCGCGCTCTGACTCGGCCGAGGGGATTTCAGGGTGGATGACCCATGCCCGTGTCACGGGGCGCGCGTGTTCGCTCAATTGGTCTCTTCACCATCATAAAGATTGACCGGCTGCGACGGCATGATCGTCGAAACGGCATGCTTATAGACCAACTGTGATTGGCCATCACGGCGCAGCAAGATGCAGAAGTTGTCAAACCAGGTGATCACTCCCTGCAATTTGACACCGTTGATCAGGAAAACGGTGACCGGGATCTTGGTCTTGCGAACCTGGTTGAGAAACGCATCTTGCAAATTTTGTCGATCAGAAGCCATTTAAGTTCAAAGCCTTTATTCTTGCACACACCGCGAACCGGTGCCTGAGGGTCTTGCATATTGCCCGAGTATGTCTTGCCCGCGCGCGACTTTCCAGCCTAAAAATGAAAACGCCGACCTGCGTGAGCACCGATTGACCTAGTCGCGCCAGACCGCCGGGTTGAGCAGCGCGATGATTGCCAGCGTCTCAAGGCGCCCAAGCACCATCGCCGCGCCATAGCAAAGCTTGGCGCCGGCGCTTAGTTCGAGAAGGCGAATAGGCGTTTCACTGGCGGCGCTGATCAGCGGGCCGGTGGTGGACAGGGCCGAAACCGAGAGGATCAGCGCGGATTCGAAATCCTGCCCGAACCCCGCAAGCAGCATCGTCACAAAGGTCAGTGACATGGCAAACAGCATGAAGAACACCCAGGCGATATAGGCGCCATGCCGCCTGATTCGCCGCCCTGCCCCCGTGGCGTGCCCGACAGAGGAGGGATGCACAAGCCGCTCGACCTCGCGCTTGCCATGCAGGTAAAGCGCATAGACCCGCAAAAGCTTGACCCCGCCCGCAGTCGTCGCAACGCCCCCGCCGACAAGCGACAGCCCCAAAAGCACAAGCCCCGGCGTACCAAGCCCGGACCAGTCACGCGCCTCCTGCCAGTCGGCGCTTTCGAACCCGGCGGTCGACAGGAAAGACAGTACGGTGAACATGCCCCCCCAAAAGGCGCGCAGGCCAACGGTGAGATTGTCCGCCTCGATCACCTCGAAGGCGGCAATCCAGTGGCGCAACACCAGCAAGAGCGGCACCCCAAGCACAAGCAGCACCCCAAGCCGGAACTCGGGATCGTAAAGGACGCCGGGGCGTGCCGATGTGATCGTGTCCGACGAAAACGTAAGCCGCGACAGGGCAAACAGCAAAAAGAGAAAGATGGCAAA
>NZ_CAJXIP010000127.1 GCF_913054395.1 uncultured Roseovarius sp.
ACCGACAAGCTGCGGGCCTTCGACGCCGCCGGCGCCGACATCAAGACCACGGATCGCGGCCTGATCTGGAACACCGACCTGATGGAGACGCTGGAGTACGACAACCTGATCGCCCAGGCCGTCGTCACCATCGAGAGCGGGCTGAATCGCACGGAATCGCGCGGCGCCCACGCCCGCGAGGACTATCCGGATCGGGACGACGCCAACTGGATGAAACACACCCTGGCGTGGAAGCGTCCGGGCGAAGGCGTCCAGATCGACTACCGTCCGGTGCACAAATACACGATGACCGACGAGGTCTCGTACATCGAGCCCAAGGCTCGGGTTTACTGAGGTCGAACGCAGATGGTTCAACTCTCCCTCCCCCGCGGCTCCAAGCCCACCAAGGGCAAGGTCCACAAGGCCGCGCCCGGCTCCAAGGACGTCCGCACCTACAAGGTCTATCGCTACGACCCCGAGGTCGATGCGGACCCGCGCTGGGACACCTATGAGGTGCCGACCGGCGACCACGGCCCCATGCTGCTGGACGCCCTGATCCACATCAAGAACACCATCGACCCGACCCTGTCGTTCCGGCGCTCCTGCCGCGAAGGCATCTGCGGGTCCTGTTCGATGAACATCGACGGCATCAATACTCTGGCCTGTATCTATGGCATGGATGAGATCAAGGGCGATGTGAAAATCTATCCGCTGCCGCATATGCCTGTGGTGCGCGACCTGATCCCGGACCTGACGCATTTTTATGCGCAGCACGCCAGCATCATGCCCTGGCTTGAAACCAAGACCAACCGTCCCGCGAAAGAGTGGAAACAGTCGATCGAGGATCGCGAAAAGCTTGATGGGCTTTATGAATGCGTGATGTGCGCGTCCTGCTCGACGTCCTGCCCAAGCTATTGGTGGAATGGCGACAAATATCTCGGGCCGGCCGCCTTGCTGCATGCCTATCGCTGGATCATCGATTCACGTGACGAGGCCACGGGCGAGCGTCTGGACGAATTGGAAGATCCGTTCAAGCTCTATCGTTGTCACACGATCATGAACTGTACCAAGACCTGCCCCAAGGGCCTTAACCCGGCCAAGGCGATTGCTGAGATCAAGAAGATGATGGTCGACCGCGCGGTCTGACCGGCGCATCCTGACTCGCTATTGAAAGGCCTCGGAGAAATCCGGGGCCTTTGGCCTTGCGTGGTGCGCATAGCGAGAGTGCAGGAGTGACGGTTTAATGCTGCGGCGCGGCATCATATGTTCGGGTCAGACCAGAATGGAGATCACACCATGTCGATCCGAGCACAGAAAAACGATCACGCTGCGGCACCCTTGGCAGAGGCATTGCCGGAATGGGTTTTGACCTATTTCACCCCCTCCGCCCCCGCGAACCGGGTTGAGCCACCGCACCAAAGCGCGCTTGATCAGATGTACGCCTATTACGACGCCTGACGGCTTGACCCCCGGCCTGAGTGCCGGGGGTTTTGCATTTCAATGGCCGCCCGTTCAGGGCATCCTCGGGACGATTTGCGCGAACCTGAAGGAGCCATGCCATGCTTATCGTTGTCGGATTGATCATCGCCTTTATTCTGGTGCTGATCCTGTCCAACCGTCGCACGCGGGCTTGTCGGTGGCGGGCGGACCGGCGTCTGGATGGCGAGGCGGGCACCTGTTTTAAATGCATGACCTGCGGCGCGCAGGTCTTTACATCGACGGGAAAACCACCTTTGGATTGTGTCGCCAATACACCGCAATCCTGAAAGGCCCCCGGATGACCCAACCTGTCGATGCCGAAGCCCGCCGTGCCGTGCGCCCGGTGATTTGTTATCCCAATGACACCCTTCCGCGTCCCGATCTTGCGCTTTACAGGGCCGCCCGCGCAGGCACCAGGAAGGTGTCAGAGGTTATTGTGCCCCCGCGCGATGCCGCCGGTTTTCGTGTCGGCGCGGGCCAGTTTTTTCGCATCTCAAGCATAGAAGGCCCGCAGGTGGGTGACCTTAACCTGTGGAATGCCAATAATCTGTCCGAGCGGTTTTACTCCGGCAAGTCACGCGCGCTGCACGGTACGCATCTGACGGTGGGCGAGAGAATGTGGACAAGTTTTCCCTATCTGCGACCGATGGCGACGATCACCGCCGATAGCCTTGAGTGGTACGGGATCGACGAATTTGGCGGTTCGGTGCATGACGTGATTGGCACGCGGTGTGATCCCTATACCGGCAATCTTCTGGCTGGCACGCAGTATCACCATTGCTGCCATTCCAACCTGATCCGGGCATTGGCGGATGAAACCGGGCTGAGCCTGGCCGAGGCTGAGGGGCATGTGCATGATGTTCTGAACGTGTTCATGTGCACCGGATTTACCCGCGATACCGGGCAGTATTTCATGAAGGCCAGCCCGGTGCGCCCCGGTGATTACCTCGAATTTTTCGCCGAAATCGACCTGCTTGGCGCGCTAAGTGCCTGTCCGGGGGGCGATTGTTCGTCTGAGCATTCAAGCGATAGCGCCGCCTGCTATCCGATGCGCGTCGAGGTCTTTGCACCAGACCCCGCCGCGCTTGCAGGCTGGCAGAGCCCGCCGGTGAATGGCTATGACCGAAGCCACGGGCGGTAGATGTAATAACGCCCCCCTGCGCGAACAGGGGGGCGTTGTCTTGCGTGTGAGCGCCGGGGTTAATGCACGACGGCATCCTCTGGCGGTTCCTGCCGGGTGGTGCCGACGCGATCCCCGATGATAAGCCCTTCGGCCCCCGCTGTTACGGCGACGGCAGATCCGTCAAGGATATCCCCCGCCAAGAGCGCCTCGGCCAGAGGATCCTGAAGCGCGCGCTGGATCACCCGTTTCAGGGGGCGTGCGCCGAACACCGGATCATAGCCTTCATCGGCAAGCCACTTCTGCGCGGCGGCGTCAACGTCGAGCGTGATCTTGCGACCGGCAAGACGTTTGCCCAGACGGCGCAGCTGGATGTCCACGATGGCATCCATGTCATGACGGCTGAGGCGGTCAAAGATGATCGTCTCGTCCAGACGGTTCAGGAACTCGGGGCGGAAATGCGCCCGCACCGCATCCATCACATCGCGCTTGGCGTCGCTCGCATCGGCCCCTTCGGGCAATTGGCTAAGGGCCTGTGCCCCAAGGTTCGACGTGAGAATGATCAACGTCTGCTTGAAATCCACACGATGCCCCTGACCGTCGGTCAGAACACCATCGTCAAGCACCTGCAACAGCACGTTGAACACATCCGCATGGGCCTTTTCGACCTCGTCGAACAGGATCACCTGATAGGGGCGGCGGCGCACGGCCTCGGTCAGGACACCGCCTTCGTCATAACCGACATAGCCCGGAGGCGCACCGATCAGGCGAGCGACCGAATGTTTCTCCATGAACTCGGACATGTCGATCCGCACCATGGCGCTATCGTCGTCAAACAGGAACTCGGCGACGGCCTTGGTCAGCTCGGTTTTACCCACGCCGGTCGGCCCGAGGAACAGGAACGACCCAAGCGGGCGGTTTTCATCGTTAAGACCCGCACGCGCACGGCGTACCGCATTGGCCACGGCCTTGACCGCCGTGTTTTGGCCGATCACCCGCTTGTGCAGGTTTTCTTCCATCCCAAGCAGCTTTTCACGCCCGCCTTCGAGCATCTTGGCGGTCGGAATCCCGGTCCAGCGTTCCACCACCTGCGCGATCTGTTCGGGGCGTACCGCCTCTTCGACCATGACGCCCTCGGTCTCGGCCTTTTCGGCCTCGGCCAGCTTTTTCTCTAGCCCCGGAATGACGCCATAGGATAGCTCACCGGCCTTGGCGAGATTGCCTTCGCGTTTGGCATGATCAAGCTCGTTGCGGGCCCGGTCAAGTTGCTCTTTCAGATCGCGCGCGCCTGCCAGCTTGTCGCGCTCGGCCTGCCATTGCACGGTCATCTCGGACGAGCGTTCCTGCAATTCGGCCAGCTCTTTCTCAAGCTTTTCAAGCCGGTCCTTGCTTGCCGCGTCGTCTTCTTTCTTGAGCGCCTCTGCCTCGATCTGTTTTTGCAGGATGTCGCGGTCAAGCGTGTCGAGCTCTTCGGGTTTGCTATCCACTTCCATGCGCAGACGGCTTGCGGCCTCATCCATGAGGTCGATCGCCTTGTCGGGCAGGAACCGGTCGGTGATATAGCGATGGCTGAGCGTCGCGGCGGTGACCAGAGCGCTATCGGAAATCCGAACGCCGTGGTGTACCTCGTATTTCTCCTTGATGCCGCGCAGGATCGAGATCGTGTCCTCGACCGTGGGTTCCTCTACCATCAGCGGCTGAAACCGGCGGGCAAGGGCGGCGTCTTTCTCGACGTGTTTGCGGTATTCATCCAGCGTGGTCGCGCCGATACAATGCAACTCGCCGCGCGCAAGTGCGGGCTTGATCAGGTTGGCGGCATCCATCGCGCCATCGCCTTTGCCCGCCCCGATCAGGGTGTGCATTTCGTCGATGAACAGGATGATTTCACCGGCAGCGGCGGTCACCTCGTTCAGAACGCCCTTAAGGCGTTCTTCGAATTCGCCACGGTATTTCGCACCGGCAATCAGCGCGCCCATGTCGAGCGACAACAGCTTTTTGTTGCGCAGGCTTTCCGGCACGTCGCCGTTGATGATGCGCAGCGCAAGACCCTCGGCAATCGCGGTCTTACCCACGCCCGGCTCGCCGATAAGCACCGGGTTGTTCTTGGTGCGGCGGCTGAGAATCTGCATGGCGCGGCGAATTTCGTCGTCGCGGCCAATGATCGGGTCGATCTTGCCTTCTTCGGCAGCCTTCGTCAGGTCGCGGGCATATTTCTCGAGCGCTTCATAGGTATCTTCGGCGCTGGCACTGTCGGCTGTGCGGCCCTTGCGGATATCGTTGATTGCCTCGTTGAGTTTCTGTGCGCTCACGGCACCGGCCTCTAGCGCGTCCTTGGCCGGGGATTTCACCAGCGCAAGCGCGGTCAGGATGCGTTCCACCGGCACAAAGCTGTCACCGGCCTTTTCGGCCAGCTTTTCGGCCTCGGCCAGAACCTTTCCGGTTTGCTGATCCATATAGGTCTGTCCGGTATCGCCCGACACCTGCGGGATTTTGCCAAGCGCAAGGTCAAGCGCCTGCACGACGCGTTCGGGGGCGCCACCCGCCCGACGGATCAGGTTGCTGGCAAGACCTTCGGTGTCGTCCATCAACGCCTTCAGGATATGTTCGGGGGCCAGTTTCTGGTGGCTTTCGCGCATCGCGATGGTCTGGGCGGCCTGAATGAAGCCGCGCGACCGCTCCGTGAACTTGTTGAAGTCCATGGGTTTTCTCCTTTTTTACAAGCGTTACCCCGCTTGCGCACCCAGTATTAGGCATGCGCGATTGGGAACCTCATGATCCAGATGGGTTTTGCGCACCACCTGTTCAACCCCAAGGATCACCGATTCGCGAACCGGGCGCGATGATTTGCGTCAAATCCGCACGTTTGCGTGACAGGCCCTTGGTATAAGGCCTTGGGATTCCGATCTGTATCAAAGTTATCCACAGGGCCATGCGGCCCGAGCACAAAGGATGCAGGCGATGCAAACCCGGAAACTAACAGTGGACGAGATCAGCTATAACCCCGAACGCGGGGCTTTCGAGGCGCAGGTTCAGATCCGTCAGGGCGACGATCTATTCAGCTATCCTGCGCATGTCTGCGCACCGCTTCATGCCGATTACGCGCATGTGATGCGCGGGCTGTTGGCGGATGCAGAGGCCACGCATCTTGGCAAACAGTCCGGTCTGCGCCTGCGGCTGAGCGCGGGGATTTCAGCGCCCTCGGCCCGCTCCGGCACCCTGGCGCAGGTGCAGCGGATGTTGCGCAATCTCGACAACCTTGACGCCGGGCGCGTTTGACGGCGCATCGCAGGGGGCTTGACGTCCCGCCAAGGCGCCGCGACAAGGGCGCAGATCCAACCCCTGTCCCAAGCCCGGAGCCGCCCCGATGTCCGATGACCGCCTGATCGTTGCCCTTGATGTGCCCAATGCCCTGGCCGGGTTTGAACTGGCGGAAAAGCTGGGCGACGCGGTGTCGTTTTACAAGATCGGTCTGGGGATGCTGACGGGCGGCGGACTTGCCCTGGCGGATGAGTTGAAGCGTGAGCACGGCAAGCGCATTTTTCTCGACATGAAGCTTTTCGATATCGGCGCGACGATCGAGGCGGCGGTGCGTGGGCTGGCGCAATATGACCTTGATTTTCTCACCGTGCATGGCGACCCGCATGTTGTGCGTGCCGCCAAAGAGGGGGCGTCGGGCAAGCCGCTCAAGATCCTGGCGGTGACGATCCTGACCTCGCTTGACCGGGCCGATCTTGATGCCGGGCTGATCCGGGCGGGGGATATTCCCGATCTGGTGGCCGAACGCGCGGGGCGGGCCTTTGACGCCGGTGCCGATGGTGTCATCGCCAGCCCGCAAGAGGCGGCGATGATCCGGGCACTGCCGAATGCAGCGGGCAAGCTTATCGTGACGCCTGGGGTGCGCCCCGTTGGCGCGGCCCTTGGCGATCAGAAGCGCGTCGCCACCCCGGCGCAAGCGATTGCCGATGGTGCCGATCACATCGTTGTCGGTCGCCCGATCTGGGCTGCACAAGACCCCAGGGCCGCCGCCGCCGCCATTCTGGACGAGTTGCGCGGCTAAAGCAGTATCCTTGTCGCGCGCCAGAAGTCCGGCTTTTCGATCATGCCTAAACCTGAGCCGGTGCATCATGACAGCGGCGTGTTCCCGCCGTGCCCTCGATTGCGACGGCTATGGTCCCGGTGCAATCAGCACGTATTATGGAGACATATTCATGACAGACGGTGTCAGTGATGCGCGTGGCCACATTCAATCTGCAAAACATGCGCCTGCGCACGCAGGAGGGCAGGCCGGTTCTTGATGGGGCCTTCGATCAGGATGAATCAGACGTCCAGCGGCCCGTCGCGCTTAGTTTGGCCGATCGCGAACAGACAGCGAAGGTGATCCATGCCGCGCAGGCGGATATCGTCGCCGTGCAAGAGGTTTTCGACACTCCGGCATTGGACTTTTTCCACGATAATTTTCTTCTTCAGACCGGATCGCCGGCTTATCCTTTCCGGTATTGCCTTGCCGGAAACGATGGCCGCGGGTTGAACGTCGCGGCTCTTTGTCGACGCCAGCCCATTATTGTCAAAAGCCACGCAGGCCTTACCGGCGCCGATCTCGATTTGTCAGATCTACCGCGCGAACTCCGGGATCACCGCCTTTTCCGGCGGGATTGTCTTGAGCTGGGTTTTACAGGTGTCACGCTGTTTGTTTGCCATTTCAAAGCGCCGTATCCTGATGCCGAGAAGGCGTATGTCATACGTGAGGCCGAGGCGCGCGCGGTTCGCAAGATCGTCGAAATGCGTTTTGACGATCCGCGGCAAGAGCGCTGGATGATCGTGGGAGACCTTAATGAACCGGGCGCTGGCGATGGGCCTGCCCGCTCGGCCCTCACTCCGCTGAAACAGGGGTTTTCGTTTGACTTGCTGGATCGTTTGGCGCCGGGCACTGACTGGACATACGAGGTTCCTGACACGCATCTGCATTCGCGTCCGGACCGGATACTTGTCTCGCCGCGCTTGGCGCAGGAGTATCCCGATGTGCGCCCTGAAATCATCAGAACCGGCATGCCCCCCCCGAGACACAACCGCCGGGGTGGGGCGTCAGGTGGTCCGCCCGATACCCCGTCCCACGCGAGCGATCACGCGCTGGTCTATGCGGATTTTCCGGGACTCGCGTAAAGGCATGCACTGCCGCGAAGGCTTTTGCCACGCGATAGCCGGACCGCCTCAGGACCCGGCTGGCCGTCGCTTCATGGCATCTGCCAGGGCAGATCCGAAGGCGCCCTGGCTTTTTGCTTCGGGTGGCCTTGCCGTTCCGGATTTCGGCCCGCGCGCCGGTTTCGGCGTGTTGGCCTCGCGTCCGCGCGAGGCTGGGCTGGCGTTGGCATCTTTGCGCATGCTCAGGCCGATGCGTTTGCGCGGGACATCGACTTCGGTAACCCACACCCGGACGACATCGCCGGCCTTGACCACCTCGTGGGGATCTTTGACAAACCGATCTGCAAGCTGGCTGACATGCACAAGACCATCCTGATGGACACCGATATCGACAAACGCCCCGAAGGCCGCAACATTGGTAACGGTGCCTTCCAGCGACATGCCGGGTTTGAGGTCGGTGATGCTGTCGATGCCATCCGCAAAGGTGGCGGTCTTGAAGGTGGGGCGCGGGTCGCGCCCCGGCTTTTCCAGTTCTGTCAGGATATCGCGCACGGTGGGTAAGCCAAAACTGTCGTCGACGAATTGCTCTGCCCGCAGGCCCGCAAGGGCGCTGCTGTCGCCCATGATGGCGCGGATATCACGCCCGCAGGCCTGCACGATCTTGCGCGCCACGCCGTAGGCCTCGGGGTGGACCGAGGAGGCATCCAGAGGTTCTGTGCCATCTGTGATCCGCAGAAAGCCTGCGCATTGCTCAAACGCCTTTGGCCCCAGCCCGGCCACTTTCAGCAAGGCCTTGCGGTTGGCAAACGGGCCATTGGCATCGCGGTGCGCCACAACGGCCTGCGCCAGTGACGGCCCAAGGCCCGCGATATGCGACAGGAGCGGTGCCGAGGCCATGTTCAAGTCGACACCCACCGCGTTCACGGCATCCTCGACCACGGCGGCAAGGGATTTGGCCAGTCGCCGCTGATCCACGTCATGCTGATATTGGCCGACGCCAATGGCCTGCGGTTCGATTTTCACCAATTCCGACAGGGGGTCCTGCAACCGCCGCGCGATCGACACCGCCCCGCGAATGGACACGTCGATATCGGGGAATTCCTGTGAGGCCAGTTCGGAGGCGGAATAGACCGAGGCCCCGGCCTCTGACACGATCACGGGGGTGGGGCGCGGGGTGCCTGCGGGCAGGCGCTTGATCACATCTGCCACAAGGCGTTCGGATTCGCGGCTGGCGGTTCCGTTGCCGATGGCGATCAATGCGATGCCGTGTCTGGCGATCATCTGGGTCAGGGTGTTTTCCGCGCCGCGCACATCCATGCGGGGCTGGAACGGATAGATGGTTGCCGTATCCAAAAGCTTGCCGGTCTCATCCACCACGGCAATCTTGCACCCTGTCCTGATCCCCGGATCAAGGCCCAGTGTTGCGCGCGCGCCCGCAGGCGCGGCCAGCAGCAGGTCGCGCAGGTTGCGGGCAAATACGTCGATCGCGGCATCATGGGCGCGGCGGCGCAGGTCGGTCATCAGATCCATGAACATCGTCAGACTCAGCTTGACGCTCCAGGCCCAACGCGCGGCCTCTCGCAGCCAGATGTCGCCCGGACCGTCACCGTGAATCCCGATCTCGGCGGTAATGATGGCGATCACGCGGGGCAGGCCTGTTTCTGGCTCGGGCGCGATATTGAGGGTCACGATCTCTTCCTTGGAGGCGCGCAGGATGGCCAGGGCGCGATGTGACGGGATCGTCGCCCATTTTTCACTATGGTCGAAGTAGTCGGAAAACTTTGCGCCGACCTCTTCCTTTCCGGCGTTTACCTGCGCGCTGATCAACGCCTCTTTCTGCATGGCGTCGCGCAGGCGGCCCAGCAAAGTGGCATTCTCGCCCAGTTCTTCGACCAGGAT
>NZ_CAJXIP010000128.1 GCF_913054395.1 uncultured Roseovarius sp.
GCGCCTGCCCGGCGCTATAGCTTCGGGCATAGAGATCCCACAAGGGTTGCACGGTGGGATCAAAGAGCCCGCCGGTGGCCTGATGCGCGGCAGAAGCCAGTGTCAGGCAATCGAGCAATTCAAAGGGCGGCGCGTCCAGTTGCCCGACGGCGTTGAGCAGGCTCAGGCTTGATGTGCGCCGGTAGAGGCTGAAAATCTGTTCGAGCCGCTCGATCTCACTGCGGGCGGCATGGGTGATGCGCTCAGCCTCTGGATGGCGAAGCGTGATCGTGGCGCGTGCGCCAAGGGCGCCCCCCTGCCAGTGGTAAAGCGGGGCGGCATTTGCCCCCCCGGCGCATGCCAACGCGGCAGCGGAAATGGAAAGGAAACGGCGGCGAGAGAGGGTCATGTCAGTTCTGCCTTTCGCGGGACAGTTGTTTCAGTCGCGCCTCGAAGTCGTCATCTTCGGCGCGGTCAGTGTCTGGGAAAGTGGCGATCGGCACCGCCGAGAGCACATCGGCATCCGCGACCTCGGCCAGTCGCAGAACCTGCCCGCCGCGCGCCTGCGCAAAGGCCGTGGCATCTTCAGCCTTGAGGAAGGGCACGAGTTCGGGCGCGTCCATTCCGCCCGTCGCATCCGAGCCCATGACGAAATGCGCGTCCGTGGCCTGAATCCAGTTATCGGCGCCGGGTTGGTCCCAACTAGGGGCCGCCGCCATGTCGTTGACGTAAATGGCGGTGATGGCGTGGCTCTGTTCGGGCATCCGCTGATAGGCGATGGCGTCGCGCACCTGACTGAAAAAAAGCGGGTTCTCCAATCCCGCCAGATGCACCTGCGCCTTGGGACCGGGATGTTCCAACAGGTCCATCTGGCAATAATGCCCCACCGCTTCGGCGGTCAGCGATACCGGATCAGGGTGGGTTGCCACCTCTTCCTTGCAGGCGGCCAGAGCAAGGGGCAAGAGAGCAATCGACAGCCACTTCATGGCGTGACCCTCCGCAGCGCGGCCACGGCCAGCCCGAAGGCGGCGAGTGGCCAGAGCAGGACGGAAATCAGCGCATGCACCGCCGGAATGGTCTGTGCCGCACCGCCAAGACCAGAGGCCGCTGCTGTCGCCTCGGAAGCCGCGAGGTTATAGAGGCGAAACGCGTCGGCGGGATTGGCCAAAAGCAACCACGGCAGGGCGCGGTTGGTGAAAGCACCGCCGCCATCGGCCACGACCGCTGCCAAAAGCCCCAGATCATAAAGAACCACAAGCGCCAGCCAGACGCCTATGGCGAGCCCCGCCGCGGCCCCCGGTCGCCGCGCGATGGCCGAAAGCGTATAACCGACGGCGAGAAACACCGCCCCCAATAGGATAGAGGACCAGAAGAGCCGCAAAAGGGCCGGCAGGCCCGCCGACGCCCCCGGATCGGTTGCAAGCGCCGCCGCGGCCGCCAGTGCATAGCCCACGCCTACGGCAATCGTCAGCACCACCAGATGTGCCGCGAACTTGCCCATTAGGATACCGGAGCGTGAGACGGGATAGGTTAGCGTCAGCGAGAGCGTGCCGCGTTCGACCTCTCCCGCCACGGCGTCGAAGGACATCAAAAGCGCCATGAGCGGCACAAGGTAGACGCCAAGTGACGTAAGGCTCGCCACGGTCACCGACAGCGCATCGACGCCGACATCGCCGGTGGGTGCGCTGCCAGCGGCGGAAAGAACCAGTGCAAAGAGCGCCATGAGTGCCACGGTGATCGTCACCCAACGGTTGCGAAGCGCGATGCGGAACTCGGTGATGCCAAGAGCGAATACAGGTCTGATGAGGGCGGTCATTGTTCGTCTCTCCGGCTGAAGTGGCTATAGAGGTCTTCAAGGCTGGGCGGGATGATCTCGACATCCTCGATCAAGCCGGCAAGCGCCGCGATATGGCCCAACCGGGCCAGCTTTTCGTCATGGGCGCAGGTCAGATCGACCATGACGCCATTGCGCCGCCCGCCCGACAGTTCCGCAGCCACCTGATCCGCAGCCCCCTGACGGGCCGAAACCTGAAGGCGGATCGGCAGCGCGGCCTTGCGGCGCAGCGCCGGGAGCGTGTCGTTGGCCATGAGGCGGCCACCCGACAGGATCACGATCCGGTCGGTGCGGGCCTCGACCTCGGTCAGGGCATGCGACGAAAGCAGGATCGCGGCGCCCTCGGCGGCCAGACCGTCGAGAATGGCGTAGAATTCACGGCGCGACACCGGGTCAAGCCCGCTTGTCGGCTCGTCCAGAACCAGAAGGCGCGGGCGGCCGATCAGGGCCTGTGCGAGGCCCACGCGCTGCCGCATGCCCTTGGAATAGGTACCGATCCGGCGGTCGGCGGCATCGCCAAGCCCGACCCGATCAAGCAGCCCCATGGCCTGCGCCGGATCGCAACCACGCAACCGCAGATAAAGCCGGATCTGTTCCAGCCCGGTCAGCGCGGGGTGGAAGGCCACGTTTTCTGGCAGATAGGCCGTACCATCGCGGGCGGCCTGGCTACCGGGCGCGCCACCAAGAACCTCGACCTTCCCCGAGGTCGCGGGGATCAGCCCGAGGATGATCTTCATCAGCGTGGATTTGCCCGCGCCGTTATGGCCCAGAAGCGCCACCCGTTCGCCGGGGGCGACGCTAAAGGCCACGTCGTCAAGGGCGGTCACACCATCGTAGCGCTTAGTGACTTGCGAGAGGGTCAAACTGGTCATCGTCTGTCTTTCTGTTGCGCGCGGCGGCCATGGCTTTGGCCTCCATCGCGGCGATAGTATCTGGCACCGTCAGGATAACGGGCCGCATCAGGGGGGCACTGTCCAGCACGCCGCCGGGCAATGAGGCCGGGAAATGTTTCTGGCTCCAACGGATCAGCTGTACGGCGGGCGCCCCGATCAAAAGGCTCGCGGCGGGCTGGGGCCACAGAATGTGGTCCATCAGGTCATTTGGGCGAAAGCTGGCATCGGCGATGCCGTCGCCATCCAGATCAAACGCAGGATGGTCGGACCAATAGTTGCCGCGCCCGTCATGGCTCCATTCCACATCCTTGGTGCCGACGTATTTCACCTGCGTTCGATTGCCGACAAAGGCGTTGCCCGTGATCGCGTTACGCTCTGACCCGGCGGTGAAATGGATGCCGATCTCACAGCCCTCAAAACGGTTGTCGTAAATCAGGTTGCGGTGGGCGTTGTAGATGAAGGTGCACTTTTCGGTGCCGCCACGTATCAGATTGCCGCGAATGTCGGCATTGTTGGTATAGTTGAGCATCAAGCCATGACTGCGGTCCGCGAGACTTAGATTGTCATGCACTGTGATGCGGTTCGAAAACATCAGGGCAAAGCCAAGCGTGTTGCCAATCGAGATATTGCCCGACACCTCGGAATTGTTGGCATACATGTAATGCACAGCAAAACGCAGGTCGCGCATCAGGTTGCCGCGGAATATGCCGTCATTGGACGTATTTACAAAGATGCCGTCGCGGCCAAGGCGGATATCATTGTCCTCGATGATCGTGCCGGGGGCATTCCAGACATAGACACCGTTGCCACGGCTGTTCATGTGGTGATCGGTACGCCCGAGAATGCGGTTGCCGCGCACGGTGGCATCGCGCGGGCCATGCACATCGACCCCGTAGAGATTGCCGAGGATGTCGTTGTCCTCGACCAGCACGCGCGCCGCAGTCCGGGTGATCTGCACACCACTGTCGATGGCATCATGGTCACTGCCCGACCCGATGAGGGTGAGGCCGCGCACGGTGATATCATGGCCCGTGACGGTGATCACGCTGCCGGTGCCGCCTGCGTCGATGGTGGCTGCGCCCTGCCCGTCAAGCGTGACAGGCCGGTCAAGTATCACCGGGCCGAGGTGGCGGCCCGGTGCGAGCGTAAGCACATCGCCGGGCATGGCCCCGGCGATGGCAGTGGCAAGCGCCCCTGCCTCTGCCGGAACCCGCCGTTCGTCCGCCACGACCGTGGTCGCGACGCCGAGAAACAGGATCAGGCTGAGGATGAGGCGCGGCATGGCTCAGGCGCCTTTCGGTTCAACGAACATGCGGCCGCGCATTTCCATGTGCAGCGCATGACAGAACCACTGGCAATAATACCAGTAGACACCGGGTTTCGCCGCCGTGAAGGTGATCGAAGAGGTGGCCTGCGGCCCCACTTCCATCGCCACGCCATGGTTGTTCAGGCAAAACCCATGGGTCAAGTCGTCGATATCGTCGAGGTTGGTGACATAGACTGTCACCTCGTCGCCCTGGGTCACGGTAAAGCTTTCAAGGCTGAACATCGGGGCCTGGCTGCTCATGTAGACGCGCACCTTGTTGCCGTCACGGATTACCGTATCCTGATATTCATCCAGATTGACGCCATCCGCCTCGGCCTGCTTGCGGGCGTCCGCCCACATCGGATCGTTGCGATCCCAGACCGATTTCGGGTTCACCACCGAATTGTGCACGATAATGCTGTCATGCGGTTCGGCAAAGGTGGGCCCGTCATGCATGATCTCAAGTTCGGTGCCGTTGATCGAGAAAAGCTGTTCATTCTCGGGTTTCAGCGGGCCGACATTGAGAAAGCGGTCCTTTGAGAACTTGTTCATCGAGATGTACCACTTGCCGTCCGCATCGAGGGTTTCGCCCATCGAGGTCGAGTTGTGGCCGGGCTGGTAATGCACATCCTTCTTGGTGCGGATCGGGTCCACGTTCTCACCGTTATAGGCGCGTACCGCGTCCTCAATGTTCCACATCACCACCTGGCTGTCGAGAAACAGCGTGGTCAAGGCGTTGCCCTTGCCGTCAAAACAGGTGTGGAGCGGCCCGAGACCCAACTCCGGCTCCGCCACCACAACCGAGCGCGGATCAATGCTGTCATCCTCGAAGAGCGCATCGAACTTGGTGACATCGAGCACGGAAACCGTCGGCGACAGTTTGCCCGCGACACAGACATGGCGCTTGTCGGGCGCGGTGTTGATGCCGTGAGGCGAGTTGGGGATGGGCACGTAGCGGGTGTATTTCTTGTTTTGCCCCTTGCGCCCGTCAACCACCTTGACCCCGTTCAGTTCGACGAAATCACCTGCTGCGATGCCCGCTTCGATCTCGGCGATGTTGAAGATGACAACGTGATCGCGCTCGGCTTCGGTCATCTCGGCCAGGTTCATCCCCATTTCCGAGTTGTAAGACGTCGAGAAGGCGTATTTGCCCTGATAATCGCAATCGGTGTTGTCCAGGTTGCCCGAGACCATCACCTGCCAGGCGACCGTCATGTCATCGGCATTGATGGCGGTGTAGAAGTTCACATATTGCGACGGATCATCAAGGATCTGCCCGTCGTTGACCATCGGCACCTCGTCCTCGCCATTGGCAAAGACGTAATTGGTGCGCGGCCATTTCTGCGGGCGCAAACCGTGGATCGCCTTGGCGTTCGGGATGTCGATGATCTTGTCGGCCTTCATGACGTCACAGCGCACGCGCGCCACGCGGGTGTTGGCTTTGTCGTTCATGAAGAGGTACCGGCCATCGTACTTGCCCTCGGTAAAGGACATGTGGACGTGGTGCAGGTCGCCGTTGTCGTGAACCTTCTTGCCCTGTGCGGCAAGATATTCCCTGGTTTGCGGCATCATGTCCTGTGTCAGCACCTTGAGGGATTCGTTGGTCTGCCCCCAGCCGGTGGCCGAACAGCGGTTGAACACCGGAATCCGCATGAGTTCGCGCATCGACGGAATGCCCAGAATACGCACCTCGCCGGTCTGGCCCGAAGACCAGAACCCGTAATATTCGTCCAGCTCTCCGGGGGCCAGGCTTGCGGCGTTCGAGGCCGCATTGGCGACGGTCGGGGCCATCGCTGCGGTCGTGGCGACACCTGCGGCCCCGCCCAAAAGCGCCATGCGCGACGCGCCCATTGCGCCAAGTGCCGCCGCGCCACCTGCCGTGGCGCCCAACAGGCCCCTGCGGCTGATCCCGGTTTTCTTGGTATCGGTTGTCATGATCATATTCCTTTTCTCATGTTTGGGTGGTTCTCGATCATCCGGTCCAGCGCTGCCGCGCTGTCAGCGGCGCTTTTGCGGCGCTTCGCTTGCTTGATGACGACCGGACATTTGGTCTCCGACTGATAGAGGACCTGACAGTGCATGCAGTTCAGGCACTCGTTCGGGTTGATCTCGCCAGTGGGATGGATGGCCTGTACCATGCACTCATGGGCACAGGTCTGGCAGGGGTTTCCGCATTCACGGTAGCGCTTGAGCCAGTCGAACATGCGCAGCCGGGCCGGAATCGCCAGTGCTGCACCAAGCGGGCACAGGTAGCGACAGTAAAAGCGTTCCACAAAGAGGCCCGCCGCCAAGAGTGCCAGCGCATAGGCGACAAAGGGCCAGGCGCGCATGAATTTGAGCACGATGGCGGTCTTGAACGGCTCTATTTCGGCCAGATGCTCGGCCTGTTCGATCGAGGCAAGCGATACGCCGAAAAGTCCGAGGAAGATCATGTATTTGACCGGCCAGAGACGTTCGTGCAGGCCCCAGGGCAACGTCCATTGCGGCACGCCCAGCTTGCGCGCGATGCGGTTGGTGAGTTCTTGCAAGGCTCCAAACGGGCAAAGCCAGCCACAATAGGCGCCCCGCCCCCAGAAGATCAGCGCAGCCGCGACCGCAAACCACAGGATGAATGTCAGCGGATCAAGCAGGAACGCCTGCCAGCTGAAATCCGTGGTCAGCGCGCCGAACAGGGCCATCAGGTTGACCACCGATAGCTGCGCATTCGCGTACCAGCCAAGAAACACCAGCGTCACGGTCAGAAATCCCATGCGAAACCAACTGGTTGCGCGCTCGGACCGCACGAGGAAACTTTGAAAGAAAAAGGCCAGCGTAAGCGCGGCCAGCATCACGCCAAGGCCCGCGATCTCGACTGTCTTGTCGCGCCATATCCGTGTCCAGAGGGCTGTCTGGGCGGCACTCTCGGCACCGGCCTCCTCGATCAGGGGCGCGGGGCTCGGGGCGGCGGTGGCGACGCGGCGCAGATAGGCCGCAGGCAGTTGATACCCCATGTCAAAGGTTGTGAAAGCCCTCTCGAGTGCCGCCACATCGCGCTGTACCAAAAGTTGCAGGCGCCACGGCTCTGCCGGATCAAACCCGGCATCGGCGGGTATCTTGAAAACATCCATTTCCGACAGGAACGGGACACCCTTGGCCATGATCTCTCCGACGCGGCGGTGGCCCCGGTCGCGAAAGCGAACCGAATTATCACCCTGCACCAGAATGATCCGGTCGAATACGCCGCCGCGCACATAGCCGGACCCCTTGAAGGAATAAAGCCCACGCCCAGCCACCAGAATGGCGTGCTCGCCCGGTTCGAGCCAGTCCGTCAGGTTTGCGAATTCGGCCTCACCCAACAATTGCCGACCGATGGCGGGCACGCTGACCAGGGTGGCATACATGTCGATATAGGTCGTGTCATCGGGCTCGGTCAGTGGGCGGGCGGCCGCGCGCGGATCGTCCATCGCGGCAAAAGCGGTATTGACCTGCCCCACATCCAGAGACATCCGGCGCAGCGTGCCGTCCCCCGTGAGGGTGAACCAGTCATCGGCCGCCTGCGCGTCCGGGTTCAACTCGAACTGCGGGCCGGTCGGGGCCAGAAGAGGCGTCAGCCCGCCCAGTCCCAATGCACGCGCCACGCGAATCCCAGACCGCACGATGGAATCGTCGATCACCATTATGGTGACTGTCGCGCCCGAAATGATGTCCAGCTCATGCGCCGATCCGCCCGCCGCGGCCTCGGCCACAAGGTCAAGCCCCACGAAATCCGCCACAAGCCCGGCCACTTTGGCCTCGGGAATGCCAATCAGAACGATAGGTTCGGAATGTTTGACAAGCCTCACACCTGTCAGCCGCGCATCGAGACCGACCGCAACCATCACATGAATGGGTTTGCCGGAATATCCCGTGGTCCCCACGAAATCCGATGTGATGAAGGCCCAGCCGACCGTTTCCCCCCCGCGCAGAACCGGCGCGACCGGCAGATCGCTACGCATCGGACCATAGCCATCGGCCCCCTCAACCAAGGTCGCGGCGGGCACTTCGGCAAGATAACTTGGCAGATAGGGGGACTGCGCATGGACCGCTGTGACAAATGTCAGAAGGGCGATCCAGATGGCGAGACACTGCGCAAAGAGTTTCGCGGCGTGGGGGCGCAAGGGGTTGAGGCGGGCATAAAACATCAGGCGAACTTTCATACGTATTTTGACAGGCCCGGAGGCGCGCGGCTTCGCGCCCGAACCACTGCGTCGGGATGGTGCAAGGGGCTGTTGGGGCTTGCCACGGGGCGCGCCTTGGTGGGCGCTGTCCCGGCATTCCAGGGGGTACAGGAGATCGCATCCGATCCGGCCTGCAAACAGTCATCGCACAGCATCCCGGAACAATGCGGCAGCTCCACCGGGACACCGTCACGGGACACGAGGACCGTCTTCTGACCTTCGCCATCTGCGCAGATCACCATCTTCGTCAAACCGGCCTCAAACACCGCAATCCCCGCGGCACGCCCCGTGGCAAGCCCCGCCAACGCCATGGCAAGCGCAAGCAGGAGACAGATCAAAAAAGGCGAGGCAATCGGTTTCATGCCGCAGACCATGCCAAAGGCGGCGCGGGTCATCCTTGATATGGATCAAGTGAAATACCCCTTTTATGAGCAACAATGCAGCGGGTTTATAACTTGCCAAAACCGCATATTTCCGGAAACTCCCGGAAACAGGAGTGTGTTATGCGTCTAACTAAGTTCACAGACTATTCCCTGCGTGTTTTACTCTATGCCGCAACGCTCAAGGCTGATCAGCTGACCACCATCGAAGAGACGTCCAGGCTTTATGGCATCTCGCGGGCACATCTTAAAAAAGTGGTACTGCAACTGATCCACGACGGTTTTCTTGAAGGTGTAAGGGGGCGCAGTGGCGGGTTCCGCTTGGCCCGGCTACCGGATCAGATCAATCTCGGCCAGGTTCTGCGCAGGACCGAGCCAGATTTCGGCCTTGCAGAATGTTTCCTTCCCGACAACACCTGCCGGATCACCATGGGCTGCCGTTTGCCGGGGTTGATGAACAAGGCCCTGCTCAACTTTCTCGCGACTTTCGACGCCTACACTCTGGCGGATATGCTGATTGATCCCGGCTATTTCGGAATGCCCGAACAGAGCCATTATCCACAGCGCGGCCCCCGGTCTTCCAGTCTTTCTTGACACGCGCTAGCCGGATGGAACTGCCAAACGACTTGATCCCAGATGCAAACCGCTAACGGGGAAACGTTCGGCAGTGAATGCCGGGCCGAGAAGCCGGAACAAAAAGATATGGACTTTCAAGAGGGGCAATCGGGCGGCTCGCAACTCACGTAATCAGCGTCAATTATAGACGCCAATAAGTTGCAGTCCTGCTTGGAGCGGGCGACGGGAATCGAACCCGTATCATCAGCTTGGAAGGCTGTTGTTCAAAATAAGATAAATCATGTAACAACAAACACTTACCCAAAGACTAAAATATCTTTTGCAGGTTATTTGTCTGAAAAGAATTTCTGGAGCGGGCGACGGGAATCGAACCCGTATCATCAGCTTGGAAGGCTGAGGTCTTACCATTACACAACGCCCGCTCAACAAATCGAGGTAG
>NZ_CAJXIP010000129.1 GCF_913054395.1 uncultured Roseovarius sp.
AACACTTCCCCGAGTCCGACACCGATCCAGGTGAAGACGATGCCGCCCGGGATGATGCCGAACACGGTGGTGAAAGCAAAGTTGACGAACTTTACCCCGACCAGTACCGGCAAGAGATTGGCCACGAAAAACGGCACTGCGGGCACAAGCCGCATCAGGAACAGAACGCTGATCTCGTTCTCGTTCAGTCCGGCCTTTAGCTTTTTAAGCGTGCCGTCAGAGGTTTCGATCCTGGCGGCAAGCGCCTGACCAAGGCCCCAGCGGGCGGCCAGAAAGATCGTCATTGCCCCAAGCGAGGCGGCGGTGACGTTGAAGGCGGTGCCCAGCACCAGCCCGAACAGGAACCCGCCCGTGACCGAGGCCACGGCCGCTCCGGGCAACGAAAACGCCACAATCACGAAATAGACGGCAATAAAGGCCAGCACCATCAGCGCGTAATTGGCATCGCGAAACGCCAATAACGCCTCGCGGTTGTCGCGTAGCGTGTCAAACGTGATATAGTCGCGCAGAGTAAAGAACCCGATGACGGCGACCGTCAGGATGATCGCCAGGGGCGCGTGCCGCATCACTCCGCCCTTGGCGGGTTGTGGGGTGTCGTTCGAGGATTTGTCCATTGTCCTGCCCGGTTTGAATTCACTGCTCTCTAGTTGCATAGCCGGACGCGCCACCGCCAGTGGCCTCACGAGGGGGTGATCGGGGGTGAATGTTTCCGTCGCGTAAATTGACGCCTTTCGCGGGATTGTAACATTGGGCAGACGAATGTGTATGTTTTTGTTGCAAAAGCCGCCCTGCGGGTTTGACTTGTGAAAATCGGCCCTCTATAGACCGGGCTTCAGATAACACAGGGCGAGGCGCGATTCCTAAATGCGCCACCTGACAAAGTCGGAGACGGAGCGATGAAACGCACCTTTCAACCCTCGAACCTGGTTCGCAAGCGCCGCCACGGGTTTCGTGCACGTATGGCCACCAAAGCAGGCCGCAAGATCCTTAACGCACGTCGCGCACGTGGCCGCAAGGAACTGAGCGCGTAAGCGCCAGTCTTGTTGAGACAATGACACCGCCGGGCGCCCCTGACAGAGATGCAGGACCCATGCACCCGGCGGTTTCGTCTTGTCCGGATGCCAGGCCCAAATCCCTCGGGGTGTTGCGCAAGCGCGCCGATTTCCTGGCTGCGGCACGGGCCCGCCGACAAGGCACCCCGTCGATGATGGTGCAGGCGCGCAGGCGCTGCGAGGGGGATGGCGGGGTAGGCATTCGTGTCGGCTTTACCTGTTCCAAGAAGGTCGGTAATGCCGTGGCGCGCAATCGCGCCAAGCGCCGCCTGCGGGCCGCCGCACATGAGATTTTGCCCGAAAGCGGCCTGAGTGGTTGGGATTATGTCCTGATCGGGCGCAAGGATGTCACCGCAGAGCGCCCCTTTGAGGCGCTCAAGGGGGATCTTCTGCATGCGCTTGCCAAGCTGCACCCGGTCCCATGACCCCGCTGGCGCGCCTTCTGTCGCTGCCGATCAAGGCCTATCGCCTGATCCTGTCGCCCTGGGTGGGCTATCACTGTCGCTATCATCCGACCTGTAGCCAATACGCCCTTGAAGCGCTTGAAAAGCATGGTGGCTTGCGGGGCGGCTGGATGGCTGCCAAGCGGATCGGACGTTGTAATCCCTGGGGGCAATGCGGCCTCGATCCGGTGCCTGATCCCAAGGATCGCGACGCCTAAGCACCCGCGCGGCGCGCGTGAAAGATAAAGCCGAGCAGGTTCAGCAAGACTTGCGCCGCCAGAATCGTCGTCGATCCGGTCGGATCGTAATCCGGCGCCACCTCGACAAGGTCGATGCCGACGATGTCATAAGCACTGGCCACCTCCTGCAAAATTTCGAGCACCTCGTAATAGAGAAATCCGCCGTGGCTTGGCGTACCGGTGCCCGGCGCGATCGAGGGGCAGAAGGCGTCAATGTCGATGGTGATATAGACCCGCGCGCCCGCCGGGATGCGTGCGGCGGTCGCCTTGGGGCCGAGCCTGCGCACCTGACGCACCGACAGGATGTCAGACCCGCGCGCACGTGCATCGTCATAGCCCTCTTTCGCGGTCGAGCTTACGTTGCGGATCCCAAGCTGTGTCAGGCCGGTGACATAGGGCTTTTCGGAGGCGCGGCGCATCGGATTGCCATGGCCAAAGCGCACGCCATGACGTTCATCGACGAAATCAAGATGGGCGTCGATTTGCAGAACGTGAATATCGCCCTGATCGTCAAAGGCGTTGATGCAGGGAATGTTGACCGAATGATCGCCGCCGATGGTGACGGGCAGGGCGCCCGCCGCCAGAATGGCGCGCACGCCGGTCTCGATATTGGCGTGGCTTTTGATGGTATCGGTATGGACGATATCGGCATCGCCAATATCAACGATGCGCACATCGCCGGGCAGATATATCGCGTCATCCTCGTGATCATAGGCCCCGGCGTGGCCAAAGCTGAACAGTGTCGAGGCCTCGCGCACGCCGCGCGGACCAAAGCGCGCACCGGGTCGCCACTGTGTGCCGGAATCGAACGGCGCGCCAAGCACCGCGACATCGGCGCTGATCGACGCCCAATCGGCCACATAGGGGCGCTTGCCAAAGGTTGAAATCCCGACGAATGGCAGGTCAAGCCTGCCGCCTTCATATCCGTGATCCGCCATGCGATCCCCCGCTTTTTTATGTGCCTGCGCGAAGGTGGCCGCAAATGTCGCGGGCGGCAAGGCACGAATCGCCCTTTTCGTCGGGGCTGATCCGTGAAATAGGGAAGCGCCAAACGAGATATCCATGGAGAACCGGAATGGAGATTCGCGAGGCCTTTACCTTTGATGATGTTCTGCTGGTGCCTGCGGCATCAAATGTGCTGCCCAACACAGCAGATACGCGCACCCATGTGACGCGGTCGATCAGCCTTAATATCCCGCTGCTCAGTTCGGCGATGGATACGGTGACCGAGAGCCGGATGGCGATCTGCATGGCGCAGCTTGGCGGCATGGGGGTGATTCACCGCAACCTTGACGTTGAAGAGCAGGCCAATCAGGTGCGCCGCGTGAAACGGTTCGAGAGCGGCATCGTTTACAGCCCGATCACCCTGACCCCGGATCAGACGCTGGCCGATGCCAAGGCGCTTCAGGAGCGCTATAACGTTACCGGCTTTCCGGTGGTCGATGAGAAGGGGCGCGTGGTTGGCATTGTGACCAACCGCGACATGCGCTTTGCCGAGGATGACAAAACCCCCGTGCGGGTGATGATGACAAGCGAGAACCTTGCCATCCTGCAAGAGCCCGCCGATCGCGAACAGGCCAAATCCCTGATGAAAGAGCGGCGGATCGAGAAACTTCTGGTGACCGACGGCAAGGGAAAGCTGACCGGTCTTCTGACCCTGCGCGATACCGAACAGGCGGTGTTGAACCCCACGGCCTGCAAGGACGGGCTTGGGCGGCTGCGCGTCGCGGCGGCCTCGACCGTTGGCGATGCCGGGTTCGAGCGGTCCCAGGCGCTTGTGGATGCCGGCGTCGACATGATCGTGATCGACACGGCGCATGGCCATTCCGAAGGTGTGGCGATCGCGGTCGAGCGCGCCAAGAAGCTATCGAATGAGGTTCAGGTCGTGGCCGGGAATGTTGCCACCGCCGAGGCCACGCGCGCCCTGATCGGGGCGGGCGCCGACGCCATCAAGGTCGGGATCGGGCCGGGCAGTATCTGTACCACGCGGATGGTGGCCGGTGTCGGTGTGCCGCAGCTGACGGCAATTATGGATTGCGCGCGCGCGTCGGGCGACATCCCGGTGATCGCCGATGGCGGCATCAAGTTTTCCGGCGATTTTGCCAAGGCGATTGCCGCCGGTGCGTCCTGCGCCATGGTCGGCAGCATGCTTGGCGGCACCGACGAGGCGCCCGGCGAGGTGATCCTCTATCAGGGCCGGACCTTCAAGGCGTACCGCGGGATGGGAAGCCTTGGCGCCATGGCGCGCGGCTCGGCCGATCGGTATTTCCAGAAGGATGCCGCCAGCGATAAGCTGGTGCCCGAAGGCGTCGAGGGGCAGGTGCCGTACAAAGGTGCGGCGGGCAATGTGATCCATCAGCTGGTCGGCGGTCTGCGGGCGGCGATGGGGTATACCGGCTGTGCGACAATCGAAAAGATGCGCAGCGACTGTCAGTTCGTGCGCATCACAGGGGCCGGATTGCAGGAAAGCCATGTGCATGACGTTCAGATCACGCGCGAAAGTCCGAATTACCGTATTGGGTAATTTTTTCATGGACTTGTCGAGTAAAGCTAAGGTGGTTTCATGACCCCTGCCGCCCGGATTGCCGCCGCGATCGAAATTCTGGATGCGATGCTTGACGGCGCGCATGCGGAAAAAGCGATCTCGGGATGGGCAAGGCGGTCGCGTTTCGCCGGATCCAAGGACCGCGCGGCGCTTCGTGATCACGTGTTCGGCGTGCTGCGCTGTCGACGCTCTTATGCGGCGCTTGGCGGGGCCGGAACCGGGCGTGGCCTGATGATCGGCGCATTGCGTGCGCAGGGCATTGATCCGGCAGGGCTCTTTACAGGTGAAGGCCATGCACCCGAAGCCCTTAGCGCAGCAGAAAAGACCGCCGGATCTGCGCCCGAGGGCGCGGCGCGGCTTGATCTGCCCGACTGGATATGGCCGCTTTTCGAGGCGTCGCTTGGTGACGATGCCGAAGCTGCCGCGCTTGCCTTGCGGGCCCGCGCGCCCGTGATGCTTCGGGTCAATCTGCGACAGGGGGCCCTTGCTCAGACGATTGCGCGCCTCGCCGACGAGGGGATCACGGCCCATATGCATCCGATTGCCAGGACTGCCCTTCATGTCACTGAAGGCGAACGGAAAATCACGGGGTCTGCTTGTTACAACGATGGTCTGATCGAGCTTCAGGATGGCAGCAGTCAGGCCGCCATGGAACAGCTCGACATCGCGCCTGGCGCGCGGGTTCTGGATTATTGTGCCGGGGGCGGCGGCAAGGTTCTTGCTCTTGCGGCGCGCGGCGAGGGGCATTGGTTTGCGCATGATACCGCGCCGCAGCGGATGAAAGATCTTCCGGCCCGCGCCGAGCGCGCAGGCGTTCGCGTCGAGATCCTTGATGGCACGCAACTGCGGCGCGAGGCTGCGTTCGATCTTGTGCTCTGCGATGCGCCCTGTTCGGGCAGCGGCACCTGGCGCCGCACCCCCGAGGCAAAATGGGCCCTAACGCCTGAGCGCTTGCGCGAGTTGACCAAAATCCAGTTGGAAATCCTGAAGGCCGCAGCGCCCCTGGTGGCCCCAGGCGGGGTTTTGGCCTATGCAACATGTTCTGTTTTTGATCAGGAAAATCGAGATACTATCTCTCGCTTCCTGGGGGAAACAACGGAGTGGCAGGTCGCAGGTGAGGATCGGTTTCCCATCTCCGAAGGCGGTGACGGTTTCTATATTGCTCGACTTCAGAGGATTTATTGATCAAGATTCAACTTTGACGTGTTTTTTTGCGCTGTCGTTAAGTCTCGTTCAAGGCTTTTGTGTCAGACAGGGACACGAAACACGTATCAAAGGGAAACGATCTTGGCTTTTTTGACCATTGCTGTTGGTCCAATCCGTCAGGCGGCATTGCGTGTCAGGCCGCGTGCGGCAGCGGTGCTTGTGACCGCGTTTTTGTTCTGGGCGGCGGCGTATCTCATGCCTGCGGGTCTGGTTCAGCTGATTCTTGGGCTGGTCGGGGCGACGCTGGCGCTTGTGGCGATATGGAGCATGGCGATTATCCGGATGCCGGGGCGCTCGGCGCCGGATATGTTTGGGGAAGACATGGCGCCCTCTATTCTGGCCGGACCGGAAGGGCAAATCGCATATTCCAATCCCGCTGCGCTCCGTTTCCTGGACGCCGGGGCAGCAGTGACTCTTGCCGGGGCCCTGCGCCATGTGCTGGCCAATCCCGACGCCATTCTGTTTCGCATGGAAGGCCGCGCCACTGCCAAAGGTGCTGCTGTTGAGGATGTGGTGACGCGCACGGGGCATTTGCGACTTAGCGTGCATCGGGCGGGTCCTGATCATTTTCTCTGGCGGATTGAAAAATCCGCCGATCGCCCGCAGCGCAATGCGGATCCAATGCCATTGCCGATGCTCACGGTGGGGCGCAATGACGCGGTTTTGTCCATGAATGCCGCGGCGCGCGATCTTGTCGGCCTGCGGGCGCGTGCACTCGATATGATAAGCACCAAACTGCCGCTGCGCTCGGGGCAGATGAACGAGATAAACACGGTCGATGGCAAGGTGTCCTGTCTTGTGGTCGAACTTGAGGGCACGGCCGGACGGCGTGAGGTATTCCTGTTGCCGGGAATCGTCGGTGCCGAACGCCAGCCGGACGGTTGGGCGTTTTTCGACGACTTGCCCGTGCCGCTTCTGAAGGTTGCACGCGACGGGTTGATCCAGCTTTCAAACCGCCCCGCGCGTGATTTGTTGGGGGTGGCGAGCTGCAAGGGTGCGCTGCTTGGGGATATGATGGAGGGGCTGGGGCGCTCTATTTCCGATTGGCTGGATGATGCGGCGGCGGCGCGCGGTACGGTTCATTCGGAATTCCTGCGGGTGCGCCGCGAAGATCAAGAGGTTTTTGTCCAGGTGACCCTGAACCGCGCGATGGAAAATGGCGAGGTGGTGCTGATTGCCGTGTTGAACGACGCGACCGAGCTCAAATCCTTGGAGGCGCAGTTTGTCCAAAGCCAGAAAATGCAGGCGATTGGCCAGTTGGCAGGAGGGGTTGCGCATGATTTCAACAACCTTCTGACGGCGATTTCCGGGCATTGCGATCTATTGCTTCTGCGCCATGATCAGGGTGATATCGACTATAGCGACCTCATGCAGATCAATCAGAATGCCAATCGCGCTGCGGCGCTGGTGAGTCAGCTTCTGGCCTATTCCCGCAAGCAGACACTGCGTCCGCAGGTGGTTGATCTGCGGGACACATTGTCAGACCTGACCCATCTTTTGAACCGTCTGGTCGGGGAAAAGGTCACCCTTTCGCTTAGCCATGATCCCGTGCTTTCGACCATCCGCGCCGACAAGCGCCAGTTGGAACAGGTTCTTATGAACCTTGTGGTTAATGCCCGCGATGCGATGCCGGGGGGGGGCGACATCCGGATCCTGACCGAGAACCTGACATTGACAGAGCCTCTGCGCCGCGATCGCGCGGTAGTGGCGCCGGGCCGCTATGTTTCTGTTCAGGTGATAGACGAGGGCACTGGGATTTCGCCCGACAAGCTCCACAAGGTATTCGAGCCGTTCTTCACCACCAAGCGAACCGGCGAGGGGACCGGCCTTGGGTTGTCCACCGCTTACGGGATCGTGAAACAGACCGGGGGGTTCATTTTCGCAGATAGCACCCCGGGCACGGGCGCCCGCTTCCAATTGATTTTTCCGGCCTACTTGGGGGAGGAAGGGACCAGGACCGCCCCCAAGCCTGTATCCCAGACCGAGGCCACGGTGAGCGGTGTGATCCTGTTGGTTGAAGACGAAGCCCCGGTGCGTGCCTTTGCCAGCCGCGCATTGCAGTTGCGCGGCTTTACCGTGCTTGAGGCAGAATCAGCCGAAGAGGCCCTGGAGCTTTTGACCGACGAAGCCCTTTTGGTGGATGTCTTCGTCTCCGATGTGGTCATGCCGGGGGTCGACGGGCCAACCTGGGTGCAAACCGCCCTCAGGGACCGCCCCGATGTGAAGGTGGTTTTCATGTCCGGCTATGCCGAGGAAACCTTTGGCGACACGCAGGCGAAAATTCCGAATTCGGTATTCCTGCCGAAACCGTTTTCTCTCAACGAGTTGACCGAGACGGTTCGGCGGCAAATTGGTTAATCCGGGCCTGGACAATGCCTTGGGTCGCCGAGCGTGACCTAATCGTCATCGCCGGGTTTCGGACGGGCTGGAAGGGGGCAATACTGGCCGCCTTCGCCGATCCCGTTCCACAGGGCAAAATCGCTGGCAAACTTCCGCCTGAGGCGCGCCTCGGTCCTTGCACTTAATTCCAGTGGGCGAGCGGGCGAGGCGTTGAGGGGGGCCGTCCTGATCCGCGTCTCGAGCCGGTTTTCGAGAAACCGCATAAGGCCCGGTTGATCCTCGTACCGGAAAAGGTGGGTCACGCGGGTTCCATTGCGTTGCGGCTCAAGGAACTTGGATTGCGCGCCAACGGCGGCAAAACCGGGCTGCTTGCCCATGCAATAGGCGCTGACGAAATCATCGAAACTTATGTCATGTGTCCCGTTGGGCGTTCCCTGGATTGCCGACCGTTGACGATAGCGATACCAGCTCCCGAGCCAGCTTATCGGTTCGCGCATGACCGCCAGAACATCGACGTCGGCGCTAATGAAACGTTCAATCATCGGGCGAAAGAAACGATTATATCTGAACACCGGCGCATGTTTCAGCTCGGGCGGCGAGGTCACGGCGATTGCGGCAAGTGGCGCGAGGGCGGCCTGATAGGCAGTGCTGCCGGTTTTGGGAACCGACAGGAAAACCAGATTTGCCTTTGAAAACACTAGCATTTCAGGGCCTTCGTTAAAATAAATCACCAATGCGGTGAGCGTAAACTACTTGTTAATCGTTTAAGGCAAAAGTGAATTCAGTGATAATTTTCTTGATATGTTCCGCTTTTGTCCTCATAACGGCGAGAACAAGAGGCGAACAAAGGCAGCGATTGCCGCCCGTGACCGGGTGTGGAATAAGGAAGCGAACGAATGGCAACGGCAGATCTTTTATCCATGGACAAAAAGAAAGACACGGACAAGCAGAAGGCGCTGGATAGTGCCCTGGCGCAGATCGAGCGGCAGTTCGGCAAAGGCTCGATCATGCGTATGGGCGGCGACAATCCGATCGCCGATATCGAAGCGACCTCGACCGGCTCGCTAGGACTTGATATCGCGCTTGGCATCGGCGGCATCCCAAAGGGACGCATCGTTGAAATTTATGGTCCTGAAAGCTCGGGCAAGACAACTCTGACACTGCATTGTGTGGCGGAAGAACAGAAAAAGGGCGGCATCTGTGCCTTTGTCGACGCCGAGCATGCGCTTGACCCGGTCTATGCGCGCAAACTTGGCGTGAACCTTGACGACCTGCTGATTTCGCAGCCCGATACCGGCGAGCAGGCGCTGGAGATCGTTGATACCCTCGTGCGTTCGGGTGCGGTCAGCATGATCGTGGTCGATTCGGTTGCGGCGCTGACCCCAAAGTCAGAGCTTGAGGGCGAAATGGGCGACAGCAGCGTGGGCGTGCATGCCCGGCTTATGAGCAAGGCGATGCGCAAGCTTACCGGTTCGATCAACCGCACCAAATGCACAGTGATCTTCATCAACCAGATTCGTATGAAAATTGGTGTGATGTTTGGCTCACCGGAAACCACCACTGGTGGTAACGCCTTGAAGTTATACTCTTCGGTTCGCTTGGATATTCGTCGTACTGGTGCTGTAAAGCAAGGTGATGGAGTTACGGGTAACGACACTCGAGTCAAGGTGGTTAAAAAC
>NZ_CAJXIP010000130.1 GCF_913054395.1 uncultured Roseovarius sp.
ACGGGTTGCTCCGCCGCCGCTTCGGCAGCGCCAACCATCGACGCATAGCCGGTGCAGCGACAGAGGTTCCCGGCCAATTGCACATCATGATCCGTCGCGCCGTTCTTATGGGCGGTGACCATCGACATAACAAAGCCCGGCGTGCAAAATCCGCATTGGCTGCCGTGGTGGTCGATCAGCGCCTGCTGCACCGGATGCAGATTGCCGTTTTCGCCGCGCAGATGCTCGATGGTGACCACATGGGTGCCGTGCAGGCTGCCCATGAAGCGGATGCAGGCGGTCACCGAGTCATAGACGATCTCCTCGCCCATCAGCCGCCCGACCAGCACGGTGCAGGCGCCGCAATCGCCCTCGTTGCAGCCCTCCTTGGTGCCGGTAAGTCCGCGTGTTTCGCGCAGCCAGTCAAGCAGGGTCCGGGTCGGCTCTGCCTCGGGCAGGGCCACAGTCTCTCCGTTGAGAAGAAACGTGATGTTCATTGTGAAAACCCGCCGCCTTACCCATACCTGCCCTGAACGTGCCTGACCTTCGATGCGGCGTAGAAGGCGGCGGGCTTGACTGATGCAAGATCATGAAAGCGGTGAAAATGGCCTTTGGCAAGTCTTTTGTTTGCCGCGCCGCACGGCTAGTGTCGCCGTTATGACAGCTGATCCCCGATTCATTCATTTGCGCGTTCACACCGAGTATTCCCTGTTGGAAGGCGCTGTACGGCTCAAGAAACTTGCGGGCCTTTGTACGGCGGCGGGCATGCCTGCGGTGGCGGTGACCGACACCAACAACATGTTCGCAGCGCTGGAGTTTTCGGTGACCGCAAGCGGGGCGGGCATTCAGCCGATCATGGGGTGTCAGGTCGATGTCGCATATGTCGCGGCGACACCGGGCGAGCGCGCCAAGCCGCCCGCGCCGGTGGTTTTGCTGGCGCAGAACGAACGCGGTTATGAAAACCTGATGAAGCTCAATTCCTGCCTTTACCTGCGCGACGACGGGGAATTGCCGCATGTCACGGTCTCTGATCTGGCCGAGCATGGCGAGGGGGTGATCTGCCTGACCGGCGGGCCGGATGGCCCGGTGGGGCGCCTGCTGCGCGGCGCACAGCGCCCGGCGGCAGAGGCCTTGATGGGGCAGCTCAAGGAGATCTATGGCGACCGGCTTTATGTCGAATTACAGCGTTACCCCGGCGAGGGCGGTGCGCCCGAGGCCGAGCGGCTTAGCGAGCGCGGGCTGATCGAGATGGCCTATGGCATGGACATCCCGCTGGTGGCGACCAATGACGTCTATTTCCCCAAATCCGAAATGTATGAGGCGCATGATGCGATGCTTTGCGTGGCCGATGGTGCCTATGTCGACCAGAGCCAGCCGCGCCGCCGCCTGACGCCGCAGCATTACTTCAAGACGCCGCAGGAAATGGTGACGCTGTTTGCCGATCTGCCCGAAGCGTTGGAAAACACCGTCGAGATCGCCAGGCGCTGTGCCTTTGGCACCTATCGCCGCGATCCGATCCTGCCGAAATTCGCTGATAACGAGGTCGAGGAACTGCGGCGTCAGGCGATCGCCGGGCTTGAGGCGCGTCTTGCCGTGATCCCGCATGCGGCCTCGGTCGAGGACTATCGGGCGCGGCTTGATTTCGAGCTTGGCATTATCGAGGGCATGGGCTTTCCGGGGTATTTCCTGATCGTTGCCGATTTCATCAAATGGGCCAAGGACAATGATATTCCGGTAGGGCCGGGGCGTGGATCGGGGGCTGGTAGCCTTGTGGCCTATGCGCTGACGATCACCGACCTTGATCCGTTGCGCTATAGCCTTCTGTTCGAGCGGTTCCTGAACCCCGAGCGGGTTTCGATGCCGGACTTTGACATCGACTTTTGCATGGATCGCCGAGAAGAGGTGATCCAATACGTGCAGGCGAAATACGGGCGCGACAAGGTGGGGCAGATCATCACCTTTGGTGCGCTTTTGTCCAAGGCGGCGGTGCGCGATATCGGCCGGGTTTTGCAGATGCCCTATGGCCAGGTGGATCGCCTGTCCAAGATGATTCCGGTCGAGGGTGTGAAACCTGTCAGTATCGAACAGGCGCTGGCCCAGGAAGAGCGGCTGCGCGAAGAGGCCAAGAACGAAGAGGTGGTCGACCGCCTTTTGAAATACGGCATGCAGGTCGAGGGGCTGTTGCGCAATGCCTCGACCCATGCGGCGGGCGTGGTGATCGGGGACCGGCCATTGAACGCGCTGGTGCCGCTTTACCGCGATCCGCGATCCGATATGCCCGCGACGCAGTTCAACATGAAATGGGTGGAACAGGCGGGCCTCGTCAAGTTCGACTTTCTTGGGCTGAAAACCCTGACCGTCATTCAGAACGCGATCGAGCAGATTCACGCAGGCGGGCGTGATCTTCATGTCGCCGCCGATGGCAGCACAATCTACGAGCCGATCAAGGGCGCGGAAAACGACATCGGGCAGATCCCGCTTGATGACGAAAAGACCTATGACCTTTATGCGCGCGCCAAGACGGTTGCGGTGTTCCAGGTTGAAAGCTCGGGGATGATGGATGCCCTCAAGCGGATGAAACCCACCTGCATCGAGGATATCGTGGCGCTTGTGGCGCTTTATCGTCCCGGCCCGATGGAGAACATCCCGACCTATTGCGAAGTCAAGAACGGGCTGCGCGAGATCGAGAGCGTGCATCCGCTGATCGACAGCATCCTTGAGGAAACCCAAGGCATCATCGTCTACCAGGAACAGGTGATGCAGATCGCGCAGGTCATGGCGGGCTATAGCCTTGGCGGCGCCGACCTGTTGCGCCGTGCCATGGGTAAAAAGATCAAAGAGGCGATGGATGCCGAGCGGCCCAAGTTTGAAAAGGGTGCCGCCGAAAACGGGGTTGAAAAGAAGAAGGCGAGCGAGGTTTTCGACCTTCTGGAAAAGTTTGCCAACTACGGTTTCAACAAATCCCACGCTGCCGCCTATGCTGTGGTCAGCTATCAGACCGCATGGCTCAAGGCCAATCATCCGGTCGAATTCATGGCCGGGGTGATGAATTGCGATATTCACCTCACTGACAAGCTGGCGGTTTACTTTGAAGAGGTCAAAAAGGGGCTGCGCCTTGACTGGGTGCCGCCCTGTGTCAACCGTTCCGAGGCGACCTTCGTGGTGCGTGACGGCGCATTGCATTATGCGCTGGGCGGGCTCAAGAATGTCGGTGTAGAGGCGATGAAGCTTATCGTGCAGGGGCGCGGGGACAAACCCTTTGCCACGCTTTACGATTTCGCCCGCCGGGTGGATCTCAAGCGGGTCGGCAAACGCCCGCTTGAGATGCTGGCGCGGGCCGGGGCGTTTGACGTTCTTGATCGCAACCGCCGCCGTGTGTTCGACAGCCTTGAGGGGCTGGTGAATTATTCCGCTGCGATCCACGATCAGAAAAACTCCAACCAGGTCTCGCTGTTCGGTGAGGCAGGTGACGATCTGCCCGAACCGCGGATGAGCCCGCTTGAGGATTGGTTGCCCGCAGAGCGGCTGACCGAAGAATTCAAGGCGGTCGGCTTTTATCTTTCGGGGCATCCGCTTGACGACTATATGACCGTGCTCAAGCGCAAGGAGGTCAAAACCCTCGACGAGGTGATGGCGCGGGCGCAGGGCGGGCCGTGTCTTGTCAAGATGGCCGGGGTCGTGGCCGGGCGGCAGGAACGCAAATCGGCGCGCGGCAACCGTTTTGCCTTTGCACAGCTGTCCGACACCACCGGTGGTTACGAGGTAACGCTGTTTTCGGAAGCGCTTGAGAAATCACGCGAATTTCTGGAAACCGGCGCGCAGGTGGTGATCACCGCCGAAGCGACGCTGGAATCCGACCAGCTCAAGCTTTTGTGCCGCAATGTCCAGCCGATTGACGGGATGGTGGCCGATGCCGGGGCTGTGGGCCTGCGGATATTCATAGATCAGCCGGGGGTGATCGCCTCGGTCGCCTCGGTGCTCGACAATGCGGCGCGCACCGTCAAGGCGGGCGGGCGCGGGCCAATCCATTTCTGCCTGATGGGGCAGGGGTTGCCCGGCGAGGTCGAGGTCGACAGCGGACAGGAATATCCCGTCACCCCGCAAATCAAGGGCGCGATCAAAAGCCTAAGCGGTGTTGTCACGGTCGAGGAAATCTGACGCCTTCACCGGGTCACGCCGGATCCGGTCGGGGCGGATGCGCGCATGGCGATATGCCTGTCAGTAATGCGGCGGGCGCTCGTCGCCGAGAAAGACACCGCCATCGTCTTCGGGCGTGCGGGCGGCTTCGCGCTCGATCATCATCTGAAGGCGGGCGGCGAGGTTGGCAATCTCGCGATCCTGGCGGGCGACAACGTCCGACAGGTCATCAACGGTGCGCGTCAGATGCGCGATTTTCTCTTCGAGTTCGGTCATTCCCCCGCTCTAGCGGCGCGGGCGCATCCGGTCAACTGCCCACGCCCCGCTTGCCCCCGCGCGGCCCTTGGGCTAGACCGCGCCACGACAGCACCCGCAAGGACCAGAGCCATGGCCAAGCCCAAGAAACAGCCCCGCCCCAAGGCCGAAACGCCGAAAGGCTTTCGTGATTATTTCGGCGCAGAAGTGAGCGAACGCACCGCCATGCTGCGCCAGATTGCCGGGGTCTATCATCGTTACGGGTTTGACGCGCTGGAAAGCAGCGCGGTGGAAACCGTCGAGGCGCTTGGCAAGTTCCTGCCGGATGTGGACCGCCCCAACGAGGGCGTCTTTGCATGGCAGGACGAGGACGAGAAATGGCTTGCGCTGCGCTATGATCTGACGGCGCCGCTGGCGCGGGTCTACGCCCAGCACCGCAACGATCTACCGACGCCCTACCGACGCTATGCGATGGGGCCGGTCTGGCGCAATGAAAAGCCGGGGCCGGGGCGGTTTCGCCAGTTCTATCAATGCGATGCGGATACTGTTGGCACCGCGTCCATGGCCGCCGATGCCGAGATCTGCGCCATGCTTGCCGATTGCCTTGAAGAGGTCGGCATCCCGCGCGGCGACTATGTGGTGCGGGTGAATAACCGGAAGGTTCTGAACGGGGTGCTTGAGGCGACCGGCGTCACGGACCCCGAGCAGCAGGCCGCCGTCCTTCGCACCATCGACAAGTTCGACAAGGTGGGCGAGTCTGGCGTGCGGGAATTGCTTGGCAAGGGGCGGCTTGATGCCTCGGGGGCCTATATCGACGGGGTGGGGCTGTCTGACGAACAGGCCGCGCCGGTTCTGGCGTTTCTCACATCGAAAGGCGGCGACACTGCCGCGACACTCAGCAACCTGCGCGCTGCTGTCGGTGGATCGGATGTGGGCACCGCAGGGGTGGGCGAACTCGAAGAAATCGCCACCCTGCTCGCCGCCCAGGGCTACGGCCCCGACCGGATCGTGATCGACCCTTCTGTCGTGCGCGGGCTTGGCTATTACACCGGGCCGGTGTTCGAGGCCGAATTGACCTTTGAAATCCTTGACGAAAAAGGCCGCCCCCGACAGTTCGGGTCGGTCGCGGGGGGCGGGCGCTATGACGATCTTGTCAAGCGCTTCACCGGTCAGGAAGTGCCCGCGACGGGCGTCAGTATCGGCGTTGACCGCCTGTTGGCGGCGCTGCATGCCAAGGGACGGTTGCAGGCAAAGGCAGAGGGGCCGGTGGTCGTTACCGTGATGGATCGCGATCGCATGGCCGATTATCAGGCAATGGTCGGCGAATTGCGCGCGGCGGGCATTCGTGCCGAGGTCTATCTTGGCAATCCCAAGAACTTCGGCAACCAGTTGAAATACGCCGACAAGCGCAACAGCCCGGTTGCCGTGATCGAGGGCGGCGACGAAAACGCCAAGGGCGTGGTGCAGATCAAGGACCTGATCCTTGGTGCGCAGATCGCGGAAAACGCCACCCTAGAAGAATGGAAAGAACGGCCGAGCCAGTTCGAGGTGCCCCGCGCGCAGCTTGTCGAAAAGGTGCGCGAGATTCTGGGTGGGCAGGGCTGATGCCGAACCGTGCCGCCATCCGCGCCGAGGCCGATCGTCTGCGCCGCCTGTTTGAACAGGCGGGCGCGCTTCCGGTCGAAACCTCGGTTCTGCAACCCGCTGAAGCGCTGCTTGACCTTTACGGAGAAGACATCCGCGCGCGCGCCTATGTGACTTCGGATGCGCTTCGGGGCGAGCAGATGCTGCGCCCCGATTTCACCGTGCCGGTGGTTCAGATGCATATGGAACATGGCGCGGAACCTGCGCGCTATACCTATTCCGGCGCGGTATTTCGCCGTCAGGAGCACGATGCGTCGCGCAGCAATGAATATACCCAGGTCGGTTTCGAGATTTTCGAGCGCGTCGCCCCCGAGGCCTCGGATGCCGAGGTGTTCGCGCTGTTCTTCGATATCCTGCGCCCGCTTGGCCTTAAGGCGGCGACGGGCGATATCGGCATCCTCATGGCGGCGGTTGACGGATTGCAGACCACCGACCGGCGCAAGGCGGCGCTTCGGCGCCACATCTGGCGGCCCCGCCGGTTTCGCGCGCTGATCGACCGCTTTTCGGGGCGCGCGCCGGTGCCCGAGACCCGCAAGGCGCTTTTGGCGGCGGACGACCCGATGGCGATGGCGGGCGCGATGATCGGGCTGCGTGGGCCGGATGAAATCGCGGCCCGGATCAGGGCGCTGCGTGAAGACGAGGCGACGCCGCCGATATCAGGCGCCGAGGTTGCCTTGATCGAAGCCATCCTGGCGGTGCGTGAAACCTGCACCTATGCGCTTGAACGGTTGCGCGACATTGCGGTCGACATGCCTGCGATCCTTCCCGCCGTTGACCGGCTTGCCGCCCGGCTTGACGCGATGGCGGCGCGCGGGATCGACGTGACGACGCTTGATTTCGAGGCCAGCTTTGGACGCACGCAGATGGAGTATTACGACGGGTTCGTGTTTGGCTTTTCCTGCGAGAACCGCCCCGACCTGCCGCTTGTGGCCAGCGGCGGGCGCTATGATGCGCTGACCCGGCAATTGGGCCGTGGACGCGAAATACCGGCGGTGGGCGGGGTGATCCGTCCGGGGCTGGTGCTTGGCCTGGAGGATGGTCAATGAGCGTGAAACTGGGGGTGCCGTCCAAGGGGCGGCTGATGGATAAAACCTTTGACTGGTTTGCCAAACGCGGCATCACATTGGGGCGCTCGGGATCAGATCGCGAATATGCGGGCTTTGTTCAGGGTATTGATAACGTTGAGCTTGTCCTGCTGTCGGCGGGCGAAATCCCGCGAGAGCTTGTCGCCGGGCGCATTCATCTTGGCGTGACGGGCACCGATCTTGTGCGCGAAAAGCTTGGCCAATGGGAAAACCGCGTCAGGGAGTTGGCCGAACTTGGGTTCGGCCAGGCCGATCTTGTGCTGGCGGTGCCGATGTGTTGGGTAGATGTCAGCACGCTCGACGATCTGGACGCGGCGGCGGCGGCGTTCCGGCTCAAGCATGGGTTCCGGATGCGGATTGCCACGAAATACCACCGCCTTGTGCGCGATTTCCTGCGCGAAAACGGCGTTGCCGATTATCAGCTGATGGATAGTCAGGGCGCGACCGAGGGTACGGTCAAGAACGAGACGGCCGAGGCGATTGCCGATATCACCTCAAGTGGCGATACGCTTCGGGCGAACCATCTCAAGATCCTGGAGGACGGCTTGATGCTCAAGTCACAGGCGACGCTGTTCAAATCGCGCGTCGCCCCGATGGAGGTGGAGGACCGCCGCACGCTTGATACGCTCAAGGGGCGGCTCGGTCTCGATTGATCCGTCCCTTCGCGGGCATATGACAGGCAAACGGGCGGCCAGAGGGCCGCCCGTTGTCGTTGGATCGCAAGGCTTGCGCGGATCAGAAGCGGAACGTGGCCCGCGCCTGAACGGTGGTCGCATCGACGTCGGTATTCGCGGTGCCGAAACTGTCGAACTGGCGATACAGAAGCTCGCCACCGACCGAGATATTCTGGGTGACCATGTGCTCGTAACCGGCGCCGACGAAATAGCCGTCATCGTCGCCTACACTGTCCGTATCGGCCCAGGCATAGCCACCGGTGCCGTAAAGCAGGCCATTGCCGATCTTGTAACCGCCACGCAGTTTCGCGCGAAAGACATTCTCGACGCTTATGCCGGGCGCGAGGTCGATATCGGCCCAATCATAATCAAGGCCGCCACCGACAACCCAGTTGTTGCCAAGGTCATAGTCATAGCCAAGCACGAGACCACCGATCAGGCCATCACCGTCAACGCCCGGCAGGTCGGTATCGACATTGCCATAACCAAGCTGGCCACCGGCATAGAAGCCGGTCCAGTTGGGGGTGGCCGGGGCGACGGGAACGGCGGTTTCGATAACCGGATCAGGCGCCGGTGCCGCAGCCGAGCCAGCGAATGCGGGGGCGGCCATAAGGGCGGTAACGGTTGCCAGCGCTGTTGTTGTCTTCATCATGTCATGCTCCTTTCGGAATATAGTGATCGCCGCAGGCGCATTGAATTGAGATGGATGCGCCAAGGGCACGGTATTGCCGTACACGATCATATTGGTTCGAGATTGATATGGGACAAGACTGCGGGAATATTTGGACACTCACACCGATGTGATCGGCGGCTCAACGCTTAAAAAGCGGGGGGTCCGGCGGGTTCTTGCGGGGGGCTGTTGCCGTGTCGCAACGGTTGGCCCGTAAATAGGGCCTTGGGCCTTGTCGAAACAAGCGGGCGGGCATGCCCGAGGGTATATGCCCGCCTCGGCTGCGCCAAACCGCGATTAAAAACGGAACGTGGCGCGCAGCTGAACTGTGGTGGCCTCAATGTCGGTGCCGGTCGAGTTGAAGTTGTCAAACTCGTGATAGAGCACCTCGCCGCCCAGCGAAAAACTGTCGCTGATCATATAGTCATAGCCGCCACCGATGAACCAGCCATCGTCATCGCCGCGATTGTTGGTGTCTGCATTGGCATAGCCGCCTGTGCCATAAAGCAGGCCCTTGCCGATCTTGTAGCCACCACGCAGTTTGAGGCGGAAGATTTCCTCGACCGTGGTGGTGCCCCCCGCATCGAGGTCGGCAAAGTCGTAATCAATGCCGCCGCCAAGAACCCACTGGCCGAAATCATAATCATAGCCAAGCACAAGACCGCCGATGACGTCGTCATCACTGTTCGAGATGTTGGTGTCGAGGTTGGCAAAGCCAATCTGCCCGCCGGCATAAAAGCCGGTCCAGTTGGCGGTGCCGCTTAGCGTGGCGCGGCTATGAGTTGACAGGGTCGGGGTGGTGGCATCTGTCGGTCCGTCGAACTGGATCAGGGTGGGCGCTGCAAATGGCGACTGGGGCGTGGTGTCGGCCGTTTCTGCGAGTGCGGGTGTGGAGAGTGTCACAAGCGCGGTCGCGAGAATGGAAATCGGTGATCGCATTGGTCTGTCCTTTCTTGATTATCCTCGTTGCT
>NZ_CAJXIP010000131.1 GCF_913054395.1 uncultured Roseovarius sp.
CAAGGCAGAGGCGCTGGCCCGCGCGGCTGCGGTCAAACGCGCCGACGCCGAAGAGAGCCTGCCACCGCTGCGCGAGGAGGAGGCGATTGCGGCCGCGATCCTGCAGCGTTTTGTGGTGCAGCGCGATGCCCTGTCCGATCAGGAAGCGCAGGCCCGCCAGAGCATCGAGCGGCTGAACAACCGGATCCAGCAGCTCGGCAATGACATTGATCGCGAAACTGGCCTCAACAAGGACGCGGGCGAGACCATCGAACGGCTGGAATGGGAAAAGCGGGAACTCGCCAAGGCGGGCGAGGGCCACGAGGACCGCATGGAGGAAGCCGCAGAGCTGGCCAGGGACTCTGCCGTGATTCTGCAGACGGGCGAGGATCACCTGTCGCAGGTGACAGAAGACGTCGCCCGCCTCGCCGCCCGCCACCAGTCGGCGCAGCGATCGGTCGAGGATTGCCGCCGCGCATTGGACCGGGCAGAGGCAGAAGGCACACGGGCTCAGGCGGCCATGGGCCTCGCGCGGGAGGCGCTTGCCGGGTCGGAAGAGGCGTTTGAAACGGCCGTCGAAGCCGAGGAAGAGGCGCGGGACGCGGCGGAACTGGCCGAAGAGGCTCTGGCCGAAGCGGATGAACTGCGCACCCAGACGCAGGCGCATGAAACCGAGGCCCGGGCACAGCGCTCCGAGGCCGAAGGCGAGCTTGGCGCCCTGCGGGCCGAAGTCACGGCGCTGGCGAAACTGGTGGAACGCGACACGGCCGAGGGGGGGCAGGTCATGGATGACCTGCGGGTCACGCCCGGCTATGAAAAGGCGCTTGGCGCGGCTCTGGCCGACGACCTGCGGGCGCCATTGGCCGAGAGTGACGGCCCGACGGGCTGGCTCCATCTGCCTGCCTATGCCCGTGACATGCCGCTGCCGGACGGGGCCGATCCTCTGGCCAAGTTCGTGGACGGCCCGGATGCGCTCTGGCGCCGGATTTCGCAGATCGGCGTGGTCGATCCGGACAGCGCGGCGCGCCTGCAGCCGAGCCTGCAGCCGGGGCAGCGGCTGGTTTTGGTGCAGCCACAGCGTTTTCGACATCTGCCTTAACGATGCGACCTCGGGGGCCGGAGCCCTGCAGTGTTGCCAGATCCAGACCTTTGTCTGCTGCTATACGGCGGGCAAGGGGCGATGCAAAGATGCGGGTGCCATCTGCCGCTGCCGGTGCCGCCGGGGCCGCGGCGGGCGCAGGGGCGGGCGCCGATACAACCTGGGTTGTCACGGTTTCGCCCCGGCGGCTGACCCGCACGTTGAGCGTGTCATCCTCGCCATATTCACGCTTGACCGATAGTTCGGTCAGATCGTTTTCATTCAGCAGTTCTGCCAAGGCCTTAATGAAGGCCACATCCGATTCATACGTATTATTTGACATCAGGTTCCTCGACCAAAAGCGATGATGCCCGACACGGGCCCATGGCATTCGTTTTCGCCGCTTATAGGCTAAGCTGTAGCCCGAGAAAAGCAGCCATTTGCCCCCCTACATGGACCTTTTGGGTCAGGATTGCGAGGGAGCGGCCTTAAATCTAGGCAAACTGGCGCCTTTCAGAGGGGCATGCCCGAAAGTTTCGCAACAAGCTCGGCAAGCTTGCGGGCCTGAAATTTTTCCAGAAGCCGGGCGCGATAGATCTCGATCGTGCGATAGGATAGCCCCAGCTCAAGCCCGATTTCCTTGGAGGTCAGCCCCCGGCAGGTCAGGATCGCCACCTCGCGCTCGCGCTGCGTGAGGGGCACGAGCGGGCGTTCCTCCGAGAGATCGGAAAATGACCAAATGCCGCGCTGGAACGGGGTATCGGGGGTCACCGACTGACCGCGGACCCGGCACCAGAACAATGTTCCGTCGGCGCGCTTCATCACCCGCTCGTCGGCATAACGCCCGGTCTTGCGCATGATCGCAAGGCTGCGTTCGCCAATCCGGCGGTAATCCTCGATCGAGGGGTAAAACCGCGCCAGCGGAACGCCGGGATAGGCCGCGGGCGTGTCGCCAAAGATCGCGGCAAACTGCTGATTGCACTGCCGGATGATGCGATGTTCCAGCACCGCAAGCCCCACGGGGGCATGATCGAAGGCAAGCTCTTTGATCTCCATCCCGCCTTTATGCCCTGCCGCGCGCGGCGCTCCAAGGGAATTGCGTGGATATTCACAATTGATGCCGGGCGCCGGGAATGGTTTGATACAGGCCTGTGAACAAGGGGCGGAGCGGATGAACATCGGTGTCTGGCTGGATCGTGCGGCGCGTAAAGGCCCCGAGTGGCCCGCAATCTATCTGGGTCAGGAATGCCTGGCCGATTATGCGGGTTTTGACGCGGACGCGCGCAGGCTCGCGGGGTGGCTTGTGGGCCAGGGGATCGCGCCGGGCGACCGGGTGGCAATCTTCATGGCCAATAGCCCGGCCTATCTGATCGCGCTTTACGGGGTATGGTACGCCGGGGCCGTCGTGGTGCCGATCAATGCCAAGCTGCACGCCGCCGAGGCCGCCTGGATCGTGAAGGACGCGGGCGCGCGCATTGTGCTGGCCAGCGGTGCTTTGGCGCAGGATCTGGGCGATACGGGCGCACGGGTCATGGACATGCACGAAGGCGATGCTCTGGAGACGGCGCCCATTGGCGACATCACGACGCGTGCGCCGGATGATCTTGCCTGGCTGTTCTATACATCCGGGACCACCGGGCGGCCCAAGGGGGTGATGATCACCCACCGGATGCTTGTGGCGATGTCGCTCAGCTATCTGGCGGATGTGGATGCGGTAAGCCCGCAGGATGCCACGCTTTATGCCGCCCCGATGAGCCATGGCGCCGGGCTTTATGCGATGGTTCATGTGCTGCGCGGCGCGCGCCATATCTGTCCGGTGTCCGGCGGATTTGACGAGGCCGAAATCCTCGACCTCGCGCGCCATCATGGCCGGGTGCATATGTTCGCGGCGCCGACGATGGTGAAGCGCCTGACCGCCCATGCGCGGGACTTCGGCGCATCCGGTGAGGGCCTGCGCAGTATCGTCTATGCCGGTGGGCCGATGTATCTTGCCGATATCATCGAGGCGGTTGATCATTTCGGCGATATTTTCATCCAGATTTACGGTCAGGGCGAATGTCCGATGGCGATAACCGCCTTGCCGCGCACGGATGTCAGCGACCGAAGCCACGCCCGTTGGCGCGAGCGTCTTGCCTCGGTCGGGCGCGCGCAGTCGGCGGTTGACGTGCGGATCGGCGATGGCGAGGGCCGCGCGCTTGCCTTTGGACAGGCGGGCGAGATCATGGTGCGCGGCGATGCCGTGATGCCCGGCTATTGGCAGAACCCTGACGCCACTGGAAAGGCCTTCGCGCGGGGCTGGCTTTTGACCGGCGATGTCGGGGTGATGGACAAAGACGGCTATGTGACGCTTCAGGACCGTTCCAAGGACATGATCATCTCGGGCGGCAGCAATATCTATCCGCGCGAGGTGGAAGAGGCGCTTTTGACCCATCCCTCGGTGTCCGAGGTCTCGGTCGTGGGGCGCGCCGATCCTGAATGGGGCGAGGTGGTGGTCGCCTTTGTAGTGCCCGAGGTGGGGGCACGGGTTGAAGAGGGGGCGCTGGACGCGCATTGCCTTGAGCGTATTGCCCGCTTCAAGCGGCCCAAGCGATATGTCATGGTAGACGAGCTGCCGAAAAATAATTACGGCAAGGTTCTGAAAACCGAGCTGCGCGCGCGTCTGGATGCCTAGGGTTTGCCTGTGAAATATCTCAGGGCCTTTTCGACGCAGAAGAAAATGCGCCGACTTGCGTTTGAGGGCCAAACGCCTTAGATGCGCCCCATGCGGTCGCAGCCTACCCGCTCAAAACAAGGGTTATATATGGATACCATCGTCATCTGCTCGGGCGGGCTCGATTCCGTGTCGCTCGCGCATAAAGTTGCTGCTGAACAGAATCTCAAGGGGCTGTTGTCCTTTGATTACGGTCAGCGTCACTCCAAGGAGCTGGAGTTTGCCGCCGCCTGCGCGACGCGTTTGGGCGTGGCGCATAGCATCATCGATATTCGCGCGATCGGCGCCGCGCTTGGCGGTTCGGCCCTGACCGATGATATTGCTGTGCCTGACGGGCATTATGCCGAAGAGACGATGAAAGTGACCATCGTGCCCAATCGCAACGCGATCATGCTGACCATCGCCTTTGGCATGGCGGCGGCGCAAAAGGCCGACGCGGTGGCGACGGCGGTGCATGGCGGCGATCATTTCATCTATCCCGACTGTCGGCCGGGCTTTATTGAGGCCTTTCAGGCCATGCAGGATCAGGCGCTTGACGGTTATGCCGATATCCGCCTGTACACGCCCTACGTGACCGGGTCCAAGGCCGATATCGTTACCGATGGCGCGGCCCACGGCACGCCCTTCGCGCAGACATGGTCGTGCTACAAGGGCGGCGCACATCATTGCGGGCGTTGCGGCACCTGCGTCGAGCGGCGCGAGGCATTTCATCTCGCCGGAGTGATTGATCCGACGCAATACGACGACCCGGCCTTCTGGTTGACGGCTCTGGCCGAGAGGGAAGAGTGATGTATCGGATCAGCAAGGAATTTCATTTCTCGGCCTCGCATCAGCTCAAGGGCTTGCCAGAGGATCACCAATGCGCGCGCCTGCACGGGCACAACTATATCGTCGTGATCGAATTGGCCTCGAGAGAGCTGAACGCACATGGTTTCGTGCGCGATTACCTCGATCTGGCGCCGCTCAAGCGCTATATCGACGACACGCTCGATCATCGCCACCTGAACGATATTCTTGGGGATGATGGCGTCACCGCCGAGCGGATGGCCAAGCATTTCTATGATTGGGCGCATGCCCGCTGGCCCGAGGTCTCGGCGGCAAAGGTCAGCGAGACACCGAAAACATGGGCGGAATATCGTCCGTGACCAACGAAGAGACACTCCGCATCGCCGAGATTTTCGGCCCGACCATTCAAGGCGAAGGGGCGCTGATTGGCGTGCCGACGGTTTTTGTGCGCACTGGCGGATGTGACTATCGGTGTAGCTGGTGCGACAGCCTGCATGCGGTGGATAGCGCATATCGCGACACCTGGACGCCGATGACGCCAGAGGCCGTGATGGCCAGGATCGAGGCCCTGTCCGGCGGTCAGCCCTTGATGGTCTCGCTTTCGGGTGGCAATCCGGCCATTCAACCACTGGGCGGGTTGATCCGGATGGGACAGGGCAAGGGATATCGGTTTGCCCTGGAAACCCAGGGGTCTGTTGCGCGGCGCTGGTTTCGTGATCTTGATATGCTTGTGCTTAGTCCCAAACCGCCCTCAAGCGGGATGGTGGTGGATTGGGATATTTTCGCGCAATGCGTCGCGGCGGCAAACGGTGCGCCGAGCGTTCTCAAGATCGTGGTCTTTGATGAGGTCGATTACCAATGGGCCCGAGAGGTTGCCGGGCGTTACCCCGATCTTCCGGTCTATCTTCAACCGGGCAATCACACGCCACCGCCGCCGGACGATGACGATGCCGTGGTCGACCAAGAGGGTGTTGATGCGCGGATGCTTTGGCTTGTCGACCGGGTGATCGGGGATCGCTGGTTCGGCGCAAAGGTGCTACCGCAATTGCATGTAATGCTTTGGGGCAACAAACGCGGTGTTTGACAGGAGAAACCCGGATGAGCGACGAAACGATCTATAGCAACCTCAAACAGTTGGGTGGTGCCACCGTGGTGCCGCAGAGCCCGGAAGAGGCGGTGCTTGAACGGGTTCAAAACCCGCAGGCGGATGTGGCCTATAACGTGCGCTTCACCGCGCCCGAGTTCACCTCGCTCTGTCCGATGACCGGCCAGCCGGATTTTGCCCATCTGATGATTGATTACGTGCCGGGTGAATGGCTGGTGGAAAGCAAATCGCTCAAGCTGTTTCTTGGCAGCTTCCGCAATCACGGCGCCTTTCACGAGGATTGCACCGTCAGTATCGCCCGTCGGCTGGTGGATTTTCTCGATCCGCAATGGCTTCGGATTGGCGGCTATTGGTATCCGCGCGGGGGTATCCCGATCGACGTGTTCTATCAGACCGGGCCGATGCCCGATGGTGTCTGGATTCCCGATCAGGGCGTGCCGCCGTATCGTGGGCGCGGCTGACAGGGCTTGGGGGCGGTTCATCCGTCCCTTGCGCGCTAGCCTCGCGAGGCGCGCACGCAAGGGGGCAAGGCGCTTTGCCGGTCAGCAGGGCACAGACCGATAGGTGCCATCGCCAACGGCATAGGCGCATTGGTTAGTGGCTGTGTTGCGTGCCACCAATGTCCCCGCTGCGGCCCCTGCGAGGGTTGTCAAGATGGTCCAGCCCGGATTGGCGTCAAAGGCCGAGGCCAGCAATAGCCCGCCCGCCGCGCCGATCACGCCACCCGTGAGTTCGCGGTTGCTTGGGGGCGCATCGCAGGCCGATAGCACCAGGGATGCCGCGCAAGCCAATGTCAGAAGTTGATGTCGCATGGTGGATCTCCCGTGAAAATGTCGGCAACCGTTTTGCCGCTCTTCTGAGACCAAGCATATTCCCAAGACGTCGAAGCGAGATTGATCCGTATCAACCACGGACAACGGGTGCTCTGCGCTCAGACCTCAGCCAGCAGCGGCGGGTGGGCGTGTGCCGTCGGCTTGGCCGGGTCGTCAACCGCGATGGCGGCGGACTCTTCATAGATCTGCGCCGGCGGTCCGATAGGGGCTCTTGCCTCTTTGATCACGGCCTCGAACAAGTGGCGCGGGGCTGCGCTTGCGGCTTTGCGGCGTGCCCGGTCCTCGGGTGCCGCACTGCGCAATGGGCCGTTATCGAGGGCGGTCGCGCGGGTTGTGGTGTCGGGGGGGTGAACGGAAAACACCGCACCCGGCGGTATGGGGCTTGAGACTGCCGATGCCGTGCCGGTGATCGCGGGTGTGATCGCGGTTGTGGTCTGTGCCGGTTCCGTCCTGCCTGGCGGTGTTGGGGCCAATGGCAGGATTGGCGATGAGATTGCGGTGAACATGAGTTACCTCGTCCAGGTTCGCCCCCGCATCCGATGTTAACGGATCCTTGCCAAAGTTCGAACTGATTTTGAACGATCTGGTTAACGGCGCCAGAAGAAACCCCCGCCCGGTAGGAACCGGACGGGGGCCATAAATGCGGCGCGTCTGAGCGGTGTCAGCCGCGGTTCATCCGGTTTTCGATCAGTTCGTCGACCACCGAGGGATCGGCCAGCGTCGAGGTGTCACCGAGGCTGCCAAAGTCATCCTCGGCGATCTTGCGCAGGATGCGGCGCATGATCTTGCCAGAGCGGGTTTTCGGCAGGCCTGGCGCCCATTGGATAAGATCGGGCTTGGCAATCGGGCCGATCTCGGTGCGGACCCATTTTTCAAGCTCCTTGCGCAGATCTTCGGTTGGCTCGACCCCGTTCATCAGGGTAACATAGGCATAGATGCCCTGACCCTTGATATTATGCGGATAGCCGACCACGGCGGCCTCGGCCACCTGTGCATGTGCCACAAGGGCGCTTTCGACTTCGGCGGTGCCCATGCGGTGCCCCGAGACGTTGATCACATCGTCAACCCGCCCGGTGATCCAGTAATAGCCGTCCGCGTCACGCCGACAGCCGTCACCGGTAAAGTAATAGCCTTTGTAATCCGAGAAATAGGTTTTCTCGAACCGCTCGTGATCGCCGAAAACCGTGCGCATCTGACCGGGCCAGCTATCCTTGATGCAAAGTACGCCTTCGGCCTCGGTCGTGGTGATTTCAACGCCTGATGTCGCATCAAGGATGACCGGCTGAACCCCGAAGAAGGGCCGCGTGCAAGAGCCCGGCTTGGTCGCGGTGGCACCGGGCAGGGGGGTCATCAGGTGACCGCCAGTCTCGGTCTGCCACCAGGTGTCGACAATCGGGCATTTGCCCTTGCCGACAACCTCATTGTACCAGTTCCAGGCCTCGGGGTTGATCGGCTCGCCCACGGTGCCAAGCACCTTGAGGTCGCTGAGGTCACATTTTTCGACAAAGGAATTACCCTGACCCATCAGCGCCCGCAGGGCGGTGGGGGCGGTGTAGAACTGGTTCACCTTGTGCTTTTCGCAGACCTGCCAGAAGCGGCTTGCGTCGGGATATGTGGGCACGCCTTCAAACATGATCGTGGTGGCCCCATTGGCCAGCGGGCCATAGACGATATAGCTGTGGCCGGTGACCCAGCCGACATCGGCGGTACACCAGAAAACATCGCCCTCGTGATAGTCAAACACCAGTTCCTGGGTCATCGAGGCATAGACGAGGTAGCCGCCCGATGTGTGCACCACGCCCTTGGGTTGACCTGTGGAACCGGAGGTGTAGAGAATGAAAAGCGGGTCTTCGGCGTTCATTTCCTCGGGCGGGCATTCCGTCGAGGCCGCAGCCATCAGGGCGGTGCAGTCGTAATCGCGCTCGGTCCATGTGGTCTGACCGCCGGTGCGCTTGACCACAAGGTTCTTGACCCGGTCATCGCAATGCAAAAGCGCGGCGTCGGTGTTGGATTTGAGCGCGGTCTTGCGCCCGCCGCGCGGGGCCTCGTCGGCGGTGATCACCACCTTGGCGTTCGATCCGTTGATCCGCGCGCCAAGGGCGTCCGGGCTGAAGCCGGCAAAGACGATGGAATGAATGGCGCCGATCCGCGCACAGGCCAGCATGGCATAGGCGGCCTCGGGGATCATCGGCAGGTAAAGCACCACCCGGTCGCCGCGTGTGACGCCCAGATCCTTGAGGACATTGGCCATCCGGCAGGTGTTGTCGTGCAATTCGCGGTAGGTGATGTGCTGCGCGGCCTCATTTGGATCATCGGGCTCCCAGATGATCGCTGTCTGATTGGCGCGGGTCGCAAGATGGCGGTCGATACAGTTGGCCGCGACGTTCAGCGTGCCGTCGGAATACCAGTTGATCGCGACATTGCCGAAGTCAAAGTTGACATCCTTGACCTTGGTGAAGGGCTTGATCCAGTCGATGCGCTTGCCATGCTCGCCCCAGAATGCCGCGGGGTCGTTGATCGAATCTGCATACATTTTCTCGTATGCCGCGGCGTCGATATGGGCGTTGGCCGCAAACTCGGCAGAGGGGGGATAGGTGGTATCGGACATGTTGGACCTTTTCGTTGGGGGCGATGACAAACGGATGCCCGCCCCCAACGAAAAAGCGATATGGGGCAGGCGATCCGGTTCAGATCGCCAGATATTCAGCGCGCA
>NZ_CAJXIP010000132.1 GCF_913054395.1 uncultured Roseovarius sp.
GACCCATCTGGAAGAGGCGGTTGTGTTCGCCGCGATCGGTACCTCGGGGAATGTCTATCCGGCGGCGGCCTTTGCCCAGCATGCCGGGCGGGCCGGGGCGCATACGATCGAGCTTAACCTGGAAGCCTCGTATAACACCCGTGATTTCGCCGAGACGCGGTTGGGCCGCGCCTCGGTCATTGTGCCGGAGTGGGTTGACGCGGTGCTTGGCGGTTAGGCCCGCACCGCGCGCGGCCTAGTTGCCGGAGCCGTGCATTTTGCCGTGGCCCTCTTTGGGCTTGCGGGTCGGGTCGACGGGCACATCAAGGGTGATCTCGCCGGATTTCTCAAAGACCAGCGTCAGCGGCACGGTATCGCCCGCCTCAAAGCCTTTTTCGAGGCCCATGAACATCACGTGATTGCCGCCGCGTTGCAGGACAAGCGTCTCGCCCGCTGGCACGGCAAAGCCTTCTTCGACATGGGTCATTTTCATCACGCCCTCGCCGGTCTGGATATGGGTGTGAAGCTGAACCAGCTTGCCCAACGGCGAGCGTGCTTCGATCAGGCGATCATCGGTGTCGCCGTTGTTGTTGATCAGCATGAAGGCCGCGCCGGTCTTGGCGATGGGGCTTGCGCTGCGGGCATAGGGATCCATCACGTCGATGTCCTGGGCAAAGACCGGCAGGGCGAGGGTGGTAACGGCAAGCGCCGCGATCAGAGTGGATTTGAGCGACATTGCGTCTACTCCTTTTGAAGGTCGGAAATATGAAACGGGAAGGGATGCAGGTCAGGCGCGCAGTGGCGGTGCGCGGGCCCGGAAGGCGGCGCGGGCCACATGCCCGATTTCAGACGTTGTTTCAAAAGGTTCAAGGGCGCTGGCCTCTGTCAGATGCGGCACGCCAAGCGGGGCCGGGGCGAGGGCGTGAAACAGGCCAAGCGCGCAATCGGGACAAATATGTGCCGTGCCGGTCGGCTGCCCGTTGGCATCGACCATGACGGTCACCGGTCCGGTGCCGGTGCACAGCACCATGGTTCCCACCGGCGAGGCGGCGCCGCGCGCCACCGCCATGGTCTGGCTTGTGAGGGCCATCAACAGGCAAAGCCCGAGGGTCATTATGGGGCGCAGCGGTATCATCCTGGCCCGATATAGGCCCTGCGTCGGGCAAGACCAAGCGACAAAAGGAAACAGCCCCGCGGCAAATGCGCAGGGCTGTTTCAGAATTTCTCGGTCAGAGCGCGATGGCTCAGGCTGCGGTTGCGGCCTGTGCTTTGGCGATCTCTTTCTTGACCTTCAGCGCGGAGGCGGACAGTTCGTCGTCCTTGGCCTTGGCAAGAAAGGCATCAAGCCCACCACGGTGATCAACGCTGCGCAGGGCCGAGGCCGAGATCCGGAGCTTGATGCCACGGTTCAGGGTTTCGGACTGGAGCGTTACATCGTTGAGGTTCGGCAGATACCGACGACGTGTTTTGTTATTGGCGTGGCTGGAGTTATTGCCAACCATCGGGCCTTTTCCGGTCAGTTCGCAGCGGCGCGACATGGGGTCATCCTCGTCTTGGGTCCAGGGCGCGTCGTGGCCCTTCTTTAATACAAACGGGCACCGCCAACGGCAGCGCCCCGAATTCCGTCTTGGGTCATTAGGCCCAAAGCGCCGGGGCGTCAAGGGATTCGGGGCTTAAATCAGCAGGGATTTGTGAAGTTCCAAGCCGAACCCGCCGACAAAGCAGAGTTGCCGCGCCCTTATAAGAGGCTAACATGCCGGTGCAACAGCAGGGAGACCCGATCATGGATATTTTCAGCAGCACGAATCCAAGCCGTCTGGCCTCGTCGGACTGGTTCACCGGGCGGGTCTGGCAGGACCCTATCGTCGAAGCGCCCGCCCCCGCAAGGGTGCGCGCCCTGCGCGTCACCTTCGAGCCGGGCGCGCGCACTGCCTGGCATACCCACCCGCTTGGGCAGACGCTTCATGTGCTGTCGGGGGCTGGGCTGGTCGGGGTGCGCGGCGCGCCGCCAAGGGTGATCCGCGCCGGGGATACGGTCTGGATCCCGCCCGGCGAAGAGCATTGGCATGGCGCGACGGCCGACACGATGATGTGCCATCTGGCGATACAGGAATCGCTTGACGGGTCGGTGGCCGAGTGGCTGGAGCATGTGAGTGACGAGGATTACACACGCGCCCCGGCCTGAGCGGGCATCGCTAGCCGCGCTCGTGGGGCAGGTCAAAACCGGGCTGCGGATTGATCGGGATGATCCGGTTGGGGTTAATCGTGTCGTGGCTATAGTGATAGTGGCGCACGATATGGTCGAAATTAACTGTCTCTGACACGCCCGGCCATTGATACAATTCACGCAGGTATCCCCAGAGATTGGGGTAATCCACGATGCGCTTGCGGTTGCATTTGAAATGCATGTGATAGACCAGATCAAACCGGATCAGCGTGGTGAACAGCCGCCAGTCGGCCTCGGTCACCCGCTCCCCCATCAGGTAGCGGTGTGTGCCAAGGCGATCCTCAAGCCACTCCAGGCTGTCGAACAGCGGGTAAACGGCGGCATCATAGGCCTCTTGGCTGGTGGCGAACCCGGCCTTGTAGACGCCGTTGTTGACGGTGTCGTATATCCGCGCGTTGATCGGCTCGATCGCTTCGCGAAGGCCCTCGGGCCAGTAATCATCGTGGTTGCCGGTGATCCCGTCAAAGGCGCTGTTGAACATGCGGATGATTTCCGACGATTCGTTCGACACGATGGTTTCGCGCTCTTTGTCCCAAAGGATGGGCACGGTCACGCGGCCGGATATATCCGGGTCGGCCTTGAGATAGATATCGCGCGCAAACGCCAGGCCATAGAGCGTGTCGCCGGTCGCGCCGGTGAAATCGGTGCGAAATTCCCAGCCTTCGGACAGCATGTCGGGATGCACGACCGAGACGGTGATATGATCGCTCAACCCCTTGATGGCGCGAAAGATCAGGGTGCGATGCGCCCAGGGGCAGGCCAGCGACACATAAAGATGATAGCGCCCCGATTGCGCCCTGAAACCGCCGGACCCGGAGGCGCCGGGGCGGCCATCCGGTGTGATCCAGTTGCGAAATGCCGCCGTCGAGCGGACAAACTTGCCGCCGTGAGAGTCGGTGTCATACCATTCGTCCTTCCAGACGCCTTGTACCAGTTGGCCCATGTCAGTGCTCCTTTACCTGTCCGAAACCTAGGCCGCCCGGCCCCGCATGGTAAGCCGTGGCACCGCGCAGAGACCGTGCAGGGGCGCACATGTCGCAATCAAGTCCAAGCGCGGCGTTTCTTCGTTTGCACGCCCGGCCCTGCCCGCCTATAAGCGGGCCAGGACGAAGCCCGTTGATGGGCCGGAAAGGTGTGCGAACATTGGCTGACCCATATCGGGGGCTGTTGTCGCATCGTCTGGGGCAAAGGCCCCGCTCACCCCTTTTCGGCATCGCGTGCCTGACCAAAAAGGGGACCCTGCATGAGACTTGCCACCATTCTGACCACCCTGCTGACGGCGACGGCCGCGCAGGCTCATCCCGGCCACATGGCCGAGGTTGCGGGCCATGGCCACTGGCTTGGCGCGGCCGCCCTTGGCGCGGCAATCGCGATTGGCCTTTGGGCCGGGCTCAAGGCGCGCAAGGACGCGGCGTCTGCCCGCGACGAGGCCGAAGACGAGACCGCCGACGACGAATTGCAGGAGGCGTAACGCCCATGACGAAAACCGGTGTGATGATCTGCGGCCATGGCTCTCGCAGCCAGGCGGCGGTCGATGAATTCAGCGTTCTGGCGGAAAAGCTTCCGGCCTTCCTGCCCGATGACTGGATGACCGAATACGGCTATCTGGAATTCGCCAACCCGGTGATCCGCGACGGTCTTGACCGCCTGCGCGAGGCGGGCTGCGAGCGCATCCTGGCGGTGCCGGGCATGCTGTTTGCGGCCATGCATTCCAAGAATGACATCCCCACGGTTCTCAATACCTATGCCGCCAAACATGGCATCGAGGTGCATTATGGCCGCGAACTCGGGGTCGACCCCAAGATGATCGCCGCCGCAGGCGCGCGCATCCAGGAGGCGATTGACCGTGCCAACGCCGATTCGGGCGAGGTTTCGCTGCATGATACCTGCCTTGTGGTGATCGGGCGCGGCGCGTCCGATCCGGACGCCAACGGCAATGTCGCCAAGATCGCGCGGATGCTTCAGGAAGGACTCGGCTTTGGCTGGTGCGAGGTGGGTTACTCCGGGGTCACCTTCCCGCTGGTCGAGCCCTGCCTGCAACACGTGACACGGCTTGGCTACAAGCGGGTCGTCGTCTTTCCGTATTTCCTGTTCTCGGGCATCCTGATCGACCGCATCTACGGCTTTACCGATCAGGTCGCCGCCCAGCATCCGCAGATCGAATTCGTCAAGGCGGGCTATCTTGGGGATCACCCCAAGGTTCTTGAAACCTTTGCCGAGCGCATCACCGAACAGGTTGGCGCCGTGCCCCCGCCGAATTGCGGCACCTGCCAGTATCGCACCCAGATTCTGGCCGTTGAGGGGGAAGACGTGCGACAGGTAACTCCCGCCGAGCGGGCAGCGCTCGCCGCTGAAAATGGCGCCGGTCACCCGGCGTTCAGCGATGTGCCGCCGCCAACCTGCGTGATGTGCAAATACCGCACCCAGGTGCTGGGGTTTGAATCCGAAGTGGGCGCGGTGCAGGAAAGCCACCACCACCACGTCGAAGGCCAGGGCGCCTCGGCTCCGGGGTCGAATGTCGCCGATTGTGCGCTGTGTGATAGTTTCTGCACCGGTCTCTGCCGTCTCGAGGCCGCCCATGTGCACCATCACCATCACCATGATCACGATCATGATCACCACCACCATGGCCACGACCATCACCACCACCACGATCATGATCACCATCACCATCACGCGCCCTATCCCCATGCCAATCACCCGCATGGGCCTGAAAGCGCACGCAAGATGAAATCCTGATCACGGCTTTCATCTTTCCCGAAATACTCCCGCCGGAGGCGTCCGGCGCCACCGCGAAATGCAAGGTCTGACAGTGCGCCCTTACGAAAAAAGCCCTTCGGCGATCTATGAAATGAGCTTTGCCACCGTGCGGCGCGAGGCGCGCCTTGACCGGTTCGGGCCGGGAATGGAGGATTTGGCAATCCGTCTCATCCACGCCTGCGGCATGGTCGAAGTGGCCGACCGGCTCGATTTTTCCGCGAATGCTTTCGCGGTCGGGCACGCGGCACTGCGCGCCGGGGCTCCGGTGCTCTGTGATTGCGAGATGGTGGGGGCCGGGATCATCCGCCGCTATCTGCCCTGCAAGAACGAGGTCGTTGTTACGCTGAACGATCCGCGTGTTCCGGGTATTGCAGGCGGCATCGGCAACACGCGGTCGGCAGCGGCGGTCGAGTTGTGGGCCGAGCGGCTTGAAGGGGCGGTCGTCGCCATCGGTAACGCGCCGACGGCGCTGTTCCATCTGCTTGAACTTCTGGATCAGGGGGCGCCAAAGCCCGCGCTGATCCTTGGGTTTCCCGTGGGATTTGTCGGCGCGGCCGAAAGCAAGGCCGAACTGGCCGCCAATCCGCGCGGCTGTGATTTCGTGGCCCTGCGCGGGCGGCGTGGCGGTTCCGCGATGGCCTCGGCGGCGGTCAACGCCCTTGCGGCGGGATTGCCGGAGGTGCGGGCATGAGAGTTTTCGGCGAAAAATCCGGGTGGGGCGAGGTTCGCCATGTCTGATCCATGGCTGCATATTGTCGGGATCGGCGAAGACGGAATGGACGGGCTCTTGCCCGCCACCCGTGCCATCGTCGAGGCCGCCGAGGTGATCGTCGGCGGTGAACGCCATCACAAGCTTGCCGAGGGGATCAATGCCGAGAGGGTTGCCTGGCCCTCGCCCTTTGATGCGCTGATCGACCTGTTGGCTCTGCATCGGGGGCGCCGGGTGGTGGTCCTGGCCACCGGCGATCCCTTGTGGTTTTCGGTCGGCGCCCGGATCGGGCGGGCGATGGAGGCGAGCGAGATCGTCTATCATCCGCAGCTTTCGGCGTTTCAGCTTGCCGCCGCGCGCATGGGCTGGAGCCTGCCGGATGTCGAGACGCTGACCGTGCATGGCCGCCCTGTCGAGCAGATGATTGCCTTTATCCAGCCCGATGCGCGGCTCTTGATCCTGACCACCGGCGCCGAAACGCCCGCACAGATTGCGCGGTTCCTGGCTGAGCGCGGGTTCGGTCAGTCGCGGATGACGGTGCTGGCCAATATGGGCGGCCAGGACGAGGCGCGGTTTGACGGGCGTGCGGAAAGCTGGGATCACGTGGTGCCGCCGTTCAACACGCTGGCGGTCGAATGCCTGGCCGCGCCAGATGCAGCCCTTTTGCCGCGCGTGCCGGGCCTGGCGGATGATTTGTTTCAGCATGACGGCACGATGACCAAGCAAGAGGTTCGCGCCGCGACCCTGGCCAAGCTGATGCCGATGCGCGGCGCGCTTTTGTGGGATGTCGGAACCGGCTGTGGGTCTGTCGCCGTCGAGTGGATGCGCGGTGCGCGCTATGCGCGTGCCATCGGGATCGAACCGCGCGCGGATCGTCGCGCGCTGGCGGCGGCGAATGCGCTGGCGCTTGGCGTGCCGAAGCATGAACTGATCGAAGGCCGCGTGCCCGAGGCGCTTGAGGGGCTTGAGCCGCCTGATGCCGTGTTCATTGGCGGCGGGCTTTCCGAGGCGGTGTTTCGCACGGCCTGGGCGGCGCTGCGCCCTCTGGGGCGGCTGGTGTGCAATGCCGTGACGCTGGAAAGCGAGGCGCTGCTGCTGGAGTTGCACAAGCGCCATGGCGGGCAATTGGTCAAGCTTCAGGTGCACCGCGCCGAGCCGGTAGGCGGATTGACAGGCTGGCGGCCGCTGATGCCGGTCACGCAATGGAGCCTTATCAAGCGATGAATGAATGGTGCTTGTGGCAGGTGTCGGACGCCTCCGGCGGGAGTATTTCCGGAAAGATGAAAGACGGGTCTGAGCATGGTCGGTAAGCTATATGGCGTGGGCCTTGGGCCGGGGGATCCCGAGTTGATGACGCTTCGGGCGCATCGCCTGATTTCGCAGGCCAGGGTCGTCGCCTATCCGACACTTGCCGGCGGCGAGAGTTTCGCGCGGGCGATTGCGGCGGATGTAATCCCGACGGGCGCGCGCGAAATCGCGATGGATGTGCCGATGAGCACCGCGCGCGAGCCTGCACAGGCGGCCTATGATATTGGTGCCGCAGATATCGCAGCGGCACTTGAGGCGGGCGATGACGTGGTCTGCCTGTGCGAGGGCGATCCGTTTTTTTATGGCTCGTTCATGTATCTGTTTGCGCGCCTCAGCACACGGTTCGAGGTCGAGGTGGTGCCCGGAGTCACTTCGATCACCACCTGTGCGGCGCGCGCGGGCCTGCCGCTGGCGGCGCGCAATGAGCGGTTGACAGTCTTGCCCGGCCCCTTGCCGGAGGACGAATTGCGTGCCCGGATTGAGGGCGCCGAAAGTGTTGCCATCATGAAGGTCGGGCGTCACATGGCCAAGATCCGCGGTGTGATCGACGGCCTCGGTCTGACATCGCGGGCGGTTTACGTGGAACGTGCAAGCCTGCCGCAGGAAGTGGTTTGTCCGTTGGCGGAGGCGCCTGAGGCGGCCCCGTATTTTTCTATGATTTTGCTCACGAAAGGGGCCGATCCATGGCTGTGAAACCTGTTGTTCTGGCGCTGAGCCGGTCGGGTGAGGAGGTCGCGCATCGCGTGGCCGCATTGATCGGCGCTCAGGTGCACGGGCGCGACGGGCGCGTCGAGCGGGCCGATGCGTTCTTTGCCAACGCGCTTGACCATGCGCGCGATCTGTTTGCCGCCGGGGTGCCGGTTGTGGGGGTCTGCGCGAGTGGGATCCTCATTCGCGCCGTGGCGCCGATGTTGTCGGACAAGCGGGCCGAGCCGCCGGTGGTGTCGGTTTCGGATGACGGTGCGGTCGTGGTGCCGCTTTTGGGCGGGCATCGCGGGGCCAATCGCCTTGCGGCCGAGATCGCGACAGGTCTTGGTGCGGTGGCGGCCGTGACCACGGCGGGCGATGTGGCCATGGGGGTGGCGCTAGATGAGCCGCCCTTGGGATATCGTCTGGCCAATCCCGAGGATGCCAAGGCGGCGATGGCGCTAATGCTTGCTGGCAAGGGGCTTCGCCTGACGGGCGAGGCGATTTTTGACGTCGAGGATACCGGCGGCGCGGTCGAGTTGGTCGTAAGCGAGGCGCCCGTGAATGGTGGCGAAGAGCGGCTGGTTTATCATCCGCAGCGCTATGCGCTTGGGCTTGGCTGTGCGCGCGGCTGTGACGCCGAGGAAATGTGGGCGCTTGTCTGTGACACGCTTGCAGGTGCGGGGATCGCGCCGGGGGCCGTGGCCTGTGTCGCCTCGATCGACCTCAAGGCCGATGAGATTGCGATGAACGAAGTGGCACGCCGCCTTGGCGTGCCCTTCCGCCTGTTCACCGCCGCCGAGCTTGAAGATCAGGCCGCGGGGCTGGCCAACCCGTCCGATGTGGTGTTTGCCGAGGTCGGCTGTCATGGTGTCTGTGAGGGCGCGGCCCTGGCCGTAGGCGGTGACCTTGTGGTGGCGAAACGCAAGACCGCCAATGCCACCTGCGCGTTGACCCGAAGCGCCGAGCCGATCACCGAGATGCTCGGACGTGCACGCGGGCGGCTTTCGGTCGTGGGCATCGGCCCCGGCCAGGCGGCCTGGCGCACGCCCGAGGTCAGCCACCTGGTGGCCGAGGCCGAAGAGCTGGTCGGCTATGGGCTTTACATCGACCTGTTGGGTCCGCTCGCCGCAGGCAAGGCCCGCTCGGATTTTCCGCTTGGCGGGGAAGAGGCGCGGTGTCGTTATGCGCTTGAGCAGGCGGCGCTTGGCAAGAACGTGGCACTGGTCTGTTCCGGGGATGCGGGGATTTATGCCATGGGCGCGCTTGTGTTCGAACTTTTGGATCGTGGCCCCGACGAGCACGGCGTGAGCGATGCCGCGCGGCGTATCGAGGTGGTCTGTTCGCCGGGCGTTTCGGCCCTTCAGGGGGCGGCGGCACGGGCCGGGGCGCCCTTGGGGCATGTTTTCTGCACTATTAGCCTCAGTG
>NZ_CAJXIP010000133.1 GCF_913054395.1 uncultured Roseovarius sp.
ACCGGGATTCCCGCGGCGGCCATATGCGCCTTGGCCTGGGCAATCGTGAAGGTGCCGAAGTGAAAGATCGAGGCCGCCAGCACCGCGCTTGCGCCGCCGATGGTCACGCCTTCGACCAGATGATCGAGCGTGCCGACGCCGCCCGAGGCGATCACCGGAATATCCACCGCATCCGAGATCGCGCGCGTCAACGGCAGGTTGAAGCCCGCCCGCGTGCCGTCGCGATCCATCGAGGTCAGCAGGATTTCCCCGGCGCCCTTGGCGGCCACGAGACGGGCAAATTCGACGGCGTCGATGCCGGTCGGCTTGCGCCCGCCATGGGTGAAGATCTCCCATTTTCCGGTGGCGACGGTCTTGGCGTCGATGGCCACGACGATACACTGGCTGCCGAATTGATCGGCGGCGCGCGCGACCACGTCCGGATCGGCCACGGCGGCGGAGTTGAAGCTTACCTTGTCGGCCCCGGCAAGCAGAAGAGCGCGCACATCCCTGGCGCTGCGCACGCCGCCGCCGACCGTCAGCGGGATATAGCATTGCTCGGCGGTGCGGCGCACGACGTCAAACATCGTGCCGCGGTTTTCATGGGTCGCGTGGATGTCGAGAAAGCAAAGCTCGTCGGCGCCCGCCGCATCATAGGCGCGGGCGGCATCCACCGGGTCGCCGGCATCCACCAGATCGACAAAGTTGACGCCTTTGACCACGCGGCCATCGGCCACGTCGAGGCAGGGTATGATGCGGGTTTTGAGCATATTGTCGCTGTTACAGTGATCTCACGCCGTTGTTTATGGGCAAATGTCGTTACATGCCAGAGGATAAGGCCGATAAGTTTTGAAAATGAGGGAGTTTACAATGAAGCGTTTTATTGCGGCTGTTGCGGTCTGTGTGGCGGGTCTTCCGGCCTTTGCCTCTAATGACGATATCGTAAAGGTCCGCTCGTCGGGGGATGTGGCCACGACGATGGACCGGCTTGAGGCGGCTGTGACCGGGGCAGGGGCGACGGTTTTTGCCCGCGTGGATCATGCGGCGGGTGCGGCCAAGGTTGATATGGAGCTGGCCCCGGCGCAGGTTCTGATTTTTGGTAACCCCAAGCTGGGCACGCCTGCAATTCAGGATAACGCGGTTGCGGGGCTGTTCCTGCCGCTCAAGGTGTTGGTCTATCAGGATGGCGCGGGCCAGACTTGGCTGGCCTATGAAGACCCCAAGGAGATGCTTGGCGATCTTGGCGGCATTTCCGAGGATGCGGGATATATCAAGACGATGACCGGCGCGCTTGGCAAGCTGACCGGCAAGGCGGCAAGCGAGTAAAGGTAACTCCCCCCGGCGTCGCCGGGGGAACATCCGCTAGCGCAGGGCGGCAAGCGCCTGTTTTAGGTCAATGGCGCCGTCATAAAGCGCGCGCCCCGAGATCGCCCCGTCAAGCGGCGCGCCGCAATTCTTGAGGGCAATCAGGTCGTCAAGCGAGCTGACGCCGCCGCTGGCGATGACGGGGATCGAGACCGCATGGGCAAGCTCTGCGGTGGCCTCGATATTGGGGCCTTTCATGGCGCCGTCACGGTTGATGTCGGTATAAATGATCGCGGCCACGCCTGCATCTTCGAAGGATTTAGCAAGATCGGTGACCATCACATCGGTTTCGGTCGCCCAGCCCTTGGTGGCGACGCGGCCGTTGCGCGCATCAATGCCAACCGCGACCTGACCCGGAAAGGCGCGTGCCGCCTCGCGCACAAGGGCCGGGTTTTCCACCGCCACCGTGCCAAGGATCACGCGCGCCAGCCCCTTGGAGAGCCAGCGTTCGATCGTGGCCATGTCACGGATGCCACCGCCAAGCTGGGCGGGCACGCCACACCGTTCAAGGATCGCCTCGACCGGGGCCGCATTGACCGGCTCGCCCGCGAAGGCGCCATTCAGATCGACCAGGTGAAGCCACTCGCAGCCGGCGTTCACGAACTCCAGCGCCTGTGCGGCGGGATCGTCGTTGAACACCGTGGCCTGATCCATCTCACCCTTCACAAGGCGCACGGCGTTGCCGTCTTTGAGGTCAATCGCGGGGTAAAGAATCATGATTTCGGCTTTCTGTCGTAACGTCATGGCCTTTTGCACAGGCCAAACCCGAAATGCAATGTGGACAGGGTCAGGGGGTAAGGCAATTGTAAGGTTACTGGGGCAAAGCCCCTTCAGAAATATCCCGGAGGATTGCAAAGATGAAGAAAGTCGTACTCACCATGGCCACGATCATGTTCAGCGCGGGCATGGCCGTCGCAGATCCGCTTGAGGGCACATGGCGCACCGCGCCCGACGATCACGGCGATACCGGTCTGATCGAGGTTGCGCCCTGTGGCGATGCCTTGTGTGGAAAGCTGGTGAAATCCTTCGATTCGACAGGTAAGGAAAAGCCGAGCACCATGATCGGCCGCAACATCATCTCCGAGACCCAGAACAAGGGCGGCGGCACCTACAAGGGCAAGATCTATGCGCCCGACCGCGACAAGACCTATAGCTCCAAGTTGCGGCTCACGGGCGATATGCTTGACGTAAGTGGCTGTGTATTCGGGATCTGCCGCAACGGCGGGACCTGGAAAAAAGTTCAGTAATCCCGCGCTATCGACAGGGGCGGCCCGGTTTTTTCCGGACCGCTTTTGCGCTAGGATGTCGGCATGACCGATCAGAACCTGCCATCCGCGCCCGAACCCTTGGGCATTTTGGAAGCCGCGCTTTATGTCGCGGATCTTGATGCGGCCGAGCGGTTCTATGGTGATGTCCTGGGACTGGAACGGATCGTGCGGGTCGCAGATCGGCACGTGTTTTACCGCGTGGGTGCGGGCGTGCTTTTGATTTTCAACCCGATGGAAACCTGCAAGCCATCGGGCAACCCCGACCTGCCGGTGCCAGCGCATGGGACGCTTGGGCCGGGGCATTTCTGTTTCGCTGTCGATCGAGCCGCACTCGACACATGGCGCGCGCGGCTGGTGGCGGCTGGTGTTGAGATCGAGGCCGATTTTCAATGGCCGAACGGCGCGCGCTCGATCTATTTCCGTGATCCGGCGAAGAATTCCATTGAAATGGCCGAACCGCGCCTCTGGGAGAAATAGGCGCTCAGGGTTTCCAGTTCAGGAAATTCGCAATCATCCGCAGGCCGGTATCCTGGCTTTTCTCGGGGTGAAACTGGGTGCCGACGATGGTGTCGCGCCCGACCACGGCGGTGATCGGCCCGCCATAATCGGCATGCGCCAAAAGATGCGCCGGATCGTCCACGCGGAAATGATAGGAATGCACGAAATAGGCGTGATCGCCGGTCTTGATGCCGTCAAATATCGGATGCGGATGGTCGATCACCAGATCGTTCCACCCCATGTGCGGCACCTTCAGGGAGTCGTCGGCAGGCGCAATATGCTCGACCGTGCCGCCGATCCAGTCAAAGCCGGGGGTTTCCTGATACTCAAGCCCGCGCGTGGCCAGCATCTGCATGCCGATGCAGATCCCCATGAAGGGGCGGCCCTTGGCGATCACGGCCTCTTCGATTGCCTCGAACACGCCGCGATGGTCAAACAGCTCTTTGCGACAGGCCGGAAACGCCCCGTCACCGGGCAGTACCACGCGCGCCGCCTTGCGGATCACGTCGGGGTCCGAGGTGACAAGCACGCTGCCTGCACCGGTTTCAGAGGCCATCCGCTGGAACGCCTTTTCGGCGGAATGCAGGTTGCCGGATTCGTAATCGACGATGACTGTTGTCATGGCTCAGAGCGCGCCTTTGGTCGAGGGAATCGCGTTTGCGGTGCGTGGATCGGTTTCAACCGCCTCGCGCAGGGCGCGGGCGACCGATTTGAACGCGGCCTCGGCCATGTGGTGGCTGTTGATCCCGTGCAGGGCGTCGACATGAAGGGTGACGCCGCCATGGGTGCTGAATGCCTGAAAGAATTCGCGCACCAACTCGGTGTCAAAGGTGCCGATCTTGGGCGTGGGCAGCGTTATGTTCCAGATCAGGAACGGGCGCCCAGACAAATCAAGCGCCGTGCGTACGAGCGCATCATCCATCGGCAACAGGCAGGCACCATAGCGGCGGATACCCTTCTTGTCGCCAATTGCATGGCTCAGGGCCTGGCCAAGGGCAATGCCGACATCCTCGACCGTGTGGTGATCGTCGATATGAAGATCGCCCTCACAGCGGATTTTCATGTCAATCAGCGAGTGGCGCGCCAGCTGATCCAGCATGTGATCGAAAAAGCCAACCCCGGTCTGGTTGTCATAGGAACCGGTGCCATCAAGGTCGATGTGAACAGTGATATTGGTCTCGGCCGTTTTCCTGGTGATCTGGGCGCTGCGCATGGGGCCTCCGCTGGTTGCTGGGGCGGTGTATAATCCGCGCAGGGCTGCGCGCCAAGTCCCAAGCGGCAATGCCGGGTAAAGCCGGGGCGGGCGTTGCCCAAAAGCCCCCGAAGGCCCAGGGGGGCAGATGGGGCATTTGGCGCGCAGGGCTGTAGGGCTTGATCCGGACGGCTCGCCTTATTGTCAGCATGCAGGTGAAAAGCGGGCACCATGACCGCGCAAGTCGTGAAACACCGCAGTCTTGATGCCGTAGGTGCAATGATCCGAAGCCGTGGCCATACCGGCGTCGGCAGACCCCTGCTTGGGTCCGGTGCATCCAATTTTTGGGAAAATTGGAGCGGGCGAAGAGATTCGAACTCTCGACATCAACCTTGGCAAGGTTGCGCTCTACCCCTGAGCTACGCCCGCTTCCTTGGGTGAGGCGTGATTTATAAATTATGGCGCTGAACCGCAAGAGGAAAAGCACGCCTCTGGCCGATTTTTTTCACAAAAGCCAAACAGCGGTCCCTGTGACCCGGGCAAGAGCGGCTTTGCCCATGCTATGCCGGGCATCCGGCACGGCACGCGCCGCCGCGCAGCGCCCCGAAACATGCAAATTCAAAAACCCCCGGCGCCCTGGGGAGAGGTAAGGCGCCGGGAGAGGGACGCAGGCCCGTTTACAGGGCGCCGCGCGAGAGTTCGCCCGCAATATGATCGGCCTGCCGGATGGCAAGCGCCACGATGGTCAGGGTCGGATTTTCCGCCGCCCCGGTGGTGAATTGCGAGCCGTCCGAGATGAACAGGTTCTCGATGTCATGGGTCCGGCCATTGCGGTTGACCACGCCGTCACGCGGGTTCTCGGACATCCGGTTGGTGCCAAGGTTATGCGTCGACGGGTAGGGCGGTGTCGGAAAGCTCCGGGTGGCGCCCACGGCATCATAGATCGCCATGCCCTGCTTGTAGGCGTGATCGCGCATCGCCCGGTCGTTGGGGTGATCGGAGTAATGCACATTCGCGACCGGCATGCCGAACTGATCCTTGACGTCATGGTTCAGGGTCACGCGGTTGGTTTCCTGCGGCATATCCTCGCCGACGATCCACATCCCGGCCATGTTTTCATACGAATCAAGCGCGGTGGTGAATTCGCGCCCCCAGCCGCCCGGATCAAGGAAGGCCGCCATGAACGGCAGGCCAAGCGAGAGGGTCTCAAGCTCATACCCGCCGACAAAGCCGCGCGAGGTGTCGTGGCGGGCCTCGTCCTGGATGATCCCGGCCATGGTCGTGCCGCGCCACATCTTCACCGGCTTGTCGAACACCCCGTAAACCGAGCCGGTCATGTGCCGCATATAGTTGCGCCCCACCTGTCCCGAGCTATTGGCAAGCCCGTCGGGATACATCTCGGTGGCGGAGTTGAGCAAGAGTCGCGGGCTTTCGAAGGAATTGCCGGCCACGCAGACGGCACGCGCCATCTGTTTGTGCTCGGTGCCTTTCTCGTCGATATAGATCACGGCATTGACGCGGCCATCAGGCCCGTGCTCGATCCGCTGCACATGCGCCTTTTCGCGCACCTCAAGGTTGCCGGTCGCCTCGCCGCGCGGGATGTCGGTATAGGCGGCGGACCATTTGGCGCCCCATTTGCAGCCCTGAAAGCAGAATCCGGTCTGTTGACAGGCCATGCGACCGTCATTTTCTTCGCTGTTGATCGCCATGCGGCCGGTATGGACTTCTTCGTAACCAAGCGTCTTGGCACCGGCCTCGAACACCTTGTAGTTGTTGCATCCCGGCAGGCCCGGAATGCCATTGGTGCGCGTCACGCCAAGCTTTTTCTCGGCGAGATCGTACCAAGGGGCCATTTCCGCGCCGTCAATTGGCCAGTCCAGCAGGTTCGCGCCCTGTACCGGGCCATAGGTGGACGCGGCCTTCCATTCGTGGTCCTGAAAGCGCAGCGATGCGCCCGCCCAATGGGTGGTGGTGCCGCCGACCGCCTTGACGATCCAGGCGGGCAGGCCGGAAAAATCCTTTGCCACGCGCCAGTCGCCGGATGTGGTGCGCGCATCAAGCCAGGCCAGCTGGCCAAAGCTTTCCCACTCGTCGTTGATATAATCCTCGGGCAGGTAACGCCCGCCCGCTTCCAATGCCACAACGCTTACGCCGCGTTGGGCCAGTTCGTTCGACAGGACGCCGCCGCCGGCGCCGGTGCCGATAACAACGATCACAGAATCGTCGTTCAGATCAAAAGGTGCAGCCATAGTGAATCCTCCTCGGTTGGCTATGGCTCAAAGCCAGTTGATGTCGTCAAAACCACGGTTGATGTAACCGCCCTTGGAAAAGGACTCGCCCTCATAGCCAAACAGCGGCCAGACCGCTTTCTGGTTGTAAAGGCCGGTCACCAGACCGCCGCGCACCTGTTGGAAAAAGGCGCTGTCCTCCATGGCGCGCAGGATATCGACGCGGTCGCGTTCCCATCCGATCGACAGGTAATCGGCAAAGCCCTTGCCTGCCGCCGCCGCATTGAGTGCGGCGATGCCCGCCTCAACCGCCGGGGCGGACTCGGCGCTGTCATAGCCTTTGACGGCAATGGCGTAATATTCGTCCGCCACATGGTCATGCGGATAGATATCGCGCGCCATCTGGATCAGCGTCGCCATGGTTTCGGGTTTGAGCGCGGTGGTCTCAAGCGCCCAGGCGGCATCGGTGCCGGCGACAAAGCCCGCACCGACAACGAATGTGGTCCCTGCGGCAACGGCGCGCGACAACAGCTCGCGCCGCGTCATCCCTTTTCGGGTTTTCACGTCAGTCATTGGTTCTCCTCCCAATTGGTCAAAACAGGCGCAATCGCGCCCGCGCTTTATTTGAAACGCCCGCCTCGCTCGAGCACCTCGATTTCATAGCCATCCGGGTCGGCGACAAAAAAGAACTTGCCGACAAGTTTGCCGTCGGGCGCGAATTCCACGATTTTGCGCGGCTCAAGGCCCGCTTCGACAAAGCGGGCATGCTCGCTTGCCAGATCCTCGACCAGAACGGCGAGATGGCCATAGCCATCGCCAAGGTCATAAGGTTCTGTGCGGCCCTTGTTGACGGTCAGTTCGACCTCGAACGCGCTTTCGGGATTGGACATGTAGACGAGGGTGAATTTCTCGAAATCAAGCCGGTCCGCCACCTCAAGCCCAAAGGCCCTGCGGTAAAACTCGACCGATCGCGCCTCGTCCAGGACGCGGATCATGCTGTGAATGGCTTTGGCCATTTTCCCTCCGGATCAGTTTGTTTGGTCCGGAAATGTTACCAAGGCTCGCGGTGGGCAGGTAGTAAACCGCTACTACATGCCCGCGCGGTTATTCCGCTGCGATCTGGCGGCTGTCGTCGTCAAGTCCGGTTTCGCGGTGGATCAGACAGGTACAGCGCAACAGCGAGGTAAAGTTTTGCGGCTCACCGCGCAATTCAAGCACCTCGGAGTGAAGTTTTGACACAAACGCCGGGGTCGATAACCCCTCATTTAAGGCGATTTCATCAAGAATGCCCCAGAAAGAGTTTTCCAGCCGGATGCTGGTACTTTGACCGTTAAGGCGCATCCGGCGGGTTTCAAGGGCATAGCGGTCCGGGTCCTGCCCGGCAAATATTCGGCACATGATTGGTTCCTCCCTCATCCGCCGGGCGGCTTGCGCAGCGCGGCGGATCTCAGTCCATGACCCATCATTGCCGATTTTTTCGCAAGGGGGAAGCCCGTGACACGGGGTAGACAGGGGGGCAGGCACGGGGCCGGGGTGCGAGCAGGTTGCGCGTACCGGCCAGAGGTTCCGGCGCAAAACGCCAACCGCCTTCTGTCAGCCGTATACCTCGGGCGTCTGCGGGGGCAGTGTGAAATCCTCGGTGTGCACGATCACCCCGTCACCATGTAGCAGCAGGATACCATAGGCGCCCGGCTCGTCGATCGACAGGCTCGAGTCCTGAAACCCAAGCGCCATCGGCATCTGGTGGCAGGGGCTCTTGAAGACGCTGACCGGGATACCGCCCGCCGCACCCTGGATCGTGCGGTGGATGTGGCCGCTGACGATCTGTGCCACGCCGCCATGTGCCACCAGCCGTTCGATCAACTCGCTACGATTGTGAAGCCCGATCCAGTCCATGCCGGAAAACCCGGTGATCATCGGCGGATGATGGGTAAAGACCACCACCCGGCGCTTGCCTGCCGTGGCCAATGCGTGGTCCAGCCAGTCAAGGCGATGGGCACAGAGGTGCCCCGAATGGGTGTCATCAGCCTCTTCGTCAAGCGTGTCGAGCAGGATCAGGCGATAATCGCCGATATCGTGGTGCTGCTGTACAAAGCCCGCATCGGTGACCGGGACCTGCGGGAATTCCGCAAGGAACGGCCCGCGCCGGTCATGATTGCCAAGCATCAGATCTACCGGCAGGGGGCAACCCTCAAGCGCCTGTTTCAGGCGGGCGTATTCCGTGGGGGCGGCGTTATGGGCAAGATCGCCGCACAGCACGATCCGCTCGGCATCGGGGTGCCGTTCAAGCGCATGGGCAAGCCCTTGGGTGAAGCGCGCGAAAGGGTCGAGCCCGATGATCGTCTCGCCTTCGGGCAGGATGTGGATATCGGTGAAAACCAGAATTTTATGCATCTGTCGCGTGCCCCCCGGACCAAAGCAAAGACGCGCGAACCATCTTCGGATTCGCGCGTCTTGAAAAGGCTCAATCGTGGTGCGCGACCCCGCGCTATTCGAATTCGACGAGCAGATCCTTGGCGTCGATCTGACCGCCGGGCGTGACATGTACGGCCTTGATGGTCGCGT
>NZ_CAJXIP010000134.1 GCF_913054395.1 uncultured Roseovarius sp.
CAGGGCCAGTTGAGGCAGGTCGAGTGCTCGCGCCGTGCGTTTCATCAGATCCGGAAGATCAAACGGCTTGGGCAGGTAATCATAGGCCTCGGCCTCGGCCGCCTTGATCGCCGTCATGATGGTGTTCTGCGCCGAAATCACGATCACCGGCAATCCGGGTCGGTCCTGGGCGATCTTGGGCAGCATCTCAAGGCCATTGCCATCGGGCATCATCACGTCGCTGATCACCACGTCGCCCTTGCCCTCGCCGACCCAACGCATCAGCGTGGTCAGGCTTGATGTGGCATGCACCTTGCACCCGGCTCGTGTAAGGGCCTGCGTCAGAACCGTCCTGATCGTGCGGTCATCATCCGCAACCAGTACCGTGCCATCCATCGTTCAAGCTCCTTATCAGTTTGTTTCTGCTCGTTGCAGCGAAATCCGGAACACGGTGCGTCCCGGTACCGAATTGACCGAAATCCAGCCGTCGTGATCCGAAATGATCTTGGCCGCGAGCGCCAGCCCCAGCCCGGTGCCGTTTTCACGCCCCGATACAAAGGGGTCGAACACATCCTCGGCAATCGCAGGCGGAAGTCCGGGACCATCGTCGATGATCTCGATCTGAAGCGGGAGGGCCTTTTCCGTGCCATCCCGGCCGCGCACGCGCAGCGATTGCTCGTAATATGTCCGCAGGCGGATCGTGCCCGGCTTGCCACCCGCGGCCTCGGCTGCGTTCTTGAGGAGGTTCAGCACCACCTGCAAAAGCTGATCCGCATCGCCAAGCGCCAGCGGCAGCGAGGGATCGTAATCCTCGGTCCAGGACATATGCGCCGCAAAGCCAAGCATCGCCGAGCGCCGCGCACGATCGAGAACATCATGCAGGTTCACCGGTTTGAGATCCGGCGCAACGATATTGCCAAACTGTTCCACCCGTTCAAGCAGGGCGACGATACGGCGGCTTTCGCTGACGATCAGATCGGTCAGCTCGAGGTCTTCGGGGCTAAGTGTCATCGACAAAAGCTGGGCCGCGCCGGTGATCCCGGCCAGCGGGTTCTTGATCTCATGGGCCAGCATCTCGGCCATGCCGATCGCCGATTTGGCCGCAGCCTTGACGCTGCTGTTCTGGGTCATGCGCCCGGCAAGTTCGCGCGGGCTGATCAGCATGAGCATATGCCCCGGCTGCCCGGCCAGCGGCGAAACCTGCAAATTGCACTGCATCGGTGCGCGTTCGCCATTGCCGACATCGACATCATTGACAAAAAGCGGCGCATTATTGGCACGCGCCCTCTCAAAGGCCTCTTCGAGCGGCGCATTCACCGCCAGCTTGTCCCAGACCGGCTGGCCGATCAGGGCACGCGACGAGGTCATCAAAAACCCTTCGGCCGCCGGATTGATCCGCGCGATCATGTCATTTTCATCAAGCACCAGGGCCGGCACCGGAAGCGAGGCCCAGATTGCATCGGGATCACTCATGCCGCCACCTGTTCGTGCTCAGCGCAGGTCATCGCCTCGGGGATCAGCGCCAGAACCTCGTCGATCCGCTGGCTGGTCAGGATCCGGCGCCTCAATCCCGGTCCGGTTCCTGCGGTGTCCATATACCAGCCAAGATGCTTGCGCGCGATCCGAAGGCCAAGTTTGGCCCCGTAAAACGCGATCATTGCCTCATAATGTTCGCCCACCAGATTGGCGAGCGCCGCCCCCTCGGGAATCAGCGGCGCGGGGCCATCGAAAAGCACAGAACCGACCTCGGCTAGAACCCAAGGGCGACCCTGCGCCCCGCGCCCGATCATCACCCCATCGGCACCCGAAAGACGCAGCGCCTCGCGGGCAGTATCAGGGCCGGTGATGTCGCCATTGGCGATCACCGGAATGGCAACGGCATCCTTCACGGCACGAATGGCGGCCCAATCGGCACGGCCCTTGTAAAACTGACAGCGGGTGCGCCCATGAATGGTAATCATCTGCACGCCTGCTCCAGCGGCCCGCCGGGCAAGTTCGGGCGCATTCATAAGCGCATCGTCCCAGCCCAGCCGGGTCTTGAGGGTAACCGGTATTTCGACCGCGCCCACCACCGCCTCGATCAGGGCAAGCGCATGATCAAGGTCTTTCATAAGGGCCGATCCGCTGGCGCCGGCGCCGCTGGCGCTTGTGACCTGTTTGGCGGGACAGCCCATGTTGATGTCAATCATCCGCGCGCCATTGGCCTCGACCACGCGCGCGGCCTCGGCCATCCAATGGGCCTCGCGGCCGGCCAGTTGAACAGCGGTGTTTTCGATGCCAAACCCAAGCTCGGCCTTGTCGCGCGCGCTTGGCTTGGCCTGTACCATTTCCTGACAGGCGATCATTTCACTCACAACCAGACCCGCGCCAAACCGCGAGACGATGGTGCGAAACGGCAAGTCGGTGATTCCCGCCAGCGGGGCGAGAAGGACCGGGGGTGCCTTTGATTGCGTAATCGGGTGCAGACTCACATGCCTAATCCTTGTGCAGTTACGCCCTTCTAGCGCCGAACCCGCGTTTAAACAATGTCCACAGGCCTATCTGCAAGCCAGTCAGGGCGCAATTGCCTATTTTTTAGGCACGCGCACGGCCATTGCGCTTGTCTGCGCCGAGGCCTAAATCATGGGTCATGACAATCGCCGCCCTCATCGTCGCCGCAGGCCGAGGCAGCCGTGCCGGCACGCCGATCCCGAAGCAATGGCAACCGCTTGCCGGTCGCCGGGTGATCGACTGGACGCTTGCGGCATTCCGCGCCACCCCCGAGATTGATCGCATCCTGGTGGTGCTGCACCCCGATGACCTTGACCTGTTACCCGCCACGCCGGAACACGAGGTGACGCCCGGCGGGGAAACCCGCGCCCAATCGGTACGCAACGGGCTTGAATACCTGGCCGCGACCGGTTCGGGTGTCTCGCATGTCCTTATTCACGATGTCGCCCGTTGCTGTGTCCGACCGGCGCATATCTCGGATGTGGTGACGCAGCTTTTGGCGGCCAACACCGCCGGCATCGCCCCGGCGCTTGCCGTGACCGACGCGCTCTGGATCGGCGCCGAGGGCCAGGTGACCGGCACCCGGGATCGCACCGGCCTTTTTCGCGCCCAGACACCGCAAGCCTTTGACTTTGAGGCCATACTTGCCGCACACCGCGCCCATCCCGGCGATGCGGCCGATGATGTAGAGGTCGCGCGCGCCGCAGGCCTTGACGTTGGTATCATCGAGGGCGACGAGAGCAACCTGAAGATCACCCACCCGCCCGATTTTGCACGGGCCGAAAAAATACTGAGGACTGACATGGATATCCGCATTGGCTCTGGCTTTGACGTCCACCGGTTCGGCGCGGGCGATCACGTCATGCTCTGTGGCGTCGCCGTCCCTCATGAGCGCGGCCTTCAGGGGCACTCCGACGCCGATGTCGGCATGCACGCGCTGACCGATGCGATTTACGGCGGGCTGGCCATGGGCGATATCGGCCGTCATTTCCCGCCAAGCGATCCGCAATGGAAGGGGGCCGCAAGCCATATCTTCCTGCGTCACGCCGTTGCCCTTGCGATGGAACATGGGTTCAGGATCAACAACATGGACGTCACTCTTGTCTGTGAGCGCCCTAAAATCACGCCTCATGCCGCCGCGATGCAAGCCGCCTTGGCCGATATCACCGGCGTCGCGATGGATCGGATTTCGGTCAAGGCAACCACATCCGAGCGCCTTGGCTTTACCGGACGCGAAGAGGGCATCGCGGCGCAGGCCGCCGTAACATTGGTGAAGTCATGCGCATAAGCCATTTGATCGCAACGTTTTTCCTGGTCGGACATCTGCGCCCGGCTCCCGGAACATGGGGCTCTCTTGCAGCACTGCCTGCGGCATGGGCCCTGCACGTTCTGGGCGGGCCGGTGCTTTTGGCGATTGGCGTGGTCGCTTCATTCACATTAGGTGTCTGGGCTACTGCACGGGAAACAAACGGAAAAGACAATCATGACCCCTCCGAGATCGTGATCGACGAGGTGGCCGGGCAATGGCTGGCATTTCTGCCGGTCTCGATCGGGGCGGCGCACGCGGGCGCGGACCTTTTGGCACTTTGGCCGGGCTGGGTCACGGCCTTTGTGGCGTTCCGGCTATTTGACATCCTCAAGCCCGGCCCGATTGGCTGGGCCGACCGGCGCAATGATGCGGTTGGCGTGATGCTTGACGATATTTTCGCCGGTATCGCCGCCGCAGTTTGCGTGATGGCGGGGGCCGCGATATCGCATGGGCTGTTGGGGGCATGAACGTGGCCGATCTTCTGTCGCAGGCGCGCGAAAAGGGGCTGCGCATCGCCACCGCCGAAAGCTGTACCGGCGGAATGGTGGCGGCGCGGCTGACCGATATTGCAGGGTCCTCGGACGTGTTCGACCGGGGTTTCGTGACCTATTCCAACGCGGCCAAACAGGACATGCTTGGCGTTGCCATGACCACGCTTGACGCCCATGGCGCGGTTTCCGAACAAGTGGCCGCAGAGATGGCGGCAGGCGCCCTGCGCCATTCGGCTGCCGATATAGCCGTGTCGATCACCGGCATTGCCGGTCCCGGCGGGTCCGGGCACAAGCCCGAAGGGCGGGTCTGTTTCGGTCTGGCGCGCAGAGGCGCGGATATGCAGGTTGAAACCATCGACTTTGGCGCCCTTGGCCGTGACGGCGTGCGGCAGGCCAGCACCGCGCATGCGCTTGACCTTCTGGCAAAAGCCGTAAACCGGAATCGCGCTTAATTTGGGCATATGCCCCAAATGCCGCCTATTCATTGGGCGTTTTGCACATTGCCTGCTCCTTGAGCGCCCTCAGGCGTAATTGCCGCTTTTTTTATCGCTCCGCATTCGGTTGAACCGTCGCAAACGGAACCACTCACGGAGAGGATAAGAGATGAACGGAGCGGATACCGCCTGGATCATTGTGGCAACGGCGCTGGTGCTGTTCATGACATTGCCTGGACTGGCCTTGTTCTACGGCGGACTCGTGCGCGCGCGAAACGTGCTGAGCGTATTCATGCAGTGTTATGCGATTGCCTGCCTGATGAGCGTGCTCTGGCTTGTCGCGGGCTATTCCATCGCCTTTGGCGAGGGCAACGCGGTCTGGGGTGGCCTGGGCAAGATGTTCCTGGGCGGGGTCACTGCCGATAGTCTCTCGGGCACCCTGCCCGAGGTTCTGTTCTTTGCCTTTCAGATGACTTTCGCCATCATCACGCCCGCGCTCATCGTCGGCGCCTATGTCGAGCGGATCGGCTTTGGCTTCGTGCTGTTGTTTTCCGGGCTTTGGATGCTGCTGTGCTATGCGCCAGTGACCCATTGGATCTGGGGCGGCGGGTTTCTGGCGGATGGCGGTATCTTCGGTGCAACCGGCGTCAGGGATTTCGCGGGCGGGATTGTGGTGCATGAAACCGCGGGCCTGGCGGCGCTGATCATCGCGGTGATGCTTGGCGCGCGCAAGAACCGCACCACGCCGCCGCATAACCCGGGCTTCGTGATGATCGGGGCGGCGATGCTCTGGGTTGGCTGGTTCGGCTTTAACGGTGGTTCTCAGCTTGCGGCGGATGGCGGCGCGGCAATGGCCCTGACCGTGACGCATATCTCGGCGGCGACCGCCTCGCTTAGCTGGGCGCTCTGGGAAAAGATCAAGTTCGGGCGCGCCTCGCTTGTGGGCATTGTGACCGGCACCATTGCGGGGTTGGCCTCGATCACACCCGCAAGCGGCTTTGTCGGCCCTGTCGAGGCCCTGATCATCGGCGCCATTGCCGGGGTGCTGTGTCAGGAAGCGGTCAACCTGATCCGTGAAAAGCTGAACATCGACGACACGCTGGATGTCTTCGCTGTGCATGGTGTGGGCGGCATTTTCGGCACCATCATGATCGCGGCCTTTGGTGCCGGAAGCTGGGCGGCGCAACTTGGGTCGCTGGCCATCGTCGGCATCTTCACCACGGTGGTTACCGTTACTCTGGTCAAGCTGGTCACGCTTGTCACGCCCCTTCGGGTGGATCTTGAGACCGAAACCAACGGTCTTGACCTAAGCGTTCACGGCGAACGGGCCTATGACATGAGCAGCTAGATCAAGCGCAACAGATGCATGCAAAGCGGGCCCCATCGTCGGGCCCGTTTTCAGTTTCCCTCATCCGTAAAGATCATCCGCGCGCTCTCCAAAGGCGCGCACGATCCGCTTCATGGCCTCAAAGAAGAACAGGTCAGCCGCGGATTGCAACAACCTGTTCTTGAACGCGAAATCAACATCGAACGCGACCTCGCACCCCCCCTCTATATCGCGGAACTGCCAGTTTGACTTGAGGTGCTTGAACGGCCCGTCAAGGTATTCGGTTTCGATCCGGTTTTGCTCGGGCCAGAGCACGACGCGGCTAGTGAATCGCTCGCGGAACACCTTGAAGCTGACCACGAGATCGGCTTCCATCACCTCTGATCCGTCGGGCTGCGGTGTCACGCTTCGGACCCGCGAGGCGGCGGTCCAGGGCAGGAATTTGGGATAGCTGGCCACATCGGCCACCAGCCCATACATCTGGTCCGCCGAATAGCGCAGCGTCCGTGTCTCGGAATGTGATGGCATAAGGGCCCCGGATTTACAGTGGTTTTCGCGTGACAGTGGCGCGCTTTGTCATAGACTGGGCCGGAAATTTCAAGGGGGTGTCATGCCGGATCGTCCGTATGTGATAGATAAACTGATCTCTGCCAAACGCATCGCCGCCCGGATCGAGGCGCTGTCGCATGAGATCGAGACCGAGTTCGCCGAGACCGGCAAGCTTGTCGTCGTCGGCCTGTTGCGCGGTTCTTTCGTGTTCATCGCCGATCTGGTACGCGAACTTGATCTGCCGGTCGAGGTGGATTTCGTCGAAACCTCGTCTTATGGAAACGCCACTGAAAGTAGCCGGGAAGTGCGTATTCTCAAGGACTTGCGCGGCGACATTGAAGGGCGCGACGTATTGGTTGTCGAGGATATCGTCGATACGGGTCACACGCTTTTTCACGTGCTCAACCTGCTCAACAGTCGCAGGCCGCACAAGCTGCGCACGATTGCCCTTTTGGACAAACCATCGCGGCGTGAAGCCGATATTCGCGCTGACTGGACCGGGTTTGAAATTCCCGACGAATTCGTCGTCGGCTATGGCATCGACTTTGCCCAGAGAAACCGCAACCTGCCCTATATAGGCAAGGTGCGCTTTATCGAGCCGTGACCATCACCTGGCTGTTGCGCATGGCACGTTGGGCGCGCAATCCGCCGGGGCGCAATCGACGGCGCATGCTTTTGGTGGTGATCGGGCTCGCCCTGGCGATTGGCGGAATCGAATATTTCCTTGGCTGGCCAGAGGCCCTGACCCTTGAACCGCAAGGCCGCGCCTGGCGTCCCTGAACACCTTTGACCAATCAGGTAAAGGCCATGAAAACGCACAACAAAACAGAAAATGGCGGACCCAAGAGGATTCGAACCTCTGGCCTCTGCCTTCGGAGGGCAGCGCTCTATCCAGCTGAGCTATGGGTCCACTTCTGCGGCGTGGTATAGCGGGGCACGCCCTGCCCCGCAATCGCAAAAATCAGGCAAAAAGCTCGTGTGCCAACTCAAGCGCGTCGATCAGCGCATCGACCTCTGCGCGGGTGTTATACATGGCAAACGAGGCCCGGCATGTGGCCGTCACCCCCAAGTGATCCATCAGCGGACCGGCACAATGATGGCCCGCGCGCACTGCGACCCCCTTCTTGTCCAGAATGGTCGAAATATCATGCGCATGGGCGGCACCCTGCATGGTAAAGGAAAAGATCGCGGCCTTGTCCGGCAAGGTGCCCTGTTGCGAGATCCAGTTCAGCCCGGCAAGCCTGGTTTGCGCATAATGGCTCAGGTCGTATTCATGGGCGGAAATCGCCGCCATGCCGACGCCCATCATGTATTCGAGCGCGACCCCAAGGCCGATGGTCTGAACGATGCCGGGGGTTCCGGCCTCGAATTTCATCGGTGGGTCGTTATAGGTGACCGCCTCTTTGCTGACCTCGCGGATCATGTCACCGCCCCCCATGAAGGGGCGCATTTCGGCCATCCGCTCTTTCCTGACAAAGATCGCGCCCGACCCCGAGGGCCCATAAAGCTTGTGCCCGGTTATGGCATAGAAATCACAGCCGATCTCGTCGACATTCACCGGCATATGCACCGCGCCCTGGCTTCCGTCGACAAGCACGGGCACCCCGCGTTCCTTGGCCGCGTCACAGATGGCTTTTACATCAACTTTGGTTCCCAACACGTTGGAAAGTTGGGTGATTGCTATCAGCTTGGTGCGGGGCGTGATCGCGTCGATCACCTTTTGCGGATCAAGATAGCCACGCGCATCCACATCGACCCATTTAAGCACCACACCCTGGCGTTCGCGCAGGAAATGCCAGGGCACGATATTGGCGTGATGTTCCATCACCGACAGGATGATCTCGTCACCTGCCTCCATGCGCGGCATGGCCCAGCCATAGGCCACCATATTGATGCCCTCGGTAGTGCCCGAGTTCAGCACGATCTGATGCTCATCGGCCACGCCAAGAAAGCGCGCGATCGTGCCGCGGACGGCCTCGTATTTTTCGGTGGCCAGGTTGCTGAGGTAATGCAGCCCGCGATGCACATTGGCATATTCCTGGGAATAGGCGGTCGTGATTGCATCAATAACCACCTGCGGCTTTTGCGCAGATGCGCCATTATCCAAATAGGTCAGCGGTTTTCCATTCACCTCACGTGAGAGAATTGGAAAATCAGAGCGAATTTTGTCCACGTCATACATTGGCGGATAACCCTAAGGAGGAAGGTCCAATAAGACCAATCAGAAAAGACAGCGCAAGCGCTATAGTGATGCTTGCCATCATCAACACACCCAAAGCCCGCCAGATCGAGCCAAGTCGATGGGCTTCGTTGATGAAGTTGACAAAGATGAATATGCCAAAAAG
>NZ_CAJXIP010000135.1 GCF_913054395.1 uncultured Roseovarius sp.
TCATGCAGTAATCCCCGGTCGAGGTCCAAACCGCGCCGTTGCGCACAATAAAAAAGTTGCAGGCATTGGTGGTGTTCACAAAGCCATTGATGTCGAGCATCAGCGCCTCATCCGCTCCCGCTTTCTCAGCCGCAATGCAGGCCAGAATGCAGTTGAGCTTGGAATGGGAGTTCAGCTTGGGGTCCTGCGTCATCGGCAATCCGCGAATATGCGGCACCGTCGCAAGGCGGATCGGGCGGGCAATCTTGGGTTTCGAATGCTCCATGATAATGGTGACCGTCGGCCCTTGGCGGCTTAGCGACGGGTGTTGAAACGGTCGGGTTTTCACCCCGCGCGTCACCATAAGGCGGGCATGTGCATCGGTTGTCATTTCATTGGCATTTTGCGTGTCTGTTATGGCCTGAAATACCTCTTCTCGGGTCATCCCGATATCAAGGTCAATCGCCTTCGCCGCCTCAAAAAGCCGATCAAGGTGCTCGCCTGCGAATGCCCAGCTGCCATCATAAAGCCGCAGCCCCTCCCACACGCCGTCACCAAGCATGAAGCCGCTGTCATAGACGCTGACCAGCGCCTCTGCCTTGGGCACGATCCGGCCGTTCAGCCAGATCTTGATCTGATCATTGCGCGCGTCTTCTTCGGCCTGATGCGTGGTCTGGTGTTCGTCCATTCTGTCCCCCTGTTTCACGCCAAGCCTAGTGAGCCGCCCAAGCCAAGCCAAGGGCGAAATATTGCTCAACTGCGCGTGACCTCACGGGGACGTCGCTTGGCGTGAGGTGCCTTTTACGGCAGGATTACGTTAATAAAGGAGGGCAGAGCGATGTTACTTCAAAAACGAGAGATCAAGGCGGCCGTGTTGGCCATGCTCATCGCAGTCGGGCTGTGCGTTCACTCCAATCGGGCCCATGCAGCAGAAGCACAAGAGCTTGTCGTCGCCGGCGGATGCTTCTGGTGCGTCGAGGCCGATTTTGAAAAAGTCCCCGGTGTGATTGGCGCTGTATCGGGCTTTACCGGCGGAAAAACCGCGAATCCGACGTACAGGCAGGTATCAAAGGGCAATACCGGGCATTTTGAGGCGGTGAAGATCACCTTTGATCCCGATAAGGTCACGCGATCATCGCTGTTGAATCTGTTTTTCCGTTCGGTCGACCCAACGGATGCCAAAGGACAGTTCTGTGATCGCGGTGCAAGCTATCGAACGGCCATTTTCGTCTCTGACACGGCGGAAAAAGACGCTGCTGAAGCCGTAAAGGCTTCGGCGGAAAAGGCGCTTGGCCAAGAGATCGTAACCCCGATTCTGCCCCTGAACACGTTCTATGCGGCCGACAGCGGCCATCAGGATTACTATAAAAGCACCGCCCTGGTCATCACCCGCTTCGGCCCGCGCACCAAGGCCAAAGCCTATAAACTATACCGCAAAGCCTGTGGTCGCGACGCGCGGGTTCGCGCACTCTGGGGCGGTGACGCGCCCTTTGCCGGACAGTCCTAGGCAAGAAACGCCGCCGTTTCCTCGGCGGTAGGTATCGCCTCGGCTGTGCCTGGTCGTTGCACCTGAAGCGCCGCCGCCGCTGAGGCTCGTTTTAGCGCGGGGCCGGGCGCGAGGCCCTGCGCAATTGACGCGATCAGATACCCCACAAATGTATCGCCCGCGCCGGTCGTGTCCACTGGCGTGACATCAAATGCCGGGACTGAAATTACCTCGCCAGATATATTGTCATGCCAATCGGCACCTTCGGCCCCGCGCGTGATCAAAAGCTGCGGCACCGCAATGGCGCCTATGGCCCTTTCAAGCTGCCGGGCCTCAACGTCATTCAGAATCAAAAGCCTGACAAACGGCAGAATTGCCTCTACGGCATCCGCGTCAAATGGCGCCGCAGAATAGGCAAGATGCATTCCAGCGCCCTGCGCAAGACGCGCGGTTTCCACCTGTAGATTGGTTTCGTTCTGCATCATAAGCCAATCCCCTGGCGACGCCGCACTCAGCGCTGTCGTGACATCCGCAAGGCCAAGGCCACGATTTGCGCCCGGATAAATCACGATGGAATTCTCGCCAGCAGCATCCACATAAACAACCGCATGGCCGGAAGGCCCCTCGTGACGCACGATATTGGAAACCTCGACACCGTATTCCCCAAGTAGATCAACCATCCAACCGCCATCGGATCCAACCGCGCCGATATGACAAACACGCGCCCCGGCACGCGCCGCAGCAACGGACTGGTTGGCGCCTTTGCCCCCAAGCGTGCGGTAATAGCTGTCGGCCGCAAGGGTTTCTCCGGCACCGGGCAGGTGAGGCAGGCCATAGATATGGTCGGAGTTGATGGACCCAAGGTTAAAGATCATGCTCATCCCCTGTTTCACCATTCCATAAATACTCAAATCCTGTCGCCCGCCTCGGGCGCGAACGTCACCCCACCTTACAGGCCGCCAACACCGCCATGTTCAGAATATCGTTGGCCGTGAAATTCGACGAACAGATCTGTATCGACTTGTCCACACCTGCCAGGATTGGCCCGATCACGGTGGCGCCCGCCATTTCCTGCATCAGCTTGACAGAAATTGACGCCGAATGACGTGCCGGCACCACAAGGATATTCGCAGGTCCGGTCAGGCGCTGGAACGGATAGTTCTCTTGCGCAGCGATATTAAGCGCCACATCAACGGTCATCTCGCCTTCAAACTCGAAATCCACGCCGCGTGCCTCAAGCACTTTGGGGGCACGGTGCATCTTTTCGGCCCGTTCAGACCGCGGATAGCCGAATGTAGAAAAGCTGACGAACGCGACCCGCGGTTCAAGACCAAGATGGCGGGCAACGCCGGCGGCACGTGTGGCGATATTGGCCAGATCCTCTTCATCAGGCCATTCATGCACCAGCGTGTCGGCGATCAGAACGATCCGCCCCTTATGAAGCAATGCCGTCACCCCGGCAGCACCATGTTGGGCATCGGCGTCAAAGACGTGATTGATCAGTTCAAGCACATGCGCCGATTTGCGCGTCGCCCCGGTGACAAGCCCGTCACCATGCCCATGCGCAAGCATCAACGCCGAGAACACGTGCCGGTCGCGTGCGGCAAGACGGTGAATATCGTGCCGGTCAAATCCCTTGCGCTGAAGCCGTTTGTACAGAAACTCCTTGTAGTCATCCAACCGGCCCAACTTGGCGGCATTCACCACTTCAAGTTCTCTCACGGCGTCGCCCAGGCCTGCCGCCTCAAGCTTTTCCTTCACGTCGCTGTCACGACCAACCACAAGTGCCTTACCCAGACCGCTGCGCTGATACTGCACGGCGGCGCGCAATACGCGGGGGTCGTCGCCCTCGGCAAAGATCATCCGCGCCTGTGCATTCCGGGCGCGGGCATGAATGCCGCGCAGGATACTGGCCGTCGGATCCATCCGGGACTTCAGGGAAACTTCATAGGCATCCATATCAACGATCGGACGGCGCGCCGCGCAGGTCTGCATTCCGGCCTGCGCCACCGCAGGCGGGATCGTGTAGATAAGACGCGGATCAAACGGCGCCGGAATGATATAATCGCGCCCGAACGAAAGTTTGCGCCCATAGGCCATCGCAACTTCGTCGGGCACATCTTCGCGCGCCAGCCGTGCCAGGGCCTCGGCACAGGCGATCTTCATCTCGTCATTGATCGCACGGGCATGTACATCAAGCGCGCCGCGGAACAGGTAGGGAAAACCAAGCACGTTATTCACCTGATTGGGATAATCGGAACGGCCTGTGGCAACGATCGCATCGGGGCGCACGGCATGGGCCTCTTCCGGGGTGATCTCGGGATCGGGGTTGGCCATGGCGAAAATCACCGGATTTTCAGCCATCGTGGCAACCATTTCCTGGGTGACAGCACCCTTGGCCGACACCCCAAGGAACACGTCCGCCCCGTCCATCGCCTCTTCCAGCGTGCGCAGCGAGGTGGCGGCGGCATGGGCCGATTTCCACTGGTTCATGCCCTCGGTGCGACCCTGATAGATCACGCCCTTGGTATCGCACATGATACAGTTGTCATGCTTGGCCCCCATGGATTTCAACAGTTCGAGACAGGCAATACCGGCCGCACCGGCCCCATTCAGAACGATCCTGACATCGCCGATCTTCTTGCCCGAAAGATGCAGCGCATTGATCAAACCGGCCGCACAGATCACTGCCGTGCCGTGCTGATCGTCGTGAAAGACCGGAATATCCATCACCTCTTTCAGGCGCTGCTCGATGATAAAACATTCGGGCGCCTTGATGTCCTCAAGATTGATGCCGCCAAAGGTGGGCCCCATTAATTTGACCGCATTGATGAACGCCTCGGGATCTTCGGTATCAAGCTCGATATCGATCGAGTTCACATCGGCAAAGCGCTTGAACAAAACCGCCTTGCCTTCCATCACCGGCTTGGACGCAAGCGCGCCCAGATTGCCAAGCCCAAGAACCGCCGTCCCGTTCGAGATCACCGCAACAAGATTGCCCTTGTTCGTGTAGTCATAGGCAAGCTCGGGATGATCCGCGATTTCTTCGCAAGGCACCGCCACACCGGGCGAATAGGCAAGGCTAAGGTCACGCTGCGTCGTCATCGGAACGGTGGCCGTTATCTCGAACTTGCCGGGGGTCGGTTCGAGGTGAAAGGCAAGTGCCTCTTCGCGGGTCAGTTTTTGTTTTGCCATGTTCGGGCCTGTGCGTTGAGTGAATTTTCATCCTGCATAGCGGGGGAATGCCGTGGCCTCAACTCAAACGCGGTTTTGGCTTTCGCGGGCGGTCGGGGATTTGTAAGGTCCCGCTCAGCAAAAGGGGGCACAGGTGACAGCACAACCATCCACAATCACGCCGATGATGGCACAATATCTTGAGATCAAGGCGCAGTATCCAGAGGCGCTTCTGTTCTATCGGATGGGTGATTTTTATGAGTTGTTCTTTGACGATGCGGCGGCAGCAGCCGAGGCACTTGATATTGCGCTCACGAAACGCGGCAAGCATCTGGGCGAAGATATCGCGATGTGCGGGGTTCCGGTCCATTCCGCCGAGGGGTATCTTCTGACGCTGATCCGCAAAGGGTTTCGCGTGGCTGTCTGTGAGCAGATGGAAGACCCCGCCGAGGCGAAAAAGCGCGGCTCGAAATCAGTTGTTCATCGCGCCGTTGTTCGCCTTGTCACCCCCGGCACCCTGACCGAAGAAAGCCTGCTTGAGGCGCGGCGTCATAATTACCTTGCCGCTTTCGCTCAGGTGCGTGGTGACTGTGCTTTGGCTTGGGTCGATATCTCGACCGGGGCGTTTCATGTCATGCCCCTGACGGCTGCGCGGCTTGGTCCTGAATTGGCGCGCCTTGCCCCGCGCGAAGTGGTGATAGCCGACGGTGATGAGGGTGATTTAGGTGAAATAGTCACTGAATCTGGCGCGTCTCTTACCCCTCTTGGACGCTCGGCGTTTGACAGTGCCGGTGGTGAAAAGCGGCTTTGTGCGCTGTTCGGTGTAACCACGCTGGAGGCATTTGGTCAGTTTACCCGCCCCGAAGTGGCGGCGATGGGCGCCATCGTCGAATGGCTTGAGATCACGCAAAAAGGCAACCTGCCGCTTTTGCGCACGCCGGTGCGCGAACAACATGAACGCGCGATGCAAATCGACGCCGCGACCCGGCGTAATCTGGAGCTGACCCAGGCGCTGGCCGGGGGCAGGGCCGGATCGCTGTTGGCAACAATCGACCGCACCGTTACAGCGGGCGGCGGGCGCCTGCTGGAGCGTCGGCTTTCAAGCCCGAGCCGGGTGTTGGACGTGATCCAGGATCGGCTTGAAATGGTGGCTTTTGCGGTGGAACAGTCATGTTTATCCGCCGATCTACGCGCGGCTCTCCGCAAGGTGCCGGACCTCGATCGTGCCCTTTCCCGGCTTGGGCTTGATCGCGGCGGACCGCGTGATCTGGCCGCCATCCGCAACGGGCTTGAACAGGCCGCAGAGATCGCCGGACTTTTTGGCGACCGGGCACTTCCGCCGCTTCTTGACGAGGCGAGAAAGGGCCTTGCCGGTCATGACAAATTGCGTGACCTACTGGATCATGCGCTTGTCGCAGAGCCCCCCCTCCTGGCACGTGACGGCGGCTTCATCGCTCCCGGTCATGACGCGGAACTGGACGAAGCGCGTCAGCTTCGCGATGAAGGACGCGGTGTGATCGCGGCGATGCAGGGGGAATATGCCGCGCTGACCGGAATTCAATCGCTCAAGATCAAGCACAACAACGTTCTTGGCTATTTTGTCGAAGTCACCTCGACCCATGCTGAGAAAATGCTGGCCGCGCCCCTGAACGAAACCTTCAAGCATCGCCAGACCACCGCCAATCAGGTCCGTTTCACCACCGTGCCGCTCAGCGAAATGGAAACCAGGATACTGAACGCCGGCGGGCGGGCGCTTGAGATTGAAAAGCGGCTCTATGATGCCCTGAAAGACGCGATATTGGCCGAATTCGGCGCAATCGCACAGGTCGCACGGGGGCTTGCCGAGATTGATCTTTCGACCGCCCTTGCCGATCTTGCGGTACAGGAAAACTGGTGCAGGCCGATCGTTGACACCAGCCGCACCCTTGACATCAAGGGCGGGCGTCATCCGGTGGTCGAACGCGCTCTGCGTGCCCAGAACGGCGCGCCGTTTATTGCCAATGACTGTGAACTTGGCGGTGACAGCGATATCTGGCTTTTGACCGGGCCGAACATGGCGGGTAAGTCAACCTTCCTCCGGCAAAACGCCCTGATCGCGCTTTTGGCGCAAATGGGAAGCTATGTACCTGCCAAATCCGCCCATATCGGCCTTGTCAGCCAGCTTTTCAGCCGCGTTGGCGCCTCTGACGATCTGGCGCGCGGGCGCTCGACCTTTATGGTTGAAATGGTGGAAACCGCCGCCATTCTCAATCAGGCCGATGATCATGCCTTGGTCATTCTTGATGAAATCGGGCGCGGCACGGCCACCTATGACGGGCTAAGTATCGCATGGGCAACGCTTGAGAACCTGCATGACGTAAATGGCTGTCGTGCGCTTTTTGCCACGCATTATCATGAGCTTACCAATCTGAGCGACAAATTGGAGCGGGTAGATAACGCCACTGTGGCCGTCAAGGAACACGAGGGCGACGTGATCTTCATGCACGAGGTCCGACGCGGCGCCGCCGATCGAAGCTATGGCGTTCAGGTGGCCAAGCTTGCAGGCCTTCCCGAGGCGGTCGTGGCGCGGGCGCGCGTGGTTCTTGATGCGCTGGAAAAGGGCGAACGCGAGGGCGGCAGCCGCCAAAAGGCGCTTATCGACGATTTGCCGCTGTTTTCCGCGATGCCCGCCGCACCAATCCCGGTCAAATCGCAGGGCTCCTCAGAGGTAGAGGCCCGCTTGGCGAATATCCTTCCCGACGCGCTTAGCCCGCGCGAGGCGCTGGACCTGATTTATGAACTCAAGGGATTGGCGGGGGATAAGGCGGGCTAACGCCCGCCTTGAATGTTACGCGCCGCGATTGGACGACACGCCAACCTGTGCCGGGCGTAGAATGCGATCATGCAGCATAAAACCCTGACCCGAAACCTGAATGATCTCGCCGGCCTTGGTGCCGGGCAGGGGGGCCTCGAACATGGCCTCGTGATGCTGCGGATCAAACCGATCCCCGACTTGCGGGTCGATTACTGTAATGCCGTGCTTGGTGAACACGTTCAAAAGCTCGCGCAGGGTAAGTTCGATCCCCTCGAAAACCGCGGCCGAGGCCTTGCGCTGTTCATCGGTGAGGGTGTCAAGCGCGCGCTTGAGATTGTCATGCACCGGCAGCATATCCCGCGCAAGCTTTGACCCGCCGTAATTCTCGGCCTCGCGCCGGTCCTTGTCGGACCGCTTGCGTGCGTTTTCGGCGTCCGCCAGCGCACGCATGAACTTGTCCTGATAGGCATCGCGCTCTGCTCGCAGGCTATCAAGCTCCAACGCTTCGTCGGAAATCTCTGCCTCGTTCTGTTCGTTCTCTTCAGCGGCTGCTTCTTCGATATCGTCGAGAAAGCTTTCGTTGTTCGGCTCTGCCATTTTCTACCTCTAACTCCGGTCCGAGATCAGTTTGCCAACCAGTTGCGCCGTGTAATCGACAATTGGCACGATACGCCCATAATTAAGGCGCGTCGGACCAATGACACCAACCGCGCCAATGATCTTACGGTCAGCGTTCATATATGGAGAGACCACCAAAGAGGAACCCGAAAGTGAAAAAAGTTTGTTCTCAGAGCCAATAAAAATGCGCACGCCGTCGCCTTGCTCCGCCAATTCGAGAAAATCAGCAATGTCTCGTTTACGTTCGAGGTCATCAAATAACGTGCGGATGCGTTCGAGGTCCTGTTCTTCTTCATCTGTACCAAGCAGATTCGACCGGCCGCGCACAATCAAACGCTCTTGCTGTCCACCCTCATCAGCCCAAAGCGCGAGCCCGTTTTCAACCATATCAGCCGCCAGACTGTCGATCTCCTGACGGCGTTTTTTGATCTCTTCCTGAACGGCATTGCCCAACTCGCTCAAGGTGCGCCCTTCGCCAACCGCATTGAGGAAATTTGCCGCCTCCCGCATGGAACTGGGCGTTTGCCCAACAGGAGGAGTGAACAGACGGTTTTCCACATGACCGTCCGCGAAAACCAGCACCACCAAGGCACGTTCGGCACCAAGGCTGACAAAC
>NZ_CAJXIP010000136.1 GCF_913054395.1 uncultured Roseovarius sp.
GTCCGCCACACAGAACCGCCTGTTCGCCAAAGAGGTCGGTTTCGCATTCTTCGCGGAAGTTGGTCTCGATGATACCCGAGCGGCCGCCACCGATCGCCGAGCAATAGCTCAGGCCGATTTCAAGCGCTTTGCCCGAGGCATCCTTGTCAACGGCAACAAGGCAAGGCACGCCGCCGCCCTTGGCATATTCGCCGCGCACGGTATGGCCGGGGCCCTTGGGCGCCATCATGATGACGTCGACGCCTTCTTTCGGCTCGATAAGGCCGAAATGCACGTTCAGGCCGTGGGCAAAGGCAATCGCCGCGCCGGGCTTGATGTTGTCATGCACGTATTTCTTGTAGGTATCGGCCTGAAGCTCATCGGGCATGGTGAACATGATCACGTCACACCAGGCCGCCGCTTCGGCGATGCCCATGACGGTCAGGCCTTCGCCCTCGGCTTTCTTGGCACTTTTCGAGCCTTCGCGCAGGGCGACAACAAGGTTCTTCGCGCCCGAATCCCGCAGGTTCAGCGCATGGGCGTGGCCCTGGCTGCCATAGCCGAGAATGGCGACCTTCTTGTCCTTGATGAGGTTGATATCGCAGTCACGATCATAATAGACGCGCATGGCGTTCTCCTTTTTGCGTGGTCTGGTCGCAGGATAGGCATTGGGCGCCAGAATTCCGGACAAAAATCATTCAATTCAGGACAATCATGTGATATTCATTCTCTAATTTGGTATTTTGGTAAAAATTCATGCTAGACGACACAGACCGCCGCATCCTGCGCCATTATCAGCATGACCCGATGCTTGGCCCCGCCGATCTGGCAGAACTGGCCGGGGTGACCCCCGCCACCTGTGCGCGGCGCCTTGACAAGATGCAGGACGCGGGCGTGATCCGCGCCAACCGCGCAGTGATTGACTGGCGCGCGCTTGGCTACGAGGTCGAGGTATCGTTGCGCATCACGTTGGACAAGACCCAGCCGCGGGCCTTTGATGAATTCATGCAAGCCGCGAGGGAGGTGCCGGATGTGGTTGAAATTCAAACCTTTCTCGGCCGCGTCGATCTGCGCCTTTCGGTCATTGCCCGCGACATGGCACATTATCAACAGATCTATCGCAGTGCCATCCTGACCCTGCCCCATATCGCCGACATTGAGGCGCTTATGCATGTGGCACGGATCAAATCCGATGAGGCACTGCCGCTATGATCGAACTGGATACCACTGACCGCTTGATCCTGCGCGCCCTGACACAGGATGCCACCATCAGTGCAAGCGCCCTTGGGCGCAAGCTTGGGCTGTCGCAACCCGCCGCCTGGCGGCGTATCCGGCGGCTGTACGACAGCGGTGTGATCAAGGGGCAGCGGCTGGATCTGGATCATGAAAAGCTTGGTTTCGGGGTGACGGTCTTTCTTGGTGTCAAGCTGGCCACCAAGGGCCGGGTCAGCCTTGAGGATTTCGAACGCGCGGTTTCGGCCATTCCCGAGGTGCAGACCGTCGAGCACATCCTTGGGCTTTACGATTACCGCCTGCGGGTCGTGGCTCGCGATATTTCAGACTTCGAACGCGTTTTACGACGCAGAATCATGATGTTGCCGGGCGTAGGTGATGTAGAGGCAAACGTTCTCCTGAGCGAAGAACGCCGCCCCGGCCCGATCGGTTAGGCCATACGCCGCAACGCCTCGGCCTCGAACCGCTTGAGCGTATAGCGCGACATGTCATAGTCGCAATCCTGCGCGCCGAGTTCGGGAAACAGGGTAATGATTTCGTCCCGCTCGACCGGGGTGACCGCCTTGAGGGATTGCTGGCCGGGATAGAGGCTTTCGACCGGGGTTGCCTCGGCAAAGACGATCTGATGACTGTCGCAGAGAAAATGCCAATAGGCCACCGTTTCACAAGGGACAATGCGGATGGTGCCGTCATTGACCAGATGTTTCGCCGCCACAAGAACCTGTGGCTCGCCGAACAAAAGTTCTGCCTTGGCGCCGGTCACCAGAATCCGGTGGTTCTGTGACACCCAGAGGTCACGCAGATTGCCGATCGCCCCGCGCCGGATAAGAACCGGGGCATTTGCCCCCAACCCGGACACCGTGGTGCCGCCGATCCAGCGGATCGGCTGTGGCCCGTCATCCAGTGTATTTACAAGATCGCCACAGCAAAGCGTTTCAACCGCCTGGGGCCCACTGACGGTTTCGATCAGGGTGCCCGCCGCGAAACAGACGATGATATTCTCCGCCAGGATATTCAGATCGCTTGCAAAACTTCCGTCAGCCGCTTCACCGGGAGAGATGACGCCGTCACCATCAAGGTCGATGTCCTCGTTGGTCGGAACCTGATACGGTCCGGTTGTGCTGGCAAGTGTTCCAAGAATATCAACCCCCGAGACAAGCGCCAAATCGCCAAGGATGGGCGCGTTCGGATCGCTTGAGATCAGGGACGAGGCATCAAATTCAAGGTACCTGTCGCCCATCGTATTGCGGCCCACGTCGATCTCGGCGGGCTCGCCCGGTGCTGCGGTATATTCGTATTTCGCAATGTCGTTGAAATAATCCGAGGCCGTATCATAGACGGTCACGCCCACGATCACGGAGTCATCGGTCAGAACGCCGTCTTCGGTCGCGCCCTCGACGTGAAAAACGATGATGTCATCCCCGTCAAACACGGCCGTGCCGTCATGGATCATCAACTCTCCGCCATTGCTGGCGTTCGAGTTGGTTTGGGGGTCGCCAATGATGCTGAATCCGTTCAACAACAGCGTTGTATCGGCCATCTCTACCTTGTCTGCCTCAGGTTTTCGGATCTTGCGCCCGAATTTATTCAAACTTTATGTTTCTGATTATCGGATTAAGGCAGGAATGTGGCGCAAATAAGGCGCCCCCTTCCGACATGATTGAGTAGACTTGCCCGACACTTGAAGGCAGGTTGGCCCCAAGCCGAATGAACAGGAGATACCTTGATGACAGCCCTTCTCGACAATATCGATCCCGATGGCCTTTTGGAATATTCAGTTGTCTTCACGGACCGCTCTTTGAACCATATGTCCGCGTCTTTTCAATGTGTTATGCGCGACATCTCATCCATGCTGAAAGAGGTGTACAACGCCGATGCGGTGGCCCTTGTGCCCGGTGGCGGATCTTACGGCATGGAATCCGTCGCCCGCCAGTTTGGCCGTGACGCGCATGCGCTGATCGTGCGCAATGGCTGGTTTTCCTATCGCTGGAGCCAGATTTTCGAGGCCGGTGGTTTTGCGGCAGACACCACCGTCTGCATGGCGCGTCAGACCGGCAATGGTGCCATCGCCCCCTTTGCGCCAGCCCCGATTGACGAGGTCACCGCACAAATCCGCGACGCCAGACCCGATGTGGTTTTTGCGCCGCATGTGGAAACTTCGGCCGGGCTGATCCTGCCGGAGGATTATATCACGGCACTGGCGAGTGCCGCACATGAGGTCGGCGCGCTTATGGTGCTTGATTGCATCGCATCGGGATGTGCCTGGGTCGATATGAAGACGACGGGCGTGGATGTGCTTATCTCGGCGCCGCAAAAGGGCTGGTCCGCCTCGCCCTCTGCGGGTCTGGTGATGATGTCGGCGCGCGCCGTCGAGCGGATGGCCGAGACCACGTCGGACAGCTTTGCGCTCGACCTCAAGAAATGGCGTGACATCATGCAGGCCTATGAAAACGGCGGCCATGCCTATCACGCCACCATGCCCACCGATGCGTTGCGCGCATTCCGCGACACCATGCTGGAAACCCGCGAGTATGGCTTTGAAAAATTGCGCAAGGCGCAATGGGAGCTGGGCAACGGCGTGCGTGCGATGCTGGCCGACAAGGGCGTGAAATCAGTCGCCGCAGACGGCTTTGGCGCGCCCGGTGTCGTGGTAAGCTATACCGACGATCCCGACATTCAGAATGGCAAGAAATTCGCCGCCGAGGGCATGCAGATCGCGGCGGGCGTTCCGCTTCAATGCAACGAACCCGAGGGCTTCAGAACCTTCCGGCTTGGCCTGTTCGGGCTCGACAAGCTTTACGACGTGCCCGCAGCAATCGGGCGGCTGAAAACCGTGATCGACAAGGTGCTTTAACCTCTTGCGCCAAGGCCCAGTTGCATCAGCGTCTTGCGCACCGGGGCCAGTGAATAGATCGCATTAAGTCCCATGGCGCGCGCATCCCGCAGAGGGCGCGCGCGCATCATCGAGGCGCGGTTAAGAAGGTCGATCCCTTTCACCCGCGCCTTGATCTCCAGATGGCGGCGGCGGTGATAGGTTTCCAGCATCGCCCGATCCCCAAGCTGGTCCGGGGCGGCCTCGGCCAGCTCAAGCAGCACCCGCATATCGCCCAGCGACATGTTAAGCCCCTGCGCGCCGATCGGGGGCACCACATGTGCCGCCTCGGCCACAAGGGCCACCCGCTCGCCATAAAGCCGCTCTGCGATCTGGCTGATGATCGGCCAGACCGTGCGTCGCGAAGCCAGCGTCAGCGGCCCGAACAAATGGCACGAGCGGGCATTCATCTCGGCCTCGAAGTCGGCCTCGGGCAAAGCGGCAAGGCGCACCACCTCGGGCCCCTGTTCCATCCACACCACCGCCGAGGACGGACGCCCTTCGTGATCGGGCAGCGGCACAAGGGTGAACGGCCCGCCGGACCGATGGATTTCGGTTGACACATTGCCATGCGGAATCGGATGCGTCACCGCAAAGGCAAGCGCCTTTTGCCCGTAATGCGTTGTTTTCACGCCAATTTTCGCAGCCTCGCGAATGGGAGAGTTGCGCCCGTCAGCGGCGATTACAAGGCGGGCTCGCACGCGGGTGCCATCGCTTAACCCGACGCGCGCCTCGGCCTCGCGGGTGAAAAGCGTCGTTGTTCCGGTGCCGGGGCGAAAGGTCACGCCCGGCAGGCTTTCCAGATGCGCCACCATTTCGCGCCGCAAAAGCCAGTTCGGCAGGTTCCAGCCAAACGGCTGATCCGAGATGTCAGAGGCGTCGAATTCCTTGGTGATGCGCGGTTCCGGTGTCACGCCACCCGCATCAACGATGCGCATGACCTGAAGATCGGCGGCAAAAGGCGCAAGCCGCGCCCAGAGACCTGCGCGATCCAAAAGCGCCTGCGCGGGCTGTAGAAAGGCCGTCGTGCGAAGATCAGAGCCCGGCGCCTCTCGTGTCGTGATTGGCGGGCTCGGGGCGACGCAAAGCACGGAAAACCCCGCCGTACCAAACACCGCCGCCGCCGTAAGCCCGGCCACGCCCCCGCCCGAAACGACGATATCAAACTCCTGCATCTGCGTGCCCTTTCCTAGGTGCCGCCCCGGCCCTAGCCGCGTGAAATCAGCAGCAAGCCCGCCCAGATCACCGGCACCATGATCACCGCGGGCATATAAAGACCCGGAATGCCCCAAAGCGCAATGCTGCCGCCCCAGAGTACGAGAAAAATCACCACGACCAGAAGGATCGGCCCGACGACGGCAGCATCGGGATCGCGCGGGGCTTGATCGGCGGGGGGATCGGGGGGGCTGGGCATGGCCGTCCTTTTTGCATCCTGCTCTACGCCCTGTCAGGTATGGCGGATCGCAGGCAGGGCAAAGGCGCATTTCGCCGCAGCAGACCGCTAGATCAAACGCGCGAGAAAGCCGCTCAGGTCGTCGGTATGGTGATGGATATACGCCGCCTCGTGCGGGTCTGGGGCGACATGCACGGTGCGCATGCCCATGGCATGCGGCGCGGCAAGGTTGCGTGCGTCATCCTCGAACATCGCGGCGGTTTCAGGCGCCACGCCGTCGCGTGCGAAGATCGCGGCAAAGGCCTCGGCCTCGGGCTTGGGGCGAAACCCGGCATGCTCGACGCCGTAAACCGCATCGAACGCCCCGCTCAGCCCACGCTTTGCGATCACTCGCTCGGCGTAGGGGCCACAACCATTCGTATAGACGATCTTGCGCCCCGGAAGTGCCTGAATACGCGCCGCGAGCTCGGCGTCAGGGTCCAGATGATCCAGCGAGATATCATGCACATGATCTAGGTAAGGCCCCGGATCGAGATCGTGCAGCCGCATCAACCCCGCCAATGTGGTGCCGTGATCGCGCCAATACTGATGGCGCAGCTGATCGGCCTCGGCGCGGGGCACGCGCAGGGTATCCATCACATATTGGGTCATCCGCGCCTCGATCTGATCAAACAGCCGCGCGGCAGGCGGATAGAGCGTGTTGTCCAGATCAAAGACCCAGGCGGTGACATGGCTGAAATGCGGTTTTGGCATGGGCGTAACATAGGGTGGCGCGACAAAGGGCGCAATCCGCCAAGTCTTGATCCCGCAGGCAAAGCGCGCGTAAGGTCTTGCAACCATGGAACAGACCGAAACGGACATGCCGATGAAACCGCAACCGACAGACGCCTATTCGCTCATCCTCGAAGCGATTGACGTCGGTATTTTCAAACCCGGTGACCGGCTTGTGGAAAGCGATCTGGCCGATCGGTTCGGGGTGTCGCGCACGCCGATCCGCGAGGCGCTGCAACGGTTAGAGACGCAATCCATGCTTACCCGCGACGGGCGCAGCCTGATCGTGTCTTCGCTGGATTACAATCAGTTGGCCGAGCTTTACGTGGTACGCGCCGAGCTTGAAGGGCTTGCGGCCAACCTTGCTGCGCGTCACGCCAGTGCCGAAGAGGTGCGCGTCCTGCGCGACATGGTCGAAGACGACCGCGCGCTATTGGGCAAGCCGGCCGACCTGGCCCGCGCCAACCGACGGTTTCACAAGCAGATCCACCTTGCCTCGCACAACCGGTTTCTGGTGCAACAGCTTGACCTGGTGCATCGCTCGATGGCGCTTCTGGCAACCACATCGCTCGCGGCCGAAGGGCGCGGCGAGGACGCGCTGCAAGAGCATGATGCGATTGTCAGCGCGATCGAGGCACGCGATGGCGAAGCCGCAAGCGAGGCCCTGCGCACCCATATTTCAAAGGCTTTCGTGACCCGGCTCAAGCTTGATTCCGGCGAGGTCAAATCCACCGCCTGAGGTGGGCCGCCCACGCGCGGCGACCGACAGGCCATGAATCGTCTTGTCCCAGAAGAACGGTTTCAAAACCAATTCATAGAGGGCCTTATAGGCCGCGATCGCCCCAAGCGGCGCATAGAAATGCATGCTTGGCGCCCAAGCCATCAAATGCCTGTGCTTGCGCCCCGACACCGCGATCATATGTAGCGTGATATTAAGCGCCTCGACCATCAGGAACAGGCTTCCGATTGCGGCAAGAGAAACACGCGACAGGATCGGGTCAAGCGGATGCGGCAGACCCAGAAGCACAAGCCAGAATGACCACAGGAACGGTGCCAGCAGGAATTGCGACAGGGCCGAAATGAAATGCGCCTGAAAGCCCCAGAATTTCCAGGGACCAAGCTGATCGTAAAGCCGTCGTGGCACGCGCATATGCACCAGGTAGGTCGTCATATAGCCCTTGAGCCATCGTGACCGCTGCTTGATCCAGGGCCAGGGGCGACAGTTGGCCTCTTCCTCGGTGACGGTATTGATCATCTCGGTGCGATAGCCATGGCGCGCCAGGCGAAACCCAAGATCGGCATCCTCGGTCACGTTATGGGCATCCCAGCCCCCAAGGTCTTCCAGGATAGAGCGGCGGAAATAGAGTGTCGTACCGCCAAGCGGGATCGACAGGCCAAGCCGCGCCATGCCCGGCAGCATGATGCGGAACCAGGTGGCATATTCGATGGTAAAGCACCGCGCCAGCCAGTTTTGCCGTGGATTATAGTAATCGAGAATTCCCTGAAGACAGGCCACATCGGCGGGGGTCTGTTGAAACCGGCGCGCCACCCGCGTGATCTGATCGGGGTCGGGGGCGTCTTCGGCGTCGAAGATGCCGATGATATCGCCCTCGCAGAAATCCAGCGCATAGTTCATCGCGCGCGGCTTTGTCCGGGGTTTTCCATCCGGCACGATCACCGGCCGCACCCACGGCGGAAGGTCGATTTCCGCAAGGGTCTGGCGGGTCAGTTCGTCTTCTTCTTCCAGCACCAGAATGACATCCAGAAGGCATTTCGGATAGGTCAGGCGGCTGAGCCGGGCAATAAGCGCATGGGCGATCTCGGTCTCGTGGAACAGCGGCACGAGGATCGAGACCTTGGGCAATGGCGCCTTGGGGGGGCGGGCCACGTCCTGATGATTGCTGTCCTCGGTCCTATGGGCGACAAAGGCGGCTGTTTTCATCACCGCCGAAACCAGCAGGGTGAAACAGGCCCAGAGGGCAAACACCCCGAAGATTGCCACCGGAAAGGCAAGTGCATGGGCCGCAACAAGCGCGATCATCGCAAGCGCAAAGCCAAGACGCCGCCCGAAGCTGACACCCCATGTGCGACAGCTTTCCCCCTCTGGCGCGCGGGTTTGCGCCATCGCGCACAGTTGGTCGCGATACTCCTGCGCCACGCGATCCTGAACCGCCCGGCGCGGCGCCACGACTGTGCGCGCCTGGCGCAGGGGGGCGGGTAATCTGTGGCGCAGCTCCTCAAGGCGCTCCAACGATCCGCTGGCAATCACCGGCTTGCCCTTTGGGCCATCCAGAACCACGGCGCCATGTT
>NZ_CAJXIP010000137.1 GCF_913054395.1 uncultured Roseovarius sp.
GGCCGGCGAAGTCGAAGAGGTGCCGCTGGAGGCGATGATCGACCGCGAGCCGATCACCGTGGTCTGTAGCGAAATGGGTTGGATCCGCGCGATGACCGGTCATATCGACCTTAATCGCGAGCTGAAATTCAAGGACGGCGACGCGCCGCGCTTTATGTTCCACGCCGAAACCACCGACCGGCTTTTGGTGTTCGGATCGAACGGTCGGTTCTATACGCTGAGTGCCGCGAACCTGCCCGGCGGGCGCGGCATGGGCGAACCGCTGCGCCTGATCGTGGACCTGCCGAATGAAGCCGCGATTGTCGATCTTTTCATCCATAAACCGGGCCGCAGGATGCTTGTCGCGTCAAGCGCGGGCGACGGTTTTATCGTGCCGGAAAACGATGTCGTCGCCCAAACCCGCAGCGGCAAACAGGTACTCAACCTGCGTGGCGATGCCCGTGCCAAGGTCTGCCATCCCGTGAGTGGCGATCACGTCGCCTGCGTCGGGGAAAACCGCAAGGTTCTGGTCTTTGCGCTTGACGAGTTGCCCGAACTTGGCCGTGGCAAGGGGGTTCGGTTGCAGAAATACAAGGATGGCGGGCTAAGCGATGCCACCACCTTTACCATGGCCGACGGGCTAAGCTGGCTTGATCCGGCGGGGCGCACGCGCACCGAAACCGATCTGACCGAATGGATGGGCAAGCGTGCCGGATCGGGCCGCATGGCGCCACGTGGTTTCCCGCGCGACAACCGATTTACCTAGATCGGGGCGTGGTGCTCAGTTGCCAAGGGACAGGGTATGCTCGCGCAGCCATTCCATGAAGCCGCGCGGATCGGTTTCAAGCATCTTCATGCGCTCATCGCTGATCGGGGCGCCGACAACCGGCTTTTGCGGCCGGTTGCAGCTATGCACGACCTCGTGCAGCAAAAGCCCCTGGCGCAGGGTCGAGGAAATCCGGTTCGCCATCTGATACCAGCGCGAGTTCGCGCCGGGAAAGAAGATCGGCACCACAGTCGCCCCCGACCGGCGGATCATCTGGGCGGTGAAAACATTCCACTCGCGCTCGATCGCGGGGCCGAACAGGCTGTCGCTTGAGGCCACCACGCCGGAAGGGAACACGCTGATCAGGCCGCCTTCTTTGAGATGCGCCATGGATTTTGCGCGCATCTCGACCGATTTGCGCTGTGCGTCGGGTTCATGCGGGAAGGGCACCGAAATCATGTAAGAGGCCGCAACCTCGTCAATCCCGGTCAAAAGCGCGCGCGTCAGGATCTTGTAATCGCTGCGCCTCCGCCCGATCAGATCGGCCAGGATCATCCCGTCCACAAGGCCATGCGGATGGTTCGCCACCACCACGACCGGCCCCTCTTGCGGAATGTTCGCAATCTCTTCATCGGGGGTCAAAAGCGGGATACCCATCGTATCAAGCGCCGCCCGCCAGAACGCCTGGCCGGTGGGTGCCCCGCGCTTTTCAAACTTGCGGATCATGCCGACAATCGCAAGTTTGCCCGTCAGCCACTCCATCGTGCGGATGACGATCGAGGTCATCTTGCTGTCAAAACTGTTGGCATAGGTCAGGCTGCGGCGGTCATATTTGGTAAATAGAACCGTTTCGCCGGAATCGTCGCCAGGCTTGTGATGCGCCTTGGTGCTCAAATGCTCCGTCCCTGTCCCGCCATTTTCGTCAGCGCGCATCTCAGCGCCCTCACATATCCTCGCCAAACCGGTCTGCCACCAAAGCCGCCACCGCATCTCCAAGCGGTTCGGCATCAGGACCAACGATTTCGACGTCAATAGTGCTTCCTTTGCCTGCTGCCAACATCAAAAGCCCCATGATGCTGTCACCCGAAGCGGATTGACCATTGTTGGAAACTTCGGCGACCGCGTCAAATCCTTCGACCACCTCGACCAATTTGGCCGCGGCGCGCGCATGCAGACCTTTTACGTTCACGATCTTGAGTTGCCGGGTCACCTTATCTGTCATGCTATTACTTTCTCAATCCGCCGATACATTGTGGCTATCTATATACTTTCGCCCGGCGTCCAACGCCGCGCGCGCCGCATCGGGCACGCTCATATGGCGGCTTTTCACGAGCTTGATCAGCATAGGAAGATTGGCCCCGTAAAGGATCCGGCGATTGTCCGGCTGACAGGCCCGAAGCGACAGGTTCGACGGCGAGCCGCCGAAGATGTCAGTCACCAGAACAACCCCGTCGCCGGTATCGACCGCATCAGCCGCGGCACATATCTCATCCTGCTTGCTTGCCCGGTCGTGATCGCCCTCGATTGTAACGGCCACAATGCCGGTCTGGGCGCCGACCACATGCTCGACCGCCTTGAGATATTCGCGGGCAAGCCCACCATGTGCCACGATCACAATGCCGATCAAGACAGCCTCACTCCTTCGATTGCCCGCCGGACGCGTCGGGCAGACCGCGCCGTTCAAGCTCGCGATGTCTTATTGACACCTGCCAGCCGTCTTCTGCAAGGCTTTGCGCCAAAGTTTCTGCCATGCAGACACTGCGATGTTGCCCGCCGGTACAGCCAAAGCCGATTGACAGATAGGCCTTGCCCTCGGCCTCGTAGGCTGGCAGCAAAAGATGCACCAGATCGCAGACCCGGGCGCGAAACGCGTCAAAGCGCGGATCGCCGCCAACATAGCGGGCCACCTCCTCGGCGCGGCCATCCAGCGCGCGCAATGTCGGCACCCAATAGGGATTGCGCAGGAACCGGCAGTCAAGCACCATGTCAAGGCCGCGGGGCAGGCCGCGTTTATACGAAAACGAATGCACCGATACCGCCAGCCGCGCGCCGCCCGCCGGGGCAAACCAGCGCTCTAATTCGGCCCGCAGGTCATGCGGCGACATCTCTGAAGTGTCCACAAGGATGTCCGCCCGCGCCCGTACCGGGCCCAAAAGGTCGAATTCCCGCGCGATCCCCATGTCGGGGCTTTCATCCGGGGCCAGAGGGTGACGCCGCCGGGTCTCGGAAAACCGCCGAAGCAACACATCTGCGCTGCAATCGAGATAGAGCACCTGAAGGGGCACGCCCGCATGCCAGTCACTTCGGTCAACCACCTCGATCAGCGCCGCGGTCGAGAAATCGCGGTTGCGTACATCAACCCCAAGCGCCAGCGGCTTTTCGGGGGGCCGCCCATCCAGCAACCGTGGCAAAAGCGTCAGGGGCAGGTTGTCGATCGCCTCATAGCCCATGTCCTCCAGCGCGCGGATCGCCGTGCTGCGCCCGGCCCCTGACGGCCCCGTCACCAACACCAGCCGATTGACCGGCGGCGCAGGTTGCGCAGGCTGGGATTCAGGCGTGACGACAGACATCGGGGGACCCCTTCAAGCCAATGTTCCGTGTTCAAGATAAAGCAGTAAGGCCGCCGGGAAATGGGGGAAAGCGGATTTTCTGACGCTGGCAAGGTCAACGCCCAAAATCGCCTCTTGCCGCAACGGCGGCAGCCGCTCTGTCTCGTCAATGTCCATGTCCACAATGATCGCCAGCGGCTGTGCCCCAACCGGCGGCAAATGCAGTATCCCCATGCCGCGCGCCTCGATCTGGCCCGAGATGGTGGGCGGGCAGTCGGCCATCACCTGCGCGCCAGCCCGCCAGAGCCGGGTGCGGTCATCTGCGACAAGGCCGGCGCCAAGCGCCAAAAGTTGCAGCGCAAGCCCGGACTTTCCGCGCCCCGCAGCCCCCCTTATCAAGGCCGCACGGCCCGAATGGGCGACGCATGTGGCATGCACGATTATCTCTTGAGGGGCCGCGCTCTGCGTCACCGGGTCAGACCGGCAGACCCACGACGAAACGCGCGCCAAGCGGGTCAGATGTGGCATCGGCATGGGTCGGGCGGATATTCTCGGCCCAGATCACGCCATCATGGGCCTCGACGATCTGCTTGGAAATCGCCAGTCCAAGCCCGGAATTGTTGCCGAAATCGCCTTCTGGCCGTTCTGAATAGAACCGCTGGAAGACCTTCTCAAGCGCCTGATCGGGGATGCCCGGACCGGTATCCTCGACAACAACAAGCACGCGGTTGGCCCGGCGCCGTGCCCAAAGGCGGATTGCATCGCCCTCTTCGCAAAAGCTGATCGCGTTGGTGATCAGATTGACAAACACCTGCGCAAGACGCGCCTCAAGCCCGGTGATCACGATTGGCTGGCTTGGAAAGTCGGCGATGAATTCGATGCCCTTCTTTTCGGCCTCTTCGCCCAGGTAGTTCCCGAGATTGCGCAGCATATGCAGCAGATCAAAGGATTCCTGCTCTTCCTTGACCAGTTCGCTGTCAAGTCGCGAAGCGTTCGAAATATCGCTGACCAGACGGTCAAGGCGGCGCACGTCGTGCTCGATCACTTCGAGAAGGCGCTCGCGCTGATCGTCGCGCTTGGCAATCCGCATCGTCCCCACGGCCGAGCGCAGGCTGGCCAGCGGATTCTTGATTTCATGCGCCACATCGGCCGCGAATTGCTCGTTCCCGTCGATCCGGTGGTAAAGCGCGGCAACCATGCCCCGCAAGGCGCCGGAAAGCCGCCCGATTTCATCCGGGCGAGCCGTAAGGTCGGGGATGCGAATGCGCCCCTTGGCACCATTGCTGCGGTTGCGATCACGGCCGATCTCTGCCGCCGTCGCCAGATCGGCCAGCGGATTGGAAATCGTCGAGGCCAGAATAAGGCTCAGACCGACGGACACCAGCGTTGCAATCAGGAACATCTGCAAGACGCGCTCGCGTTCGGCGCGCGCCATCTTGTCGATTTCGCCAGTGGCATTGGCCAGCGCCACGACCGCGACCGGCTGGCCCGCCTGCATCACCGGCATCGCGACGGACAGAATGGTGCCAACCGCCGTCTCGGCCGTCTGCACCTGCACCTCGCCATTTACCGCCGGATCGACCATGTCACGCGTCACGTCTTCGATTGTACGTTTGCGCTGCGAACGGTCCGACCCCGAAAATGGCGCCGAGATGATATCCCAGAACCGGCTCAGAAAATCGGTCATCGGCGTTGCCGCGCGCGCGCCTGCGGTGCCGGGCCGCTCTGTGCTGCCGACCTTGTGGCCGACGACCACACCGGTGCGATCAAAAATGAACACTTCGGTGCCGATATGTATATTGAGCCGTTCCAGGGTCTCTTCGACGTCAAGCCCATCCCCGCTCAGCAGGCTGACCGGCGCACCCGCAGGCAGGCGCGCCTCAACCACATCGGCAATCAGGGCCGTCTGCCCGACCAGGCTATCGGCGCGTTGAAGTGCCAGATTGTCATGCGAGGAATTGAGATAGAGAATCCCGACCACCAAGACGTTGAGGGCGATCAGGTTGAACGTAATGATCTTGCGTGTCAGCGACGATTCACGAAACGAGAACCAGCCCCGCTGCGCGCGGCGCGCAGTAAGTTCTGTCTCGTCCACCCGGTCAGGTGCAACGAAATCGTCCCCGAGGACAACATCATTGTCCTTACCCCGCGCCATGTCGCGCACCTCTATTCCCTCGGCAAGCGCCATTATTCTTCGTTATACCTGTACCCAATACCATAAAGCGTTTCGATCGCCGAGAATTCAGAATCGGCCATCCGCAATTTCTTGCGCAGACGCTTAATATGACTGTCGATGGTCCGGTCGTCCACATAGACTTGGTCATCATAGGCCACATCCATCAACTGATCGCGGCTTTTGACGAAACCGGGGCGCTGCGCGAGGGCCTGAAGCAACAGGAATTCAGTCACGGTCAGCGACACGTCCTGACCTTTCCAGCTCACCGAATGACGCAGCGGATCCATCCGCAGCTCGCCACGTTCGATCACCTTGGTCTCTTCGGTATCGGCCACGATATCGCCATTGTTCGCATCCTGACGACGCAGAAGCGCGCGAATGCGTTCGACCAGAAGACGCTGCGAGAATGGTTTCTTCACATAATCGTCGGCGCCCATGCGCAGACCAAGAACCTCATCGATCTCATCGTCTTTCGAGGTCAGGAAGATCACCGGCATCTGCGATTTCTGGCGCAGACGCTGCAACAGGTCCATGCCGTCCATGCGTGGCATCTTGATGTCCAGCACAGCCATATCCGGCAATTTCTTGCTGAAGGCATCAAAGGCCTGTTGACCATCATTATAGGTTTCGACCTCAAAGCCCTCGGCCTCGAGTGTCATTGATACGGATGTCAGAATATTCCTGTCATCGTCCACCAGGGCGATTTTTGACATAGATTTGTTCCTTATACTGCCCAGATTACCTGTTTTTTCCGCTACTATGCTCTGGTTTGGCATCTCCAATCAATCCAAAACTGCGAATCAGCCCGTTAGCGCCACATCATTGACGCAAATAAATCTTAGGAATGGCTAAATTGACTCACTTTTCCCGTCAGCCGCGACTGCCGTTTTCGCTAACAGCGGGTTGGTTGCGCTAACTTGCGCTTGGTTGCGCTAACTGCGCCAAAGCGTCCTGTTATTTTACAGAACCGTCATGCTAAGAGGCGCTTAGCCGGGCAAAGTGCCCGACCGGCGCCGCCAGCCGGCGCCTCAGTACAGATACCGCATCGCGCGGACATGGCTAAACAGGAGCTTGGCAACATGACATTCGGACGGGTAAACCCGCAATTCCAGCTTGAAGATCAGGGGATCACCGGGCTGGGCAATGTCTACTACAACCTGATTGAACCCGCGCTGATCGAAGCCGCCCTGAAAAAGGGTGAGGGCACTTTGGGCAAAGGTGGCGCGTTTCTGGTGACCACCGGAAAATTCACCGGACGCTCGCCAAAGGACAAGCACATCGTCAAGACCGACAGCGTTGTCGACACGATCTGGTGGGAAAACAACGCCGAAATGTCACCCGAAGGCTTTGAGGCCCTCTATAACGACATGCTGGCCTATATGAAGGACGGCGATTACTTCGTTCAGGATCTCGTCGGCGGCGCCGATCCCGCCCATGCGATCAACGTGCGCATGATCAGTGAACTTGCCTGGCACAGCCTGTTCAACCGCACCATGCTGCGCCGTCCCGAGCGCGACACGCTCGACAACTTCATCGCCGATTTCACGCTGATCAACTGCCCCGGCTTCAGGGCCGATCCGGCCAAGCACGACTGTCGCTCGGACACTGTGATCGCGATGAATTTCGATCGCAAGCTGATCCTGGTCGGCGGCACCGAATATGCCGGTGAGAACAAGAAGTCGATCTTTACCCTGCTCAACTATCTGCTGCCGGAAAAGGGCATCATGCCGATGCATTGCTCGGCCAACCACGCCAAGGGCAACCCGGTCGATACGGCTGTGTTCTTTGGCCTGTCGGGCACCGGAAAGACCACGCTTTCGGCCGATCCCGCGCGCACGCTGATTGGCGATGACGAGCATGGCTGGTCCGATCGCGGCACCTTCAACTTTGAGGGCGGCTGTTACGCCAAGACCATCAACCTTGACCCCGATGCAGAGCCGGAAATCTATGCGACGACCACCAAGTTCGGCACCGTGATCGAAAACATGACCTTCGACCCCGAGACCTTTGATCTCAACTTCGAAGACGACAGCCTGACCGCCAACATGCGCTGTGCCTACCCGATGCACTATATCTCCAACGCCTCGCAATCGGCGCGCGGGGGCCATCCGAAGAACATCATCATGCTGACCTGCGACGCCTTTGGCGTGCTGCCGCCGATCGCGCGGCTGACCCCGGCGCAGGCGATGTATCACTTCCTCTCCGGCTTCACCTCCAAAGTGGCGGGCACCGAGCGTGGCGTGACCGAACCGGAGCCGACATTCTCCACCTGCTTTGGCGCGCCGTTCATGCCTCGCCGCCCGGAGGTCTACGGCAATCTTCTGCGCGAAAAGATCGCCCAGCACGGGGCCACCTGCTGGCTGGTCAATACCGGCTGGACCGGCGGCGCCTATGGCACCGGGTCGCGGATGCCGATCAAGGCCACCCGGGCCTTGCTGACCGCTGCACTGGACGGCTCGCTCGCCCGGGAAGAATTCCGCAAGGACCCGAACTTTGGCTTTGATGTGCCTGTTGCCGCGCCGGGGGTGGCCGAACTGCTGCTGACGCCGCGCCGCACCTGGGATGACAAAGAGGCCTATGACGCGCAGGCCGAAAAGCTCGTGCAGATGTTCTCGGACAATTTCGAACAATACCTGCCGTTCATCGACGATGACGTGAAAGCCGCAGCCATCTGCTGACGCACGCCACGCCGGTGATGATGCCCTGACAGTGATGATGCCCTGACAGTGACGCCCCGACCCCAAAGCCCCCGTTCCCGCGGGGGCTTTTTGCGGTGCAAGCCCCGGCCACACCGGTCAGCCCAGTCAGCCCAGTCAGCCCCGGGGCGGCCGTGCCCCGCTAAGGCGCGCCGCGAATGATCGCGGCAATGCGCTGGCCGATCACCCGCCCCGCCTTCAGCGAGGGATGCACCCGGTCGGCGGCATGAAAACTCAGGTCGCGGTGCGGAACCAGATCGGCGAGCGACAGGAAATACACGCCCTCGTCCCGCTCGGCCAGCAGCGCCACCCGGGCATCAAGCGCATCGCCCTCGTCTTTGCAGGCCTCGATGGGCGAGGAGCGGCCCGGG
>NZ_CAJXIP010000138.1 GCF_913054395.1 uncultured Roseovarius sp.
CACCGGCGGCAATGCGCTTAAATTCTATAGTTCCGTGCGACTTGATATTCGCCGGATCGGCGCACTCAAGGATCGCGATGAAATCATTGGCAATGCGACCCGCGTCAAGGTCGTCAAAAACAAGGTTGCCCCTCCGTTCAAGCAGGTTGAATTCGACATCATGTATGGCGAAGGCATCAGCAAGATGGGCGAACTTCTGGATCTTGGGGTCAAGGCCGGTGTGGTCGAGAAATCCGGCAGCTGGTTTAGCTATGGGGATGAACGCATCGGGCAGGGGCGTGAGAATGCCAAGACTTTCCTGCGCGAAAACAGCAAGATGGCCCTTGAGATTGAGGATAAGATCCGGGCCTCGCACGGGCTTGATTTCGATATGTCGGGGCAGGTTGAGGATGCCGATGACGGCGATATTCTCGAGGGATAAGCGCGGCTTGCCTGACAAATTTGGGCCCGGCCATAGTGCCGGGCCTTTTCTTGCGGTGGACATGGCAGGGCGGCGCGGCTAAATCATCGGGACGCAGGCCACATCAACGCCCGGAAAGAGACGCCCCCATGCCCACGCTGAATGAAATCCGTTCGACTTTTCTGAACTTTTTCGAGCGCAACGACCATCGCATCGTTGACAGCTCGCCGCTTGTGCCGCGCAACGATCCGACGTTGATGTTCACCAATTCCGGGATGGTGCAGTTCAAGAACTGTTTCACCGGGGTCGAGCATCGCGATTATTCCCGAGCCACCACCAGCCAGAAATGTGTGCGCGCGGGCGGTAAGCACAATGACCTCGACAATGTCGGTTATACGGCGCGCCATCACACATTCTTTGAAATGCTCGGTAATTTCAGTTTTGGCGATTACTTCAAGGAACAGGCGATCCCTTATGCCTGGGATCTGCTGACCAAGGATTTTGGCATCGACAAGTCGAAGCTTCTGGTGACGGTCTATCATACGGATGACGAGGCGGCGTCGATCTGGAAGAAATACGCAGGCCTGAGCGATGATCGCATTATCCGCATCGCGACGGATGATAATTTCTGGTCGATGGGGGCCACCGGACCTTGTGGTCCCTGCACCGAAATCTTTTATGACCATGGCCCCGATATCTGGGGTGGCCCTCCGGGAAGCCCGGAAGAGGATGGCGATCGCTTCATCGAAATCTGGAACCTCGTTTTCATGCAGAACGAGCGATTCGAGGATGGCACGCAGCGCGATCTTGACATGCAGTCGATCGACACCGGCATGGGCCTTGAACGGATTGGCGCGCTGTTGCAGGGCAAGCACGACAATTACGACACCGACCTGATGCGCAACCTGATCGAGGCGAGCGCCAATATCACAAGCCAGGACCCTGACGGGCCGGGCAATGTGCATCACCGGGTGATCGCCGATCACCTGCGTTCGACCTCTTTCCTGATGGCCGACGGCGTGATGCCAAGCAACGAGGGGCGTGGGTATGTCCTGCGCCGGATCATGCGCCGCGCCATGCGGCATGCGCATCTTCTGGGGGCAAAGGACCCGGTGATGCATCGCCTTGTTCCCGCGCTTGTGGCGCAGATGGGTCAGGCCTATCCGGAGTTGGGTCGCGCGCAATCCATGATCGAAGAGACACTGCGGCTCGAAGAAACCCGCTTTAAACAGACGCTTGACCGGGGGCTCCGGCTTTTGGATGACGAGCTTGGCGATCTGCCCGAGGGTGTGGCCCTGCCGGGAGAGACAGCGTTCAAGCTATATGACACTTTCGGTTTTCCGCTTGATCTGACGCAGGATGCGCTGCGCGAAAAGGGCCGTTCGGTTGATATCGAGGGTTTTGACGCCGCCATGGCCGAGCAAAAGGCCAAGGCCCGCGCGGCCTGGTCCGGGTCTGGCGAGGCTGCCGATGCCGCGATCTGGTTTGACATTGCCGAAGACAGGGGCACGACCGATTTCCTGGGCTATGACACCGAGGTGGCCGAGGGGCAGATCACCGCGCTTGTGACCTCGGGCGCCGAGGTCGACGGTGCCAAGACGGGCGAAGCGGTGCAAATCGTGCTGAACCAGACGCCGTTTTATGCCGAATCCGGTGGTCAGGTGGGCGATCAGGGCGTTCTCAAGACCGAGACCGGTGCCGCGCGCGTAACCGACACCAAAAAGGTGGCGGGCGTATTCATCCATTTCGCCGAAGTGACCGAGGGCGAGATCAACCGCGCTCAGGCTGCGCAACTTATCGTCGATCATGCCCGCCGCAGCGCCATCCGCGCCAACCATTCGGCGACGCATTTGCTTCACGAGGCGCTGCGCGAAGCGCTTGGCGATCATGTGGCACAGCGCGGTTCGCTGAACGCTGAAGATCGGCTTCGGTTTGATTTCAGCCATGCCAAGCCGCTGAGCGCGGCAGAGTTGAGCAAGGTCGAGGCCGACGTAAACGCCTATATCCGTCAGAACAGCCCCGTTGAAACCCGGATCATGACACCGGATGATGCGCGCGGCCTTGGCGCACAGGCGCTGTTTGGTGAAAAATACGGCGATGAGGTTCGGGTCGTGTCGATGGGGATCGAAGCCGGTTCTGGTCGCGGGCCCGATGGGCAAACCTATTCGATCGAGCTTTGCGGCGGCACCCATGTGCGCCAGACCGGTGACATCGGCGTATTCGTTGCGCTTGGCGACAGTGCCTCAAGTGCCGGCGTGCGCCGGATCGAGGCGCTGACCGGGGCGGCGGCGTTTGACTATCTCAGCGGGCAAGCCGCGCGTCTGGCCAGCGTGGCGCAAGACCTCAAGGCGCGTCCCGACGAGGTTGTGGATCGCGTCAAGGCTCTCATGGACGAGCGCCGCGCGCTTGGTAACGAGGTGGCGCAATTGCGCCGCGAGCTGGCGATGGCCGGGGGGGCCGGTCAGGGGAACGGGCCCGAGGTGCGCGACGTCAACGGCGTGCAATTCATCGCGCAGGTTCTTTCGGGCGTGCAGGGCAAGGATCTGCCGCCGCTGATCGACGAGCACAAGGCGCGCCTTGGTTCGGGGGCGGTCTTGCTGATGGCCGATACCGGTGGCAAGGTGGCCGTGGCCGCAGGGGTGACCGATGACCTGACGGGCCGCGTGTCGGCTGTGGATCTCGTGCGTGCCGCAGTGGCCGAACTGGGCGGCAAGGGCGGCGGCGGTCGCCCGGATATGGCCCAGGGCGGTGGTAGCGACATCCGTCAGTCCGAGGCCGCGATCAAGGCGGCAGAGGGGGCCTTTTCGGCCTGAGGAGGAACGGATGAGCGCCTATATTATTGCACGGATCAATGTGACCGACGCCGAGGATTACCAAAGCTATGCCAGCCAGACGGTTGCCCTGGCCGAGAAATTCGGCGGCAGGTTTCTGGCTAAGGGCGGCCCTCAGACCCAGTTGGAGGGCAATAGCCCCGACCGGCATGTGATCATCGAGTTCCCTGATCGCGAGACCGCCCTGAACTGGTATAATTCCGATGCCTATCGCCAGATTCTTCCCATTGCGATCAGCAGCAGCGAGCGCGACATTGTCGTCGTCGACGGCGTTTAACTTTCAGGAGACCCCGATATGCCAGCCCTTTGGATTGCCCATGTGACCGTGACCGACGATGAGGCCTATGGCAAATACGCCAAGCTGGCCGGGCCTGCGATTGCCAAACATGGCGGCGCTTTCATCGCGCGCGGCGGGCGGTTTGTGCAGCTTGAGGGAAAAGAGCGGCCGCGCAATGTCGTGGCGCGGTTTCCGTCTGTCGAGGCGGCCGAGACCTGTTATCACAGCCCCGAGTATCAAGAGGCGCTGAACCATGCACGCGGCGCGTCCGAGCGCGAGCTGCTGATTGTCGAAATCACCGAGTAACGCCGCTTAAGGGGGATCGGTCGCAGCTTGGGCAGAGCGCCGATCCGTCTTGGCCTGCGGGCGGTTCATGATCGGGCCTCAGGGCATGTCGCGTCCATTTGGTATGTCACGCGACATGCTCTAAGAGGTCTCAGGCCTTTTTCGAATTACGCTTGCGCTCGATCGGGTCTAGGAAGCGCTTGCGCAGACGAATGGCGTTGGGGGTCACCTCGACCAGTTCGTCATCGTCGATATAGGCGATCGCCTGTTCAAGGGTCATGGTCACAGGCGTGGTCAGGCGCACGGCCTCGTCGGTGCCGGAGGCCCGCACGTTGGTCAGCTTTTTGCCCTTGAGCGGATTCACTTCGAGATCGTTCTCGCGGCTATGCTCGCCGATGATCATACCGGTATAAAGTTTGGTCTGTGCGCCGATGAACATCTTGCCGCGCTCTTCCAGGTTCCATAGGGCATAGGCCACCGAATCGCCGGTTTCCATCGAGATAAGCACACCCGAGCGACGACCGGGGATTGCGCCGCGATGCGGGGTCCAGCTATGGAAAACGCGGTTCAGAACGCCGGTGCCGCGGGTGTCGGTCAGGAATTCACCATGATAGCCGATCAGGCCACGTGACGGCACAAGCGCGATGATCCGGGTTTTGCCCGCACCGGCGGGTTTCATCTCGGTCAGTTCGCCTTTGCGGGGGCCGGTCAGTTTTTCAATGACGGCGCCGGAATATTCGTCGTCGACGTCGATCGTGACCTCTTCGAGCGGCTCAAGGCGTTCGCCGTTTTCGCCGGTTCGCAAAAGAACCTGCGGGCGCGAAATACTAAGTTCGAAACCTTCGCGGCGCATGTTTTCGATCAGGACGCCCATCTGAAGCTCGCCGCGACCTGCAACCTCGAAGGCCTCGCCGCCGGGGGTGTCGGTGACGCGGATCGCCACGTTCGATTCAGCCTCTTTCATGAGGCGTTCGCGGATCACGCGGCTTTGCACCTTTTTGCCGTCACGACCGGCAAGGGGGCTGTCGTTGATGCCGAAGGTCACGGTGATGGTGGGCGGATCTATCGGCTGGGCTTCGAGCGGTTCTTCTACCGCGAGGGCACAGATCGTATCGGCCACGGTGGCCTTGGACATGCCGGCAAGGCTTACGATGTCGCCGGCAAGTGCTTCGTCGATGTCCTGGCTTGCGAGGCCGCGGAAGGCCTGAATGCGGGTGACGCGGAACTGTTCGATCTTCTGGCCGATACGGCTCAGGGCCTGCACGGTTGCGCCGACCTTGAGGCGCCCCGATTCGACACGCCCGGTCAGCAGGCGACCAACAAAGGGGTCCGCCCCAAGGGTGGTGGCCAGCATGCGGAAATCTTCGTTCTGATGGGCGATCTGCTTGGGGGCAGGGACGTGGTTCACGATCAGTTCGAACAGAGCGGTCAGATCCTTGCGCGGTCCGTTCAGCTCGTGATCGGCCCAGCCGGAGCGGCCCGAGGCATACATATGCGGGAAATCCAGCTGATCGTCGTTGGCGTCGAGGCTGGCGAAAAGGTCGAAACATTCGTTCAGCGCGCGGTCGGGCTCGGCGTCGGTCTTGTCGACCTTGTTGAGCACGACAATCGGACGCAGCCCGAGGCGCAGCGCCTTGGAGGTCACGAATTTGGTTTGCGGCATCGGGCCTTCGGCGGCATCGACCAGTAGGACAACGCCGTCAACCATGCTCAGGATTCGCTCCACCTCGCCACCGAAATCGGCGTGGCCGGGGGTGTCGACGATGTTGATCCGGGTGTTTTTCCAAACCACGCTGGTGGGTTTGGCAAAAATTGTAATGCCGCGTTCACGCTCCAGGTCGTTGCTGTCCATGGCGCGTTCGTCGACGGCCTGATTGGCCCGGAAAGCCCCGGATTGTTTCAGCAATTCGTCGACCAGCGTGGTTTTGCCGTGGTCAACGTGGGCGATGATTGCGATATTGCGCATGTCCATAAGGGCGGTGTCCTGATATTGTTCGCCTGCGCCCTATACGCCGCAGCGCGGAAAGACCAGAGGCAAAGCGCTTTATGGGCGCCTTCATGCTGCTGGCCTGTGACGCTTTTGAAACAGGGCGGGTGGGGCGAAACGTATCATGGTTGGTCCGGGCGTGCAAAGAGCGGCCCCACTGCCCAGTTTGAACCGGGCAAGGCCGGGCGTGTGGTCGGTGTCGATCAGGCCAAGGTCAAGCCGGGTAACCCCGCGCTCCGCGAGCCAGGCCTGCGCCTGCCAGAGCAGAAGATTATGCGCCGAGGTCTTTCGCCCGATCTCATTGGTCCAGCCGATATGATAGGTTGCGGTAACGCCGTGGTGCAGGATCAGCATCTGCGCCGCCAGCGCGCCGTTCTTATGCGCGCTCCAGAGCCGGGCGGAGCCGGGATTTTGCGCGGCGTATTTCAGGGTAAAGCCAACTGGCAGGGCGCGATAGCGGCGCTTGCGGCGTTGCGCGGTCTCGCGGGCGAGGAAATCGGCATCGCGGGTCGGATCGAATTCACGCTGTCTGACAACAAGGTCCGCGCTTTGGGCATGACGCAAGCGGTTGCGCCATTTGCCATGCTGCGCGGCCATCCGCGTGGTGGCGGGTGGCGACAGATCAAGCCGGGCCACGGGAGTCGGCGTGATCATGCTGTGGAACCCATGTGCGGTAAAATCACCTGCGGCGACCTCGGTTTCGGCATTTCCAAGCCAGACAGCCCCGCCGCTTAGAATCCGGGTCAGATTGGACAGGAAGGCGTCGCGGTGCTGCGCCGCAAGCCCCGGTTTCCAGATCGGTCCGAGCGGAAGCCAATTGAGCGTCAGGGGGCCGATGCGGCGCCGCACGATGAGGGCCTGCGCCAGCATCCCGGCATCCGAATGCCCGGCCACCACCATGACGCGCGTGCCCATGGCCGCAAGTGCGCGGGCATATTGCGGTGTTTGTTGCAGGGCGGCAGGCGCAGGCGGGGGGACGCCGTGATCGCTGAGATTTATCTTCATCCCCAAGGGTAAACGCAGAACCTGCTAAGCCTGGGTTAAAGCGGCCGGAAAAAGGCCACAGCCCCGTAGGCCGTGGCCTTTTCAATGAAAAACCTGTCGGTTCAGAACGGGATTTCGTCATCCATGTCGCGCGAGGGGCGGCTTGGGGCCGATCCGCCGCCGCCACTGCTGGCGCCGCCATAATCACCGCCGTAATCGCCACCATAGCCGCCGCTGTCCTGACCGCCGCCGTAACCGCCGCCACCACTGCCGCCGCCTTCGCCGCGGCCATCCAGCATCACCAGAGTGGCATCAAAGCCCTGAAGCACGATCTCGGTGCTGTATTTGTCCTGGCCGGACTGGTCCTGCCATTTGCGGGTCTGAAGCTTGCCCTCGATATAAACCTTGGAGCCTTTGCGCAGATATTGTTCCGCCACCCGCACAAGGCCTTCGGAAAAGATCGCGACCGAATGCCATTCGGTGCGCTCGCGGCGTTCGCCGGTGTTGCGGTCTTTCCAGGTTTCAGAGGTCGCGATGCGCAGGTTGCAGACCTTGCCGCCGTTCTGAAACGTGCGGACCTCGGGGTCGCGACCCAGATTGCCGATGAGAATTACCTTGTTTACAGAGCCGGCCATCGTGCCCTCCTTGAATCATGCTGCGGTTTGGCGTTCTGCTGGTTACACCACCGGATGGGCGTGAAGGAAAGGTAAAAATCACCCTCAAATTCGCTGAAATCGGCCGATCGGGACAGAAATTGGAAAAGGAGGCTCGATATTCGGGCTGAACTCCTTATAATCCGGCGAGTTGCTGAACTGGGGGCATAATGGCGATCCGAGTTATCGCGAGCGGACTTCTGGCCGTTGGGCTGGCTTTGCCGGGCATTGCCGGGGCAGAGGTGCTGTCGAGCAAGAGCCGCGGAACGCTTTTCAAATCGCAGACCAACGTTTTGGACAACCGGGCGCGTCAGCAATACAACAGCTCTGTCCGACTTCAGCCACAGCGCGTGAACACACCCACCATGTGGGGCGATACGGCGGTGCCGCATTTCAACGGCGCCTATCGCGGGCCTTATATTGACATGGCCAAACAGGCGGCCCGGCGCCACGGTGTGCCTGTGGATCTGTTTCTGCGGCTGGTGCAACAGGAATCCGGCTGGAAGGCAAAAGCGCGCTCGCACAAGGGCGCAATCGGATTGGCCCAGCTTATGCCTCAGACAGCGCGCAAGCTCGGGGTGAACCCGCATGACCCGCGTCAGAACCTTGAGGGCGGCGCGCGCTATCTTGCCACGCAATACAAGACCTTCGGATCATGGCGCCTGGCGCTTGCGGCCTATAATGCGGGGCCGGGGGCGGTCAAGAAATACGGCGGCGTGCCCCCGTATAAGGAAACCCGCAATTACGTGCGCGTGATCTGGGGCAGCTAAGGCAGGACCTGCTCAGGCGGCAAAACCGATCTTGTAGAGATGGATTTCGTTGGCCGGGTGCTTTTGCGCATTCACCAGACGCCCGTTGTGGTGATTGAAAAGCGCCCGCCAATAGGGCTGAATGATCACGCCCTCTTCGCGCAGGATGGTTTCCAGCCGGGCCATGACCGCGCGGCGTGCGTCTGCATCGGCCAGGGTGTTGGCGCGATCCAGAAGGGCGTCGAATTCGGCATTGGCAAAGCCGGTCTCGTTCCAGGCTGCGCCCGAGCGATAGGCAAGGGACATCACCTGAACATCAAGCGGGCGGTGGTT
>NZ_CAJXIP010000139.1 GCF_913054395.1 uncultured Roseovarius sp.
CGTGAGCTGGCACGACGATGCCTATGCGGCCGCGACCGGGGCCGATCTTGTGGTGTTTCTGACGGAATGGAACGAGTTTCGCGGGCTCGACCTGAAGAAACTGGCCGCTGTGATGGCGCAGCCGGTCATGGCGGATCTGCGCAACATCTATACCGCCGACAGCGCGCGTAGCGCCGGGTTTACCTCTTACGTGTCGGTGGGGCCCCCCGACGACACATGATGGCAGGGTCGGGCGCGGCAGGTCAAGCCGCCGCGCCCGTTTGTCGGTCTTCGGGGATCAGGCCAGATCGAAGCGATCGGCGTTCATCACCTTGGTCCAGGCGGCGACGAAATCGCGCACCAGTTTTCCCTTGTTGTCGTCCTGGGCATAGACCTCCGCATAAGCGCGCAGGATCGAGTTCGAGCCAAACACCAGATCGGCGCGGGTGGCGGTCCATTTGACCTTGCCCGTGGCGCGGTCGCGCACCTCGTAGATGCCGTTGTCAACGGGGTTCCACGTGTTCGCCATATCGGTGAGGTTCACGAAGAAATCGTTGGTCAAGGCGCCTTCGGTCTCGGTAAAGACGCCGTGTTTGGTGCCGCCATGGTTGGTGCCGAGCATCCGCATCCCGCCGACAAGAACCGTCATTTCATGTGCGCTGAGGCCCATCAACTGGCTCCGGTCGAGAAGCATTTCCTCGGCGGTGACAACATAGTCCTTCTTCATCCAGTTGCGAAAGCCATCGGCCAGCGGTTCGAGGACGTCAAAGCTTGCGGCGTCGGTCATTTCGGCGGTGGCGTCGCCACGGCCCGGCGCGAAGGGCACCTCGATGTCAAAGCCGGCTGCCTTGGCGGCCTGTTCGACACCCAGATTGCCGGCCAGAACGATCACATCCGCCAGGCTTGCGCCGGTCTCGCTGGCGATGCCTTCAAGGACCGCCAGAACACGGGCCAGACGCTCGGGCTCGTTGCCGTCCCAATCCTTTTGCGGGGCAAGGCGGATACGCGCGCCATTGGCACCGCCGCGCAGGTCCGAGCCGCGGAAAGTGCGGGCGCTGTCCCAGGCGGTGGCGACCATGTCGCCAAGCGACAGGCCGCTGTCGGAGATCTTCGCCTTGACGGCGGCGACATCGTATCCGGTGCTGCCAGCCGGGATCGGGTCTTGCCAGATCAGATCTTCCTGCGGGACATCGGGGCCGAAATAGTTTGACTTGGGACCCATGTCGCGATGGGTCAGTTTGAACCATGCGCGCGCAAAGCAATCGTCGAAATAGGCCTGATCGGCCATGAACTTTTCGCAAATGGCGCGATAGGTCGGGTCCATCTTCATCGCCATGTCGGCATCGGTCATCATTGGCATGACGCGTTTGGACGGGTCGGTGGAATCGACCGGCATGTCCTCTTGCTTGATGTCGATGGGCTTCCATTGTTGTGCACCGGCGGGCGATTTGGTCAATTCCCAGTCATAGCCGAACAGAAGCTTGAAATAGCCCATGTCCCACTTGGTCGGATTGGTCGTCCAGGCGCCCTCGATGCCAGAGGTCACCGCATTGGTGGCCTTGCCGTCGAGGTTCGGGTTGACCCAGCCAAAGCCCTGGTTCTCGATTTCGGCAGCCTCGGGTTCGGCACCCAGAGCTTCGGCATCGCCATTGCCATGTGCCTTGCCAACGGTATGACCGCCACAGGTCAGGGCGGCAGTTTCCTCGTCGTTCATCGCCATGCGGGCAAAGGTCTCGCGGACCTGACCGGCGGTCTTGAGCGGGTCGGGCTGACCATTCACGCCCTCGGGGTTCACATAGATCAGGCCCATCTGCACCGCGGCCAGCGGATTTTCCATCGTGGCCGGGTTCTCGACGCTCTCATAGCGGCTGTCGGAGGGGGCAAGCCATTCTTTTTCCGCCCCCCAGTACGTGTCTTTCTCGGGATGCCAGATGTCTTCGCGGCCAAAGGAAAAGCCAAAGGTTTTCAGGCCCATGGATTCATAGGCCATGGTGCCGGCGAGCAGGATAAGATCCGCCCAGCTTACCTTGTTGCCGTATTTCTTCTTGAGCGGCCAGAGGATGCGGCGGGCCTTGTCGAGGTTGCCGTTGTCGGGCCAGCTGTTGAGCGGAGCAAAGCGGATGTTGCCATGACCACCACCACCGCGACCGTCAGCAAGACGGTAAGAGCCGGCAGAGTGCCAGGCCATGCGGATCATCAACCCGCCATAATGGCCCCAATCGGCCGGCCACCAGTCCTGGCTGTCGGTCATCAATGCGGTCAGGTCTTTTTTGAGGGCCTCGACGTCAAGCTTCTTAAGCTCTTCGCGATAGTCGAAATCAGGGCCCATGGGATTTGTCTTGGTGTCATGCTGGTGCAGGATCTCAAGGTTCAGGGACTTGGGCCACCATTCCATGTTCGAGTTGCCGGTCGCGGTATTGCCGCCATGCATGACCGGGCATTTTCCCATATCGTTTCCGTCCATCTGTCTCTCCGATTCTGGCTTGGTTAACTGAATGTGTCTCTGACTAGGGGGTGTTTTCAAGCGTTCAGCATGATGTCCGTCTGTCCCATTTGCCATAAGGCCGGACAGGCGGACTCTCTCCCCCCCCGATCAAGTCTGAGGGATACATATCAAATGCGCATCATAGGTTTAAGTTACATTTTATAATCGTAACGATAATTTATTCTTATTCATGATCGGTCGTGCTCAGAGCCGGTTCAGCAGGTCTCGCGTCGGCCAGGCATCGGCAGGCAGGCCAAGGCGCGCCTGGATATCACGCACCGCCGCCCGCGTGCCCGCGCCAAGGATGCCGTCGATCTTGCCGACGTCATAGCCGCGCTTGGCAAGCTTGCTCTGAAGCACCTTCATCTCTTTGTCCGATAGGCCCGGTTCGGGATTGCCCGCGTCAAACACCGGCGCGCCGCCAAGGCGGTTGGCGAAATAGGCGGCGGTCAGAACATATGTAAAGCTTTGATTCCACTCGAAATAGACGTTGAAGTTTGGATAGGCGAGAAAGGCAGGCCCGCCCTTGCCCTGCGGCAGGATAACGCTGGCGGGCAGGCAGGCGCTTAGCTTGCCATGGCGGGGCGTGACCCCCATGCGCGCCCAGTCCGCTGCCGGTTTGGCCGTATCGAGCCCGCTTAACGACCAATCGAACCCGGCGGGCAGGGATACCTCTTGCAGCCAGGGCTCATTCTTGCGCCAGCCAAGCCCGCTCAGCATCCTGGCGCCCGACAAAAGCGCGTCGGCGGGCGAGGTCTTGAGGCGCACATGGCCGTCGCCATCGCCATCGACGCCGTTGTCCAGGATGTCGCGCGGCAGCATCTGCACCATGCCGATTTCTCCGGCCCAGGCCCCGGTGGTGGTGGCCGGGTCGAAGTCGCCATGTTCATAGAGTTCAAGCGCTGCGAAAATCTGCGGGCGGAAAAGGCCGGGGCGACGGCAATCATGTGCCAGCGTGGCAAGTGCGTTCAGCGTGTTGAAATCACCCTGAAACGCGCCGTAGTCGGTCTCGAACGCCCAGAAAGCCAGCAGGACACCGGCGTCGATGCCATAGGTGCGGGCGATCTGGTCAAAGCTGGACTTGTGGCGCTTGGCCATGGCGCGGCCCTTGCTCAGGCGGTCATTGCTGATCAGGCGGCGCGCGAAGTCGGTGAAGGGCAGTTGAAAGACACCCTGACGGCGATCGGCCTGCAATACCTTGGGGTCTTGACGCACGCTTGCGAAAAAGCGCGCCACGGTGGCCGGATCATGGCCCTTGGTGACGGCCTCTTGGCGCAGGCCCTCGACAAAGGATTGAAATCCGCCGCCACACTCTGCGTTTGCCAGTGTTGCGCTTGCCAGCCAAAGCGCCAGCGCCGTCGTGAGTCTCCGCATGTGTCATGCCTTTCGCGTCGTCGGTTCAGTGAAACACCAGTACCAGAACGATGACCAGAACCAGCGCCCCCGCCCAGGCCCGCCAGAGCGCGCTACAGGCGGCGTCGATTTCGGGCGCACCGATGTCCTTGCGCCCGCTGTCGTTAACATAGGGGAAATCGGTCAGAATGCCATGATAGGTGCGTGGACCGGAAAGGGCGATGCCAAGCGCGCGCGCCATCGCCGCCTCGGGCCAGCCTGCATTGGGCGAACGGTGGCGCGGGGCCTCGGCGGCAATCGCGGGCCAGTCGAACCAGATTGCATGGCTCGCCACGATCAACAGGGCCGTAAGGCGCGCGGGAACGAGATTGAGAAGGTCGTCAAACCGCGCAGCTGCCCAGCCGAATTCACGGTATTTGTCGGTGCGATAGCCAATCATGCTGTCGGCGGTATTGGTGATCTTGTAAAGCAGCAGCCCCGGAAGGCCGCCGATCAGAAACCAGAATACCGGGGCGATCACCCCATCGCTCAGGTTCTCGGCGGCGGATTCGATCGCGCCGCGCGCGACGTCGCTTGATTGCATCGCTGCGGTGTCACGTCCGACGATCCGCCCCACGGCCAGCCGGGCATCGCCAAGCGAGAGCCGCAGGGCATCGCCGACGGCGGCCACGTGATCGACCAGCGAGCGTTGCGCCAGAAGGATCGCGGTCACCAGAATTTCAACCAGCGGTCCGAGCTCTTCAAGCAGGGCGCCAAGTCCTATCGCGCCAAGGCCGAGAAGGATCATGGTGACACTCCCGCGCAAACGCCGTGCCGAGCCCCGATTAAGCCAACCATCGCACCAACCGACTGCACGCCCCATGAGAATTGCCGGATGCGGCATGCGGCTCCAAAGCCAGCGCGGCTCGCCCAGGGCGGCGTCAAGCAGCATCGCCAGAATGAGCGTCACAGGGCGGCCTCAAGCTGTGCCCAGCCCGGCGGTGTCGGCAGACCAAGGCGGATAAGGTCGTCGGCATAGGGGAAAATACGGCCAAGGATGCGGTGAGAGGCAAGCCGGTCCTGCCAGTCGCTGGCATTCTCCACCCGGTAGAGCCGGAACAGCGAAGTGCCGCCCGCCACTGTGGCACCTGCGCGTTGCATCAGGGCATCAAGGCGCGCGGCATCCGCGTCAAGGCGGATGCGGGTGTCTTGCGCCCAAACTTGATCGGCAAGGGCGCGCGCGCCGATGGCAAGGGCGGGGCCCGAAACCGGCCAGGGGCCGAGCATCTCCCCGAGTTGTGCGACAAGGGGGGCGGGGCCGATGGCAAAGCCAAGCCGCAATCCGGCCAGCCCCCAGAATTTCCCAAAGCTTTTCAGGATGATATGACCGGACCGGGTGGCGTGGGCGATGAGCGAGCGCGTCGGCGCCACATCGCAGAAGCTTTCATCAATCACCGTCAGTGGCGCGCCAAGATCCTCGGGGGCATGGAAATGCCCGGTGGGGTTGTTGGGGTGCACCAATACGCGGGCATCCGTCCGCGCGGGGGCGGTTGCGCTAACCTCCCATCCATGGGCGGCAAATCCGGCGGCATGTTCGTTATAGGTCGGGGCGGGGATATGGACCTGTCCCGGCGATGCCAGCCCCGGAAGCCGCGCGATCAGGCTCGAGGCGCCGGGGGCGGCCAGAATGGCGGCATCCTCAGGCACCTGCCAGAACCTGCGGGCGGCGCGAATCAGGGCGTCTTGCGCGCCCTGGTCGGGCAGGGCAGTCCAGGCGCCAATTCCGATCTCGCCCAACGGATAGGGGATCGGGTTGATCCCGGTCGACAGGTCAAGCCAGTCGCCGCGCACGCCACCGTGGCGCGCGATGGCACCATCAAGCCCGCCGCCGTGATCCCGCGTCATGTTGGTCACTCCTCTGCCGTGTCGGGCAGCGGCGGGTGGCGGGTGATGAAATGCCCCTTCACGCCCTGTGGCCATTGTTTGTAGGGCACCTGTCCGTTGCTGCTTTGGGCATGCAGGGCGGCGTAGTCGACGATCGCCTGGGCCGCTTCCGGGGTCGGTTCGAACTTGCCAAGCGTATAGGCCAGCTTGCCCGCGCCCTGCACGGCGACATTGCAGCCGTGCGTGCAGCCCATCAGGCAGGAGACGCGCCGCGTCCTGACGCCATCGCAGTCCTTGGCGGCGGCCTCGACAAGCTCTGCCATATCCTGGCCGTGAGGACGCGCGTGCGTGGCCTCGTTCCAGTCGCTTGTCTTGCAGGTGTCGCAAATGGTGATCCAGCTGGTCATCGTGGCCCCTTTGGTGGTTTGTGGCCGTTCAAGCGGAAATTCGCACATTCCGCAAGCGTTGCGTGTGGGAAAGCCTTGCGATCTGGCGGGTATTAATACTTTGTTAAGCTTTGAGGCAAAGAGATGGTATGGTCGGCGGGTGGCATTTGAGCCATTTGTGGGGCCGCGCGGGGTTACATGAAAGTTCTGATTGTCGAAAGTTCGCCCGATCTGGGCCGCCTGTGGGAGAACCACATGCGGCGGCAGGGGATGGAAGTGTGCCTTTCGACGGATCAGGCGAGTGCGGTCAAGGCCCTGAATACCCGGTCCTTTGATGTGCTCATTCTTGATTTGGTACTTGAGAATGGAAGCGCTCTGGCGGTGGCCGATCTTGCCAGCTATCGTTACCCTGATGCGCAGGTTATTTTCGTCACGAATACCAGCTTTTTCTCGGACGGCTCGATCTTTGAGTTGTGCGCGAATGCCCGGGCTTTGCTTCAGTCCGACACGCCGCCCGAGGACCTGACGGCGATGGTCGAGCATTACGGCCGCCGCGCCTGAGCATCAGGCGGCGATTTTTTGAGGGCGGAGCGCGCTGGGCGCGCAAAATCATTCTTTTGGTTCGGGGCTCTGCCCCGTCGCCCCAAGGGGCGACTCCCCGGGATATTTTCGGCAAGAAGAAGCCAGCCTCAGGCCAGTCTGGTGGTTACCTCGGAGCTGCGTTCCAGGGTGCGATGCACCGGGCATTTATCGGCAATCTCAAGCAATTTGGCGCGCTGGGTGTCGTCCAGATCGCCGCTCAGGCGGATCACGCGGGTGAATTTGTCGGCCTTTGCACCAGTGCCGTTTCGCGCATCCTGTGCGTGTACCTTGTCGTGGGAGACATCGACGCTCACGTGATTGAGTGGCCAGCCCTTGCGCCGGGCATACATGCGGATGGTCATCGAGGTGCAGGCGCCCAGGCCGGCGGCCAGAAAACCATAGGGCGACATGCCCCGGTCGGTGCCGCCATAGGCCTCGGGTTCATCGGCCAGCATGTGGTGATCGGGGCCTGAATTGATATCCTGCAAGTAGCCATCGGGATCGGCCTCGCTTATCCGCACGATGCCTTCGGGTGCGCCGGGCGGCGGTGCCGGGTGCGAGAGGTCGAGATAATGCATCGCCCAGGCGGCAATCACCTGTGCGGCATATTCGGCATCGGAGGGGGCGGTGATCAGGTGGTCGGCATTGTCCAGCGTGACAAAGCTTTTGGGGTGCCTGGCCGTCTTGAAGATTTCCGCGGCGTTTTCGATGCCGACGGTCTGATCGCGCGGGGCGTGCAGCACCAGGAGCGCGCGGCCCAGGTGGGCGATGTCCTGTTCCAGGGTCTCGGCCTTTACGTCGTCGACAAATCCCTTGCCGATGCGGATGTTGCGGCCGCCAAGGCGAACCTCGGCCACGCCGTCGGCGTTGATTTTCTCAAGCGCGTCGCCAAAGTTGTGGGTTACGTGTGCGGGATCGAACGGCGCGCCGATTGTGACCACCGCGCGTGCGCTGTCGATCCGGCGGGCGGCGGCCAGAACCGCGGCGCCGCCGAGGCTGTGGCCGATCAGGAGCCCCGGTGCCATGCCGCGATCGGACAGCGCGCGCGCGGCAAGCACGAGGTCCTCGATATTCGAGGAAAACGAGGTGTTCTCGAACTCGCCCCCCGAATGGCCAAGCCCGGTGAAATCAAAGCGCAACACGGCGATGCCCGCGCCTGCCAGTCGCGCCGCGATCCGGCGCACGGCGGGGATATCCTTGGAGCAGGTGAAGCAATGGGCGAAAAGCGCGGTGGCCAGATGTGGACCCTCTGGCAGGTCAAGCCGGGCAACAAGGTCGTGGCCAGCGTGGCCAGTGAAAGTCAGGCGTTCGGTGGGCATGAAATATCCTTCAGGGCGTGTCGGCCCAAGAGTAGGTGCGCCGGGCGCGCTCTTCCAGTCCCGGACCCGCAGGGTCACGCGAAGGTGAGGCCGTGGGGGCGAAACCGTTAAAATTCAGGTTTTTATTTAATGAAATGGCCTGTCGGTGGCTACGGATCATTAACCGCATCGGGCAATGCTGTGGCGACAGATAGGTA
>NZ_CAJXIP010000140.1 GCF_913054395.1 uncultured Roseovarius sp.
GCTTCTGACGGTGGGCGGCTTGCTGGGCGGCCTGATCGGGGCGGTGCTTGGGGCGATGCTGCTGATCTGGCTTTACCAGACCTATCTGGGGCGCAAATAGGGGCTGGCCGGATTAGGCCCGTTGGCGCCGTTCAGGTCGGTTAGATCTGTCATTGGGTAAGGGGCAAGGCAACGGTGGCGGCGTATTCGGTCGGCGATTGGTAAACTTGGACGAATGAATGAACGCCGGCTGAGCCCCGCGACCCAGCCCCTCAGACCCGCGGCGGGCGGCTTCGATAGACCGGAAGGCGCCAGCCGAACAGCATGGAGCCAGCGCGCAGGGCCCATGTGACAAGGGCGCAGCCGCCAAGGATAACGAGCATCTCGCTGCTGAAACAGCTAAGTGCGACGGCGGTCAGGGCACCCCCGAAGGCGGCGCTGACATAAAGCTCGCCCTGTTTGAGTACAAGCGGCACCTCGTTGCAGACCACATCGCGCAACAGCCCGCCCATGCAGCCGGTCACAACGCCCATGATCACCACGATCGCGCCGGGTTGCATCATGCCCATCGCCGCGGCCACCCCGGCCGGCACCGCCACGGCAAGCGCAAAGCTGTCGAGCCAGAGCAACAGGCGATAGCGGCTTTCGACCAGATGCGCGGTGAAAAACACCACGAGTGCGGCGCCGCAGGCGATCAGGATATAGTTGGGATTGCCAAGCCAGAACACCGGGTTGCGATCCAGCAGCACATCGCGCAGCGTGCCGCCGCCGACCGCCGTCAGGCTGGCGACAAAGGCAAAGCCGACGATATCAAGCTGTTGGCGGCTGGCCACCAATGCGCCGGTCAGCGCAAAGATCAGCACCGCGGCATAATCTAGCAGGATCAGCGGACTCATGCGCGCGACTTGCCGGGTTTGAACGGCTCCATCCCTGCGCGGGCCAATTCATCGGCGCGCTCGTTTTCGGGGTGGCCCGCATGGCCTTTGACCCATTCCCAGATGACGTCGTGGCGGGCCTGTGCCTCGTCAAGGCGCTGCCAGAGTTCGACGTTCTTGACCGGCTTGCGGGCGGCGGTCTTCCATCCGTTCCGCTTCCAGCCATGAATCCAGCCGGTGACACCGTTTTTGACATAGGCACTATCGGTGACGATGGTGATCCGGCTCGGCTTGGCAAGGGCCTCAAGCGCATGGATGGCGGCCAAAAGCTCCATCCGGTTGTTGGTTGTCAGGGCTTCGCCACCGGACAATTCGCGCTCTTTTATGATTTTACCGCCCTCGGTGGCCCGCAGCAAAGCGCCCCAGCCGCCGGGGCCGGGATTGCCTGAACAGGCGCCGTCGGTATAGGCAAATAGCTCAGCCATGGGCGGTGATCGCATCATAAACGCGCAGGGTTTCAGTATTGGGGGTCACGCAAATACTCCGATAGCGAGGCAGGTCACCACCACGGCGGTGAGCAGGATGCGCAGGCGCATCCACCATGGCGGGGTAACACCGTGATGCCAAAAGAGCCAGTCCAGACCAAGCAATCCGACAAAGCCGGTGATTAGCGAGATGCCCGCGCTGGTCGGCCCGCCGCCGGTCATGAAGAACGCCCAAAGCGCCGGAAGGGTCGAAAGGACATAGCCGCTTGTGGCGGGTGGACCGCTTAGCCGGGTGGCAAAGCCCCAGAGCACGCCGGACATGAACGACAGGATCACGGCGCCGTAAAACAGCATCACGTAAGGCCCGGCAAAGCGCGGCCCGATAGTCTGGGCCGTCCAGAACCCGAGATCGGGCAATACCACGGTCAGGGCGCCCCAGAGAAAGGGCAAAAGACCGGCAAGGCCAAGGAAAAGCGGGGCACGGGGGATCGGTTGCATGGGCGGCAACATGGCTTTGCGATCTTCGCTTGGCAAGGGGGTGCTGCGCAGGCGGGGTTACTTTGACAGGCGCCCGCCGGGCAGTTGGTGAGGATCGGCAAAGGCCAGCACATTGGTGCCTTCGGCACGAAGGCCAAGGCGGGTGCAGACGGTTTCGGAGGCGGCATTCCCCGGTGTGATGCCGGTAAAGACCTCGTCAAAGCCATAGCGGTCCTGCATCTCGATCAGGGCCATGGCGCCAAGGATCAGGGCAAGGCGTTCGCCGCGCCGCTCGGGCAGAGTGGCGAGCATCCCCCACCAGCATTGCCGCCGCCCAAGCGGATGATCGGGGTGCAAATAGCTGGCCGCCCCGGCACAAGCGACGCCCTTGCCGGTCTTGTCGAGGGCCACAAGGCCGAGGCCGGGCTTGCGAATACCGCGCAGGACGGCACCGGATGGTGGGAGAACGCCGCAGGACAGGGCGACATCGGCGAGTTGCTCCATGGCCCGGGCCGGGGCGTCCTTGTCGACGCGAACAACCGTCAGATCCGCAGGCAGCGGATGGCGATCAAGCAGGGCGCGGGCGGTTTGGGTGGCGCCCTCGGCCCCAAGCCAGCGGGCGTAATGGGTGACGGTAAGGTCGCGGCGTTGAGCCTCGGCTTGCCAATGGCCGATATCGCCATTCCCGATGGTAACGATCGAACTGTTGCCTTGCAGGGCGATCAGCGATACCAGCCGGTCCATGGATTGCTCGTCGGGATCGGCCAACCCGACGCTACGGCCATAATAGGTCATCCGCGGATCGGTGTCGGTGAGATCGAAAAGCGCGCGGGCGCGCCGCAAAACGGATATCTGGGCCTCGGTGCCGAAATAATCCTGCCCGGTTGATGTCATCGTGCCATTCCTTCCCCCGTTGCAGGGCGCAGTATCGCACGGGTGCCTGATATCGCGAAGCCCGGATTGGGTGTGTCCGCGCGCGGTTCAGGCCGGGGTGCGCAAGACGCGGGGCACTTTGAATTCGACGTTTTCGGTGGCGGTTTCCACCACTTCGATGGTGACGTCATAGCGCGCCTCAAGGGCCGCGATCACCTCGTTCACAAGCACTTCGGGGGCCGAGGCGCCTGCGGTGATGCCGATGCTTTTGATACCCTCAATCGCGCGCCAGTCGATGTCGGTGGCGCGTTGCACAAGCTGGGCATAGCCACAGCCCGCACGCGCGCCCACCTCGACCAGACGGCGCGAGTTGGACGAGTTCGGTGCGCCGACGACAAGCATCGCCTCGGCCTTGTGCGCCATTGCCTTGACCGCTTCCTGACGGTTGGTGGTGGCGTAACAGATGTCTTCCTTATGGGGCCCCTTGATGGCGGGAAACTGCGCCTGAAGGGCGGCGACGATATCGGCGGTGTCATCGACCGAGAGGGTGGTCTGTGTCACGAAGGCAAGCTTTTGCGGATCACGCACCACAAGGCCGGGCACATCGGCGGGGGTCTCGACAAGCAGGACCTCGCCATCGGGAAGCTGGCCCATGGTGCCCACGGTTTCAGGGTGGCCCGCGTGACCGATCATGATGATCTGCAATCCGGCCTCGGCATGGCGTTCGGCCTCGATATGGACCTTGCTGACCAGCGGGCAGGTGGCATCGACATAAAGCATCTGGCGGGCGCTGGCCTCTGCGGGTACCGATTTGGGCACGCCATGGGCGGAAAAGATCACCGGGCGGTCATCGGGGCAATCGTCAAGTTCCTCGACAAACACCGCCCCCTTGGCGCGCAGATCGTCGACCACGTATTTGTTGTGCACGATCTCGTGGCGCACATAGACCGGCGCGCCCCATTTTCCGAGCGCCATTTCGACGATCTTGATGGCGCGGTCCACGCCTGCGCAGAACCCGCGCGGGGCCGCAAGGTAAAGGGTAAGGGGTGGTTTGGTCATGCGTGCCTCCTGTCAGGGCTAGAGGTAAGGCTTGCGATGCGCGCCGTCCAGTCTTGATGGGCGCGATCTAGGTCGCTGCCTGCGCGGTCAGCCAGGCCAGCACGATATAGCGTCCGGTCTTGGCGATGCTCACCAGCACAAGGAACAACCAGGGTGGTGTGCGCATCACCCCGGCGATGACGGTAAAGGCATCGCCAAGCGGTGCCCAGCTTAGCAGCAGGGTCCAGACGCCCCAGCGTGCGTACCAGCGTTCGGCGCGGGCCATCTGGCCGCCATTGAACGGGAACCAGCGCCGGTCGCGATAGTGCTCGATCCAGATCCCGAGCCCATAGTTGACCACCGCCCCAAGGGTATTGCCGATGCTGGCCGCGACGATCAGCCAGACAAGCGGCGCCGTGCCGCCCAGTTGCAGGCCGACAAAGACGATCTCTGACTGAAACGGGAAAATCGTGGCGGCGCCAAAGGCCGCGACGAACAATCCGCCCAATTGCGCGAAAACGCCCAGATCCGCGCCGATCATTGGCGGCGGGTCCGGGCGTTGATCTTGCTGCGGCGCAGGATTGGCTTAATCCTGATCTGCGTATGCCTCTTGGCGTTCTTGGCTAACTTCGCGCGGCGGGCGTCCGATGACGTCCTTGAGGTCCTGCAATTCGATGAAGTTGTCGGCCTGACGGCGCAATTCGTCCGAGATCATCGGCGGTTGGCTTCGGATGGTCGAGACCACCGACACACGAACGCCTTGACGTTGCAGGCTTTCCACCAGTGGGCGGAAATCGCCATCGCCCGAGAACAGCACGATATGATCGACATGCGGTGCAAGTTCCATTGCATCCACGGTCAGTTCGATATCCATGTTGCCCTTGACCTTGCGGCGGCCCTGACTGTCGGTGTATTCCTTGGCCGGTTTCGTGACCATGGAAAACCCGTTATAGTGCAGCCAGTCGACCAGCGGGCGGATCGGCGAGTATTCGTCATTCTCTAGCAGGGCAGTATAGTAAAACGCGCGAAGCAGTTTGCCGCGACGCATGAACTCGGTACGCAATAGCTTGTAGTCGATGTCGAACCCAAGCGCCTTGCCGGCGGCATAAAGGTTGGAGCCATCGATGAACAAAGCCAGTCGCTCATCTTTATAAAACATCTCAAATGTCCTTCCGAAGTATCATGTCTTGCCCGGGGTTTAGTGTGTGAGTGGTGGGGCAGGACAGATGTAAAGAAATGAATTACGTACATTATACACAACACGCAAGAGCACGATATATCTCGAAAGGATAGGATGTTGATGACATTCAATCAACAATGCTTGATCGCAATCGGTGGAAATATGCCGTCAGCCGTGGGAGGGCCTGCTGAGACACTGCGGGCGGCTTTGGACATGTTGCGCCGCGAGGGCGCGGATGTCGTCGCGTCAAGCGGGCTTTACAGCACGCCGTGTTTCCCGGCCGGGGTGGGGCCGGATTACGTGAATGGCGCGGCGGTGCTGGACTTTGCCGGGGGGGCACGGGATGTGCTGGCGCTTTTGCATCGGGTCGAGGCCGCGTTTGGCCGCGAGCGGGTTCGCCGCTGGGGGCAGCGCACGCTTGATCTTGACCTGATCGCGGTGGGAAACCAGGTTCTGCCTGACCCTGAGACATTTGCGATCTGGCATGATCTTGCGCCCGAGGTACAGACCACCGCCGCGCCCGATCAGCTTATCTTGCCGCACCCCAGGATGCAGGACCGGGCCTTCGTGCTTGTGCCGTTGGCGGATGTGGCGCCGGAGTGGGTGCATCCTGTGCTTGGAAAGTCGGTCAGGCAGATGCTTGAAGCCCTGCCGCAATCCGATAGGGATGCGGTTGTCTTGCTGTGATTCTCTGCTTGTAAATCCTGTATTGACAGCCTAAATACAGGACTTCTTGCAAACCTGCCCCTATTTCTCGGAGGTCAAATGGCCCGCGTTACCACAGAAGATTGCGTTGATAAGGTCCCGAACCGGTTTGATCTGGTTATGCTCGCCGCGCACCGCGCGCGCGAAATCGCATCCGGTGCACCGCTGACCGTGGATCGCGACAACGACAAGAACCCGGTTGTGGCCCTGCGCGAGATCGCCGAAGAAACCCAATCTGCGGACGATCTGCGCGAGCGTCTGATCGAATCGAACCAGACCCAGATCGAAGTTGACGAGCCCGAAGAAGATTCGATGGCTCTGTTGATGGGTGGCGAGGCCGATAAGCCCGAGGCCGATGATATGTCCGAAGAAAAACTTCTGCGGGCTCTGATGGAAGCACAGGGGCAAGGCTAAGCCTTCCCCTCCGACCCAAGGGCGAAGATCAGATGATCGCCGTTGACGACCTGATCACGCTTGTGCGGCATTATAATCCAAAGACCAACGAAGCTTTGATTCGTGCGGCCTATGATTATGGCCGCGCAATGCACGAGGGCCAGTTTCGCCATTCCGGCGAGCCCTATTTCACCCATCCCGTGGCCGTGGCCGCCATCCTGACCGAGCAGCGGCTGGATGATGCCACGATCATCACCGCGCTGTTGCATGATACGATCGAGGACACCAAGGCCTCGTATCAGACCGTCGAAGAACAGTTCGGGCGCGAGGTGGCCGATCTTGTCGATGGGGTCACCAAACTGACCAATCTGCAACTCAGCAGTTCCGAAACCAAGCAGGCCGAAAACTTTCGCAAGTTGTTCATGGCGATGTCCAAGGACCTGCGGGTCATCCTGGTCAAGCTGGCGGACCGGTTGCACAATATGCGCACGATCAAGGCGATGCGCCCCGAAAAACAGGCCCAGAAGGCCCGCGAGACCATGGATATCTTTGCGCCGCTGGCCGGACGCATGGGGATGCAGTGGATGCGCGAAGAGCTTGAGGATCTAGCGTTTCGCGTCCTCAACCCAGAGGCCCGCGCCAGCATCATCCGCCGCTTTATCACCCTGCAGAAAGAAACCGGCGATGTGATCGAGCGGATCACCAGCGACATGTGCCACGAGCTTGATAAGGCCGGGATCACCGCCGAGGTTTTTGGCCGCGCGAAAAAGCCCTATTCGATCTGGCGCAAGATGCAGGAAAAGGAGATGGGCTTTTCCCGCCTGTCCGACATTTACGGCTTCCGGGTGGTAACGCGGAACGAATACGACTGTTACGCGGTGCTGGGGGCGATCCACCAGCGCTGGCGCGCGGTGCCGGGGCGGTTCAAGGATTACATCAGCCAGCCGAAATCGAACGGCTATCGCTCGATCCATACCACCGTGTCGGGCCGCGATGGCAAGCGTGTCGAAGTTCAGATCAGAACCCGCCAGATGCATGATGTGGCCGAAACCGGGGTTGCGGCGCATTGGTCGTACCGCGACGGCGTGCGCAGCGAGAACCCCTTTGCGGTCGATCCCGCGCGCTGGATTTCGTCGGTGACGGAACAGTTTGACGCCGAAGAAGACCACACCGAATTCATGGAAGCGGTCAAGCTTGAGATGTACGCCGACCAGGTGTTCTGTTTCACCCCCAAAGGCGACGTGATCAAGCTCCCGCGTGGCGCGACGCCGATTGATTTCGCCTATGCTATCCATACCCGGATCGGGCATGTCTGTGTCGGGGCCAAGATCGACGGCATGCGGGTGCCGCTCTGGACCCGGATCAAGAACGGCCAGTCCGTCGAGGTGATCACCGCCGAGGGCCAGACGCCGCAGGCGACCTGGCTTGATATTGCCACCACCGGCAAGGCCCGCGCGGCCATTCGCCGTGCCCTGCGCGAGCTGGATCGCGACCGCTATATCAAGCTTGGCCGGGAACTCGCGCGGTCGGCGTTCGAGCATGTCGGCAAAAAAGCCACCGACAAGGCGCTTGAGTCGGCGGCACGCACGCTGCGCCTGCGGGACGCCGAAGAGGTGCGCGCGCGCCTTGGCAGTGCCGAGCTGACCGCGCATCAGGTGCTGAACGCGGTCTATCCCGATCTGGTGCCCGAGCACGGCAACGAAGTGGCGCGTGATTTTGCGGTAATCGGCCTTAAGGCAGACCAGAGCTTTGAGCGGGCGCGCTGTTGTCAGCCGCTGCCGGGCGAGCGGATCGTTGGCATCACCTATCGCGGGCGTGGTGTGGTGATCCATGCCATCGATTGCGAAACCCTGTCGGCCTATGACGACCAGCCTCAGCGCTGGCTTGACTTGCATTGGCACAACGGGACACATCCTGCGGTATATGCGGTGACGCTTGATCTGACGATTGGCAATGACGCTGGCGTGATGGGGCGGATTTGCACCTTGATCGGAGAGCAGAAGGCCAATATCTCGGACTTGGAGTTTGTTGACCGGAAACCAGACTTTTACCGTTTGGTGATAAACGTCGAACTGCGAGATGTTGAGCAGCTGCATTCGTTGATCTTGATGCTGGAAGCAGAAAACGATGTAGCTGCGGTTGAGCGTATCCGC
>NZ_CAJXIP010000141.1 GCF_913054395.1 uncultured Roseovarius sp.
GCGACCCAAGGGCCTTGTCATCACGCTGGCGGTGAATTGGCTGATCAAGCCGTTTACCATGGCCGCGCTTGGGGTGCTGTTCTTCAACCATGTCTTTGCCGGGCTTATCCCACCCGAGGATGCGCAGGCCTATCTTGCCGGTGTAATCCTTTTGGGGGCGGCGCCCTGTACGGCGATGGTCTTTGTCTGGTCGCAACTCACGCGGGGGGATGCAACCTATACCCTTGTCCAGGTCAGCGCCAACGATGTGATCATGGTGTTCGCCTTTGCCCCCATCGTAGCGCTGTTGCTTGGGGTCACGGATATCATCGTGCCCTGGGAGACGCTTTTGCTGTCGGTGCTGCTCTATGTCGTCATTCCGCTCCTTGCCGGAATCGTGACGCGCAAGCGCCTTGTGGCACGCGGCGGCGAGGCTGCGGTCGAGGCGTTTCGCGAGGCGATCAAGCCTGTGACCATTCTTGGCCTGCTGGTGACAGTGGTGCTTTTGTTCGGCTTTCAGGGGCAGGTCATCCTCGACAGCCCCCTGGTGATCGCGCTGATTGCGGTGCCGCTGTTGCTTCAAAGCTATGGCATCTTTGCGCTTGCCTATCTTGGGGCGCGGGCATGGCGGGTTCCTTTCAACGTCGCGGCGCCCTGCGCACTTATCGGCACGTCGAATTTTTTCGAACTCGCCGTCGCCGTCGCCATAAGCCTGTTCGGCCTTGGGTCAGGCGCGGCACTGGCCACCGTGGTGGGCGTTCTGGTCGAGGTGCCGGTGATGTTGTCGCTGGTGGCCTTTGCCAATCGCACCCGGCACTGGTTTCCCGAAGACGCCGCGTGATCAGCCGCGCGCGCGCAATGCGTCGCTCAGCACCGCCCGTACAAGGTCGGGATCGACATCCGAGGTGATGAAGGCCTCGCCAATCCCGCGCGCGAGAATAAAGCGCAGCTTGCCATCGACCACTTTCTTGTCCTGCCCCATCAGCGCGATAAGCCCGTCTGCATCAGGCAATTCGCCTTGAATATCAGATAGATCGACCTTCATCTTCATGTCACGCAGATGGGCGCGAACGCGGCTTGGATCTTCCTGGCTACACAGCCCCATCCGCGCCGACAGTTCAAACGCAAGGGCACAGCCGATGGCCACGCCCTCGCCATGCAACAGACGATCGGAATAGCCGGTGGCCGCCTCGAGTGCGTGACAAAACGTGTGACCGAGGTTCAGCAATGCCCGGTCACCCTGTTCGGTTTCATCGCGCATGACGATCGCGGCCTTCATCTCGACCGAGCGTTTCACAGCATGAATGCGCGCGGCCATATCGCCCGAAGCAGCACATGAAGCATTGCCTTCAAGCCATTGAAAGAAAACACTATCCCCTAGCATACCATATTTAACAACTTCGCCGTAACCGGCCAGGAAATCACGGGTCGTGAGGGTTCCGAGAACCTCTGTATCGGCCAGAACGAGGCTTGGTTGATGAAAGGCGCCGATCAGGTTCTTGCCCTGAGGCGCATTGATCCCGGTCTTGCCGCCAACAGAACTGTCGACCTGCGCCAAAAGGCTTGTGGGGACCTGAACAAAGCGCACCCCGCGCCGCAGGATCGCGGCGGCAAAGCCGACCAGATCGCCGATTACCCCGCCGCCAAAGGCCAGAACCACATCGTTACGCTCGACCTTTTGATCCAGAAGCCATTCCACGGCCTGTTCGAGATAGCGCCAGGATTTGGTAGATTCCCCCGGCGGCAAAACAAGCGCCTCGGAGGTAATTCCGTTCTTTTCCAATCCCTTGCGCAGCGTTTCAAGATGAAGGCCCGCGACATTCTCGTCGCTGATGATCACCACGCGCGGACGCCGCAGCAGCGGTGAAATCAGTGCCCCCGCCCGATCCAGAAGCCCTGGCCCGATGTGAATGTCATAGGCACGCCCCTCAAGGCCCACATGTACGATTTCGGTCATTCCAAACTCTCCAACACATCCTTGCGCCCGGCCAAGGCCTCTTGCACCTCGGCGGCCATGGCATCAATCGAATACTCGGCGCGCGCCTTGACGCTCAGATCGGCCAACGCATAGATCGGCACGCGGGTATCATAGAGCGCCTTCAACGTTTGATAAGGATTAGCTGTGCGCAGCAAAGGCCTGGTATTCTTACATTTTACCCGAGACCACAGTAAATCCATATCGGCATTCAGCCAGACCGAAACACCCTTCTGCGAGATCAGCGAGCGATTGCGCTCGGCCATGAAGGCCCCGCCGCCCGTCGACAGAATTCCGCGGTGACTGTCCAACAGTCGATCAATGACCTCGGTCTCGCGATTGCGAAAGAATGCCTCGCCATCGCGTTGAAATATCTCGGCAATCGTCATGTTGGCGGCTTTTTCGATCTCGGCATCGGAATCCAGAAACGGCACGCCAAGCCGCGCTGCAAGGGCCTTGCCCACAGCGGTCTTTCCTGCCCCCATCATCCCGACCAGAACGACGGTTTTCTTCAAGTTCCAATGCCTGTTAGCCGACACCCTTTCGGCGCTCCTCTGCCATTTTTTCGGATTTTGCTCTGAATGACGTGATCTTAGGCAAAAGGCCAGTTATAAGTTAAAAAAAGAAGACCCAAAACAGGCAGAGGGACCCATGGCAAGACTGATCAAGTGGCTGTTTTATTTGGCTGTTCTGGGTTTTATTGCCCTGGTTACCTATTCCTATCTCGGGCCGTTCTTCGGCGCGGATTTTTCACCGCCGCAAAACGAGATTCGGCAGGAAATCATTCTTGAAACGAATTAGCCTTTCCTTTTTCCTCGGCACAGTGGGCGTCGCCTGCGCAGCGCAGCAACCATTGTCGGCCATTGACTGGCTGAACGAGGCCAGCACCGCCGCCGTCACGACGCCACGCCTGATTCCCCCGGTCGAACCGCCGGTGGCCGATGCCGTTCAAACGCCGGATGTGAATGTTACTGCGCTTGACACGGCGCGCCCGGATGGCGTCGGGCTTTTGCCGAGCAGCACCACCGGCCTGCCGAAATCCCTGTGGCTGGGCAGCACGACCAGCGACCTTTTGCGCCAGTTTTCGCACCTTTCATCCGAACCTTTGCCCGCAATTCAGGCGCTTCACTACACGCTGTTGCTGGCCGAGGCCGACGCCCCGAATGATGCGATTGCCGACGCAGGTTTTCTTTCGGCCCGCCTTGAAGCCCTGCGGCGCGTCGGTGCGGTCGAGCCCGCGCTTGCCCTGATCGAACGGGCGGGGCCGATCACTGAGGTGCTCTTCGATCAATGGCTGGACCTTGCCCTTCTTGGCGGCCAGGAAGACACGCCCTGCACCGAATTGGCACATCAGCCGCACCTGAGCAAACGCCTTGACGCGCGCATTTTCTGCACCGCGCGCGACGGTGATTGGCAGACCGCCGCCCTGATCTACGACAGCGCGGCCAGCCTGGACGCCCTGAGCGATATCAACAGCCTTCTTTTGGCGCAGTTTCTCGATCCCGAGATGATCGACGACGCCGTTCCGCCGCGAGTGCCCAAAGCCATCACCCCGTTTCAGTTTCGCCTGTTCGAGGCGGTTGGAACACCATTGCCAACCGGAAATCTGCCGCGTGCCTTTGCGATGGCGGATCTGCGTGGCACATCGGGCTGGAAGGCCGAAGTTGAAGCCGCAGAGCGCCTTGCCCGCACCGGCGCATTGCCTGCGGCGCGGCTTTTGGGGCTTTACACGGCGCGCAAACCTGCCGCATCGGGCGGCGTCTGGGATCGTATCAAGGCCATTCAGAAACTGGACGATGCCCTTCAGAACGGTGCCGCCACGGATGTCGCCAAGGCCCTGCCAGGGGCCTGGTCGGCGATGCAATCCCAACACCTTGAGGTTCCCTTTGCCGAATTGTTTGCCGCTCGGCTTGGCGCTTTGGCCCTGCCAGACACGGCCCAACCCCTCGCCTTCGAAATTGCGCTGCTGTCGCAGGACTATGAAACCGCCGCCCGGAAGGGTGAACCGACATCACAGCGCGCGCGCTTTCTGAGCAGCGTCGCGACTGGCGCACCCGAGATGGCCGAGGCAAGCACCGCTCTGGAACAGGCGATCGCCACCGGCTTTGCCCAGACCAGTGCCGCGCCCACCCATCAGGCGATGTTGGATCGCGGCCAGTTGGGCGAAGCGATCCTGGTGGCCAGCAGCCTGCTTGACCGCAGCTCTGCCAGCGGGCGTGTCGGGGTTGGCGATGCGCTTGCCACCCTGCGCGCCGTCGGGCTAGAGGACACCGCCCGCCGCGCGGCCCTGCAACTATTGTTGCTGAGTGGCGACTGATGAGTGACGACCGGGGCTGGATTTCGCTTTTTCTCGAGGCACAGGCCGCCGAACTTGGCGCGGCGAACAACACCCTTTTGGCCTATGCGCGCGATCTGCGTGATTTTCATGAATGGGTTATGCATCAAGGGCTTAGCCTGAAAAGTTGCAGCCAAGAGGATGTTGAATCCTATCTTGTGCATTGCAACGCCCAGGGCTTTGCCCGCGCCACCCGTGCCCGCCGCCTCTCTGCCATTCGCCAGTTGTATCGTTTTGCCTTCGACGAACGTCTGCGCGCCGACAACCCCGCGATTCGTATCAAGGGCCCCGGCAAGGCACAGCGCCTTCCAAAGACCTTGAGCGAGGATGAGGTTGGTCGCCTGCTTGACGCCGCGCTTGATCATGGGCGCACGCCGACCGATCAGACCCGCAATACCTGTCTCATGGCGCTGCTGTACGCCACCGGCATGCGGGTGAGTGAACTTGTCTCGCTGCCCGTTTCCGCCGCACGCGGCAATCCGGCGCTGCTTTTGATCAAGGGCAAGGGTGGCAAGGAACGGATGGTGCCCCTGTCGCCCCCGGCCAAAGAGGCGCTTGCCAATTGGCTTGTGTTGCGCGATCAGGCCGACACCCTTGCCCGCAGCAAAGGACAGGCACCGTCGCCCTATCTCTTTGCCTCAACAGGGGCGTCCGGGCATTTGACGCGACATAGATTCTACATGTTGATCAAAGAGTTGGCGGTCAAAGCTGGTGTGTCCCCGGCCAAGGTAACGCCGCACACACTGCGCCATGCCTTTGCCACCCATCTTTTGGCCAATGGTGCCGATCTCCGGGCGATCCAGACGCTCTTGGGTCACGCCGATGTGGCCACCACCGAGATTTACACCCATGTGCTTGAGGCGCGGCTTCAGTCACTTGTGCAGGACCATCACCCGCTCGCCACGGCGGCGCGGCGCAAGGCGGGCGGCAATACCCCCTCTGAGGGCCAATAGCCGTCGATCAACGCCCCGTCATAGCCCTGCGTCAGCCCCGCCGCCCGCATCGCGTCACGGGTCGCAAGATGATCATAGCGCAATTCGTGTACGACAATGCCCGCGCGATCCAGCAGGGCAAAGCGTGTCTCGGGACGCCCGTCATTGGGCGGCATGCCAATCGCACCCGCATTCACCCAGAGGGTCTCCCCGATCCTGCGTTGAAACGGAACACCGGAATGGCCCGAGATGATGACATCAATACGTCCCGCAAGCGATTGAATAAACGAAATTTCATCTTCAAACTCGGCCTCCGGCGACACCGGCCATAAAAACCGGCTTATGTCGGTTGCGCCACCATGCACCACCGCACAGCGCCGATCATGATGCCGAAACACGATCATATCCGGCAAGGTGCCCATCCAACGACGATCCGCCGCGCCAATCGCGGCATCGGCATGCGCATACCAGGCCCTCGACAAAAGATCGCACTCTGTCCCCGCCTCGAACCCACACCCGCAGTTCATCTGATACTGCGCCAGCTGTTTCTCGCAATTCCCGGCCACCACCGGACAGCCGAGCGCACGGATTTCCGCGACGGTTTCGGCGGCTTGCGCGCAATAGGCCACAAGATCGCCGGTACAGATCATCCGCTCTGGTGCAATCCCAAGGGCGCGGCCCCGCGCAATCACCGCCTGCGTTGCGCAAAGGTTGGAATAGGGCCCGCCAAAAAGCAAAACCGGCCCGTTCAGCCGCCCCAGATCGCGCAGTTCCATTCCGCATCATCCCTTGATTGACGGGCCGTGGCACCCCATAACCCGTATGACTAAAAGGACATCTGCCCAAATGGAAGCCACCACACCAATTCTTGATTTTGCGTTCTGGATCACCGTCGCGGCTATTTTGATGCTGCTGGTTCTATCCGCCTTCTTTTCCGGCAGTGAAACCGCGCTGACCGCCGCCTCGCGTGGCAAGCTGCGCGCACAGGCGGAAAAGGGGTCGGCCGGGGCGGAATGCGCGCTTCATATCACCGAGGACAACGAGCGGCTGATCGGGTCGGTTCTGTTGGGCAACAACCTGGTCAACATCCTTGCGGCCTCTCTTGCGACCGCGCTTTTCACCCGGATGTTCGGCGAAAGCGGCGTAGCGCTTGCCACCCTGGTGATGACGATTCTGGTGCTTGTCTTTGCAGAGGTGCTTCCCAAGACCTATGCGATCACCAATGCCGAGGCCGCAGCGGCGCGCACCGCGCCGATCATCACCCTGGTCATCAAGGTCTTTTCACCGATAGTCTCGGCGGTACGCCTGTTCGTGCGCGGCGTTCTTGGCCTGTTCGGCGTTCAGACCGATCCCGACAGCCATATCCTTGCCGTGCGCGAGGAAATCGCCGGCGCGCTTTATCTGGGCCAATCCGAAGGCGTCGTTGAAAAGGAAGACCGCGACCGTATCCTTGGCGCACTCGACCTTGGCGAACGTGCGGTGGAAGAGATCATGTTGCACCGCTCCGGCATCGAGATGATCAACGTCGATGCCGAACCCGATGCCATTCTCAACCAATGTCTGGAAAGCAACCATACCCGCTTGCCACTCTTTCGGGACGACCCGGACAATATCATCGGCGTTGTCCATGCCAAGGATCTCCTGCGCGCCATGCACAAGCTTGTCACCGGATCAACTGCGAGCGCCAAGGCATTGAGTAAATTCGATATTACCACTGTCGCCCGCAAGCCGTACTTCGTGCCGGAAACCACCACCCTCGACGATCAGATGCGTCAGTTCCTGCGCATGCGCAGCCATTTCGCGCTTGTGGTCGATGAATACGGAAGCCTTCAGGGGTTGATCACGCTTGAAGATATCCTTGAGGAAATCGTCGGCGAGATCACCGATGAATTCGACCCCGATGCAAAACACCCGCTGCGCAAATCGGACGACAATCAGTTCCTTGTCGAAGGCGCCATGACCATCCGCGACCTCAATCGCGCCACTGATTGGAACCTGCCCGACGAGGCCGCCAATACCGTCGCCGGTCTGGTGATTCACGAGGCACAGATGATCCCGAAAGTCGATCAGGTTTTCATCTTTCACGGTTTCCGATTCAAGGTGGTTGCGCGCAAGGACAACCGGATCACCAAGCTGAAAATCGGCAAGATCTAAGGACCGCCGTCCGCGCAGGCATCAATCCGTCTTGACCGGAAAAACAAAACAGCGGTCCCGCCGCAGCATGAGCCAAAGCGGCTTGCCGGGATTGGGCAGGAACACATTCGGCACCGTCGCCCGCAGGATAGAGCCGTCGTGATCCATGCGGAACTCCACAAGGCTTTCCGAGCCAATAAAGCGCGCGCGCACCACCACGCCACGTGCGGGTGTGCCGTCCTGCGGCGTCGGATTGGGGCCGCGCCCGCCGCGATCAAAGTCAATCTTGATGTGCTGCGGACGAATGACGATTTCGACATCCTGGCCATCGGGCACACCGGGCGCAAGGAAATGCCCGAACGGCGTTTCGGTCAAGGCCCCGCGCACTGTGCCACGTATCACGTTGATATCGCTAAAGAACGCCACGGCATTGCGATCAACCGGCGCGTTGTAGATATTATAGGGCGCGCCCTGTTGCACGATCCGCCCGTCCCGCATCAGAGCGATCTCATCGGCCATGCGCATCGCTTCTTCGGGCTCGTGCGTGACAAGCAAGACCGCCGTATCCTCTTCGCGCAGGATATCCAGCGTTTCATCGCGGATACCATCGCGCAGGCGGTTATCGAGGCCCGAAAACGGCTCGTCCATAAGCATGATCCGCGGACGCGGCGCCAACGCGCGGGCAAGCGCCACGCGCTGCTGCTCGCCACCCGAAAGCTCGTGCGGATAGGACTCGAGGTAACGCCCCATCCCGACACGGCCAAGCAACTCCCTGACGCGGTCGGCAATGGCGGCTTT
>NZ_CAJXIP010000142.1 GCF_913054395.1 uncultured Roseovarius sp.
GGGCGAATATCTCATTGAGGGGAAACATCAGGTGACGCCCGACAAGCCCGCTTTCATTGGCGCAGCCTTTGGGCCATTGCGCGGAGCGTGACGCCAGAAGCAGGCGCGGCGAGCCGAAGGCCCCGGCCGCCAAAACGAAGCGGCGCGCGCGCAGATCAAAGACCTCGCCGTCGCGCAGCACCTCGATATGGCTGATCCGGTCCGCATCGCCGCGCAATCGCCGCACCGTGCAATTATCAAGCACCCGCGCATGCCCCGTGGCCAGCGCCGGTTCTACCCCGGCAGAGCGGCCATCCATCTTGCAGGGGCGCGGGCATTTGACACCAAGGCAATCATGGCATCCCTCAAGATAGCGGATCGCGGAATGAAGCCGGTAGGGATGAAGCCCCGCGCGTGTCAGGCTTGCCATCAGCACGCTGTCCGCGGGATCAAGCGGCGGCGGTTTGGCAAGGTCGGCGGGTGGTTCCGGCGACAGGGGATCGGTCTCGCCACACACATGCAAAAGCGCCTCAGCGCGCGCATACCACGGGCGCATCGCATCAAACCCGACCGGCCAGCCGCCGGTGGGATGGGGCCGGTCCCTGGTGGCTTCAAGGTCGTGGCGTTCGGGGCGTTCAAGCGTCGCGGCATAAAACACCGAAGAGCCGCCGACGCCTGCGCCAATCGGCCCGAAGAACTCGGAGGAGCGCCCGTTGATCGTGGCCCGCATCGGTCCCGGCCAATAGCCACGAAGCTGTCGCGCGACAGGATCGGCCATGTCCGGGTTCAGCCCCTGACGCTCGGCGCGGTGACCGCTTGGACCTTTCTCGACGAACAGCACCGAAAGGCCCATTTCCGCAAGCCGGCGCCCCGCGATTCCGCCGCCCATCCCGGCGCCGATCACGATCACATCCCAAAGGGTCTCGCGGATATCGGCACTCATTGCGCGGCCTCCGATGCGGCAAAGACCGGCGCAAACAGATGGCTCAGCGCAAGCGCGGCGCGGTTGGTAAGGTGGTTATTGTCAAAATACCACGCCGCGCCCCCCTGCATCACGGAACAGTCTGTTGGACCGCACAGACGCGGCCAGCCGTCGATCAGCGTGATCCGCCCCGCGTTGGCAAGCGCGACAAGCGGCGCTTCGGCGCGCGCGGCGCGCTTGGTGGCCCTGGTCAATGACACCTTGAACAGGGTTTCGTCATCACGCGACATGCGGCCGGTTGCCAGGGCACGCGCAACCTCGCGCGAAGTGTAATTCGGCACCTCGGGCATCTGGCGCAACACAAAGATGCGCTCGAACTGCGGGGCAAGCTCGGCCACGGTGCGGGTCAGCGCGGCATTGAACAGCGTGTGCTGTGGCCGAACCGGCAGATTGCTGTCAGGGGCGGGCGCAAGCGTGATGCGGTTATGCGCGTCGATGCCGCTGCCCTGGCCTTCGGCGTAATAGCTCCACCGTCCGACAAGCAGCAGGGTTTTCAAGCTTTCGATCCTGGACAGCCCCGCGCGGATCACTTCATTGGCGCGGGTACAGTCGGCATCCTGAGCCGGGGTGGCGGCGCTCTCGGCTTTGGTGATGCCAAAAAGCGGCGGACAGCCGGCATGCCAGATCACAAGGGCGGGGCGGTCTGCGGCAAAGCCCGCGCGCTCGATCCCCTCTTTCATCGCCCGCAAATGGCTGTCGCCCCAGATCAGCACCTCGGGCGGCCCCTCGGGGCCGATAGGACAGGTTTCCACCCCGGCCAGAGGGCCGGTCTCGGCCACGACACAACGCGACCAATCCTGATTGAAATCGGCTGAGGCTTCGATATGGGTACGCACGTCGGGCGCAAAGCGGTTCGCCATGCCGTCACCCTTCCAGATCAGCGCACCAAGGCCCAGCAAGACACCAGAGGCCAGAACCGTGCCCCCGACCAGCGCCCCCCGCGCCGGGACACGCAGGCGCCGCACGGGCCGCTCGACATAGCGCCAGGACAGCACCGAAATCCCAAAGGCGAGCACCAGCCAGAGCGCCGCCTCGACGCCACCGGAATAGCCGCCCCGCCAATACTTCGAGAGCGTCAGAATCGGCCAGTGCCAGAGGTAGAGCGAATAGGAAATCACCCCGACAAAAACCGGCCACGGATGCGACAGGGCGCGGTTGACCGGGTTGGCATCGCGCCCGTTGGCGAGGATAAGACCCGTGCCGATCACCGGCGCAAGCGCCTGTAGTCCGGGAAAGCCAGGCCCCGGCGTGATCATCACAATCCCCGCCAGAACAAGCCCCAGGCCGGCCCATGACAATGCCGGATGAAACGCCCATCGCAGGCCTTTCCGCTGTCCTGCGATGGCCAGAAGCACCCCAGCCAAAAGCTCCCATGCGCGGAACGGGAACAGGTAAAAGGCCGCCGTGGGCGAGGTTGCGGTCAGGCGCACACAGGCCAGCAACGACAGAATCGCCGCCCCCGCCAAAATCGCAGGTATCGCGCGCCGCCACCGCATCAAGAGCAACAGGGCAAACGGCAGGACGATATAGAACTGTTCCTCGACGGCGAGCGACCATGTGTGCAACAGCACCTTATCCTCGGCACCGATATCGAAATACCCCGCCTCGCGGTAGAAATGCACATTCGACAGGTACACCGTGGCCGCAATCAGTGCCTTGCCGAAGGCGCGGAATTCGAACGGCAAAAGCACGACCCACGCCACGATGAACGACACCGCTGCCATGGTGAAATAGGCCGGGGCCAGCCGTCTTATCCGACGCAGGTAAAAGGCGCCAAGGTCGATCTTGCCGGTCGCGATCAGCTCGGACCACAGGATGCCACCGATCAGGAACCCCGACAGCACAAAGAAGATATCAACGCCGACAAAGCCCCCCGACAGCCCCGGCAGGCCAAAGTGGTAAAGCACCACCGACAGCACGGCGATGGCACGCAGCCCGTCGATCTCGGGGCGATAGCCAGAGGGTAGCGCGCTCATGTCGTGGCCTCGCCATCCGCCCATGGCGCGCAGGTGGCCTGTGCCGGGGCATCAAAAAACACCGGCAGGGGCGCCGCCGAAAGCAGGGCGCCATAGACCGCAAGCACCTGTTCGGCCTTGCGCGCCCAGGTGAAATTCTGCGCGACCCAGTTGCGCGCCGCCTGACCCGTTTCGGAGAGTGCTGCGTGATCCCCGGCAAGGAACTCCAATGCGCGGCGAAATTCGGCAATGATGCTCTCGCGCGGGCCGATCGGCACCTTGTAGCCGCGCCCGGCCTTCACCAGCTCGCCCGGACCGGCGTAATCGACAATCAGCGGCGGCACGCCAAGCGCCATCGCCTCAAGCACCACACCGCCGCCGAATTCGCGGATCGAGGGGAACGCAAAGAGATGACAGGCGACCAGCACATCCTGCACCTGCTGGTGGGGCAACCAGCCATGAAAGGTGATCGCGCCACTGACGCCAAGCGCCTCGGCCTGCGCGCGCAGATCGGCCATCATCGGCCCGTCCCCCACCAGATCGAGCAGGAGTTTGCCCTCGCGCAGCATCGGCGCGGCGGCCTCGATCAACATGTCAGGGCCTTTATAGGGCACCAGCCGCCCGACGAACCCGGCGCGCATTGGCCCCGCCCCCGGCGCAGCGGCACGCGAAAACCGCGCCGGATCAATCGCGTTTTCGGGCAGGTAGATGCATTTGCCGCGTACCGCCTGCGGCATTTCCCCAAGGGTGTGGCGCGACCCGGCAAGGATGGCGCTTGCGTGGGTCAAGGTGGCGCGCCGCCCCGGCAGGGCCTTGTAGGCGCTGCGCAGATAGCTGAGCCACTCACGCTCGCGGCGGCGCTCGCGGTCAAAGCCTTGCGGCCATGGCACGCCGCCATTGAGCGGCCCCAACACGAACGGCACGCCTGCGCGGGCACATTTGGCGGCGATCGGGCTCGACAGGGTTGGGCTTAGCGGGGTGACGCGATGCACGATGTCATATTTTCCAGCCCGTATATCCGCGCCAAAGGTCTTCCAGACGAGGTGTTCAAACAACGGATAGGACAGCGCGTTGATCAGTTGCAACGTGGTCCAGCCCTTGCCCTCGCCCATCCGAAGCTTTTGCCCGATGGCCCAGAGCGGGCGGGCGAGCGCCTCTGAATCAATCGCGGTGAAATCGACCCCCTCGCGCAGGCCAGCGCGTTCAAACGCGTCGCGGTTGCGGATCTGCGTGACGATATGCACATCCGCCACCTCGCGCAGCGCATTTGCCAGCGACCAGCCGACAAGCGGCACGCTGACCCATTCGGGATTGGCGGCCTCGGCAATCGCCAGAACGCGTGGTTTCTGCCCTGTCATTCCCTGCGCCTCACATCACCGAATGCCAGCCAAGCGGGCGGTGACGCTGGCCCGCGCGGCTTTGGTCGCGCGGCTCGACCGATCTTTGGTCGCGCATCTTTTCAGCCACCCCCAGAAGGGTGCCGGCAAACAACCACGTCAACGGCGTCAGCGTCGCATTGGGCAACATGTCAATCAGGTTCACCGCCAGCAAAAGCGCGACCGGCCCCAGAAGCGGTGACAGGTCCCGGTTGCCCAGGCGGCGGCTATTGATCCAGAGCATCGCAATCGGCAGGGCAATCAGCCCGAATTCGGCCATATACCCGACCCAGCCATAGATGCCGATCAGGATGATCCAGCGCCCGTCGGTCACGGTTTCCATGACGCCTGTATAGGGATTCAGGATGTGATTGCGCCCCCAGCTTCCCCAGCCAAAAAACGGCTTGAGACCGGCACGTTCCATCAGGATGTCTTCGTTGTCCAGACGGAACTGAAGCGAATTGGCACGCTCGGGGCTGGCGCGTGCGGCCTGCTCCAGTAACCAGTCAACCGGCACAAACCCGGCCCCCTTGAGTACCGGATAGCTTATCGCGACAAGCGCCATCGCCGCCGCAATCCGCACCTGCATGCGCACCGGCAGCAAAAGCGCCAGCGGCGCCAGGTAGATGCCATAGATCAACGACCCAAGCGATTTGCACAACACCAGCACGACGCCCAGGTAAAACGCCGCCCCGATCAGGACAAGGCGGCGGCGACCATCGGCCTCACGCGCGAGGGCAATCGCGCAGGTGATCGCCATGACCGTAAAGAACGCCACCCATAGCCCGTGATACATGAACACGATCGGGCGAAACCCGCCATCGCGGATCATCTGTTCGAAATAGTGCTGAAAATAGCCGTAGACCCAGATATTGAGCTGTGGTGACAGGCGCACCTCAAGCAGCATCGGCAGGGAATAGATCAGCCCGCCGACAAACAGCGCACCGACCAGTTCACGCAATCCCCGGCCTGTGCCAAGTATCTGTCGCGCCAAAAGGAAGGGCAGGATCAGGATGAACTGTAGCAGCACAAGCGCGACCATATCCTTGAGGCCAAGGGCCGGCAGGCCGATGCTTCCGTAAAAGACCGGCTCGGAATTGTCCAGAACGGTGGCGACGGGGCTGAAAATGAACAAAAATACCAGCGCCTGCGCCAACCGTCCGCGCGGCAAGAGCCGTCCCTGACGGCCATGGTAGAAAAGGCAAATGGCAAAGGTGGCCAGACTTGGAAGCGATTCCTTGGTCAGCGGCGGCATCAGCGGAAAGTCAAACCCGGCGGGCGGCGGCGGCAGGAACATATAGGCCCCCAGCAGCGACCAGATCAGAGCACGCTCGATCGGCCAGCGACGAAACATCGCCAGCGTCACAAGCGGCCAGACCGCCAGCATGAGATAGGCCAAACCATTCGGCATAACGCGCCGGGCACCTCTTTTTGTTCACATCGACACCACGTGCACCCGGCCATGGCGCGCGCCAATCGTTTTGTTCGATCCGCCGCAGGGTTGATTTATCGCTTACTCTATGGTCAAAAAGGGCCAGATATCAACAAATTCAATGTGCTAGCCTATTATTTCACACAAGGCGCGCATCAATGCCCGGCGAACGGGCCGATTGTTTTGACAAGCGCAGGGATCGTCGAACCATGGCGCAGGCGCCCGCCCTCAAGATCGCCTATTTATGCGATCAAAGCCCCGAGGATCGCCACAGCTATTCCGGGGGCAATGCACGCCTTTTGGCCAGCCTGCGCGATCACGTCGGCGATGTCACAGTACTTGGCTCGGACTGGCATGCCGCCCAGCCTGCGCGGCAGGTGATCGAGGCCCTGCCCGACAGTCTTACCATCCGGGCCCGCTGGCGCGCGCATCTGGCGCTTGGGCCGGTGATCGCGCGTGGCGTCGCCGACGAATTGCGCAGGGCGCGATATGACGTGGTGTTCTGCGCCTACAGCTTTCAGTCGCTGCACCGGCTGCGCCTGCCCTATCCAATGGTCACGGCCTATACGTCAGATGCCACGCCGACGGTTTACAAGTGCTCCGAGGTGGGCGAGGCCTTCGGATCGTTCCTGAAGGTATCGCGATTGATCGACCCGCTGATCCTGCGGGCAGAGCGTCAGGTGTTTCAGGCGACGGACCTGTTGCTCTGGCCCAGTGAGTGGCTCAAGCGTCAGGCCGATCCGCTTTATGGCCTTGACCCAGACCGTTCGCTTGTCGTGCCATGGGGCGCCAATATTGCCGACCCCGGCCCGCCGGTTGCGCCGCCCCGGCTTGAGCAGGGCGCGCCGCTTGAACTTCTGGTTCTGGGTCGCGACTGGTTTGCCAAGGGCGGGCCGGTGGCCTTTGACACGATGAAGGCATTGCGCGCTGCGGGGCATGATGCACGCCTGACGGTCATCGGCTGTACCCCACCGGATTTCCACCGCACGGACCATGTCACCGTCCACCCGCATCTGGACAAGTCCAAACCGGACGAGCGGGCGATTTTCGATGCCTGCCTGCGCTCGGCGCATTTCATGGTCATGGCATCGGTTGAATCCTATGGCTTTGCCTTTTGCGAGGCCTCGGCGCATGGGCTTCCGTCACTCTGTCTCAATGTAGGCGGGGTGCCGGTGCGCGAAGGGGTGAACGGCCATGCCGTTGCACCGGGCGGCGATACGGTTGCACAGTTCAGCGATCTTATTCATGGCTACCTGAAAGACCCCGCCACTTACGACGCGCTGCGCGCCACAACCCGGCGGGAATATGAAACACGCCTTAACTGGGCAAGCTGGGGTGAAAGAGTGCGCGCAGAGCTTGAGTCCGCGCGCAGCCGTCTTGCAAAGCCCTGACCGCTAGCAGCCCGTCCCGCAAAGCACCACGCGAAAGGTGCGCATCATCACCACAAGATCGGTCGCAAGCGACAGTTCCCTGAAATAGCGATTGTCGAATTCGGCACGCTCGGCAAAGCTGCTTTCGTTGCGCACCGAGATTTGCCAAAAGCCGGTAATGCCCGGACGCATGGCGTAATAGGCATGCCCCGGATACATCTCGCGCTGTGACGGCATCATCGGGCGCGGGCCGACAATCGACATATCGCCTTTGAGAACGTTGAAAAGTTGCGGCAGTTCATCCAGCGATGTCTTGCGGATAAGGCGGCCCATGGTTGTGATCCGCGGATCATGGCGCAGCTTCTGATGCTCGTCCCATTCACGGCGCTGCTCGGGGTTGGCATCGAGATAGGCTTCAAGCTGCGCTTCGGCATTAGGCACCATGCTGCGCAGCTTCCACATACGGAACGTTGCACCATTCCGCCCGACGCGCGACTGAGCGAAGAACGGCGATTTCCCGTCAAGCGCGACAAGCGCTGCCAGCAGCGTCACGACGATCATGACCGGCACCGCAACCGCAAGCACGATCAAGATGTCGAGAAGGCGTTTGATAAAACGTGTGTAAAGTTGAGGCCGGACAACCGGGACACTGCGTTTTTTAATAAATTCATTCGTATTAAGGCGTGACTGCGCCTTCAACGTTCTAAAAGTCATCTTGGCACTCTCCAGAAGCACTCGATCCACAAACTCTTGCCGACACGCATTCGGATGCTCCTTCACACCCGCAGAAGGCCGGACGGTCCGGCCCCCTTCTTTTCAATTGCGGCCCAATTGTGGCGCAAAATGCGCTCAATTCAGGCAGGCCGGATCACACGTAATCCGACGCTCGCTGCATATGGCGTTGTGTTTGCTTGGCAGCCTCCACAGCAGAAAGACAGATGCCCCCACATCTAACTCACTATGAATTTATTCAGCTA
>NZ_CAJXIP010000143.1 GCF_913054395.1 uncultured Roseovarius sp.
GTCAACCGCGCATCCGATTGCATGAACTGACGCATCCACCCCAGAAGATCCGCATTTTCGGTCAACCGTTCAACCAAAATATCGCGCGCGCCGTTCAGCGCGTCTTTGGGGGTTGGAACGGCCTCGGTGACATAGGCCTGTGCGAGAGCGGCAGGATCGGTCGCGCGGTCGGCAAGGATCGCCCGCAACAGCGGTTCCAGCCCGTTTTCCCGGGCGATCATCGCCTTGGTGCGTCGCTTGGGTTTGAACGGAAGGTAAAGGTCTTCGAGCACGGCTTTCGTATCGGCCCCGGCAATCGCGCGGGCCAGTGCATCGGTCAGCTTGCCCTGCGATGTGATCTCGCCAAGGATGCTGGCGCGCCGCTTTTCCAGATCGCGCAGATAGTCAAGCCGCTCGGCCAGCTTGCGCAGCTGCGCGTCGTCAAGCCCGCCTGTGGCCTCTTTGCGGTAACGCGCCACAAAGGGCACGGTATCGCCGCCATCAAGCAAGGCAACCGTTGCGGCAACCTGCTCTGGGCGGGCCCCGATGTCGGTGGCAATCGTGCGGGCAATGCGATCTGCGATGGCGGTCATGGCTGGCTCCTTCATCTGGCCGGAGGACCGTGATAGCGTTACGTGCAGGGGCCGCCAAGCCCTTAGTGGGGAGAAAGATGTTGCTACCAACAATTGCGTGTCGCGACGGGTTTGGGGCATGCCCCTTTGCCAAAGGCTTCGCGCGCGTTCAGTCCGGACGCGCGTCGTTGCGGACGTGTGATTTTGCCCGCCTATCCCCCGTATTTCTTCGTGCTGTCAGTCTGTCGTGCAGTCGGTCACGGGAAAGGTGTAGGCAATGGCGGGAAATGCCTCGGACATCGCGTAACCATCTTCGTGATCCTTGAAGATAACGGATGGCTGTCGAGTCGTGATCGACATCGGAGGGCCATCATCTTGCCAGGTAACGGAATAGAGTTTTGCGAACAAAGACAGGCCGCCATCCCTGGTAGTGGCGAGCTGTGCTGACATGCATTCGCTTGTGAGGCCGCTCCTGATGCAGTTCATGATTTCCGGCTTTCGATGTGGCCAGTTTGACACAAAGTCCAAACGGTCGTCATTTATGGTAAGGCTGCCGCCACCGTTCACCTCGTCATAGGGCACGAGGCATGTCCAGGTTTGTGCAAGCGCAGGGCTGGCGAAGAGGGCAAGGAATGCCAGGGGCGGTATCAGCTTCATGATCGCTCTCCGTGTTCGGTCAAGACCAATTGCCTGTTCCACGGCGGCGTTCTTTTACGCCCGATGCTGTGGCCCCTGAACGTCAAGCCAAGGCAGATTGATCTCAAACGCGATGCTACACCCCTAGGTGCCAGTTTCACAACTCTGACAGCACGGGCGCAGTGAGGAGAGGCCCGTGGTCAGACAGGGCACGTCGCGAAAAATCGGATGCGTCGCAAATGGGGCCTTAGTTGTTTCTCAACTCTTTCCCGATCCGAAGCACCTCTTGCACCAACAGGTCGAGATCCTCGTTGCGTGTGCGGTGGTTGCAGATCGCAACACGTAGACAGTGGCGGCCTCGGATTGTGGTATCGCTGATCACCGCGACGCCGCTTTCCTGCAGATGAAGCATGATATTGGTGTTGTGGATACGCAGATCTGCTTCATTCATCCCGCCGGGATCGTGGCGAAAGCAGGCTATGTTGATCGAGGTGGGCGCCAGCAGTTCAAGCTCTGGTTCGGCCTCGACGCGCCGGGTCAGGTGCCGGGCCTGCGCGATGGTGCGATCAAGGATGTGACCAAAGGTTTCAATCCCATGATGACGCATCATCATCCAGACCTTGAGGGCGCGGAAGCCACGTGTCGTTTCAAGGCTGTAGTCGTGCAGGAACTCTGTTGCGGCTATGCCGCGGGTGGCCACCTGAAGGTATTCGGCCTGTTCTGCAAAGGTTGCGCGATGTAGCTGCCGATCACGGATCAGCGCACAGCCAACGTCGAATGGCGCATGCAAACCCTTATGAAGATCAAGCGCGAGCGAGTCAGCACGTTCGATCCCGGCGACCAGATGCCGGTTTTTCGGGGCGATCGAAAACAGTGCGCCGATACAGCCGTCTACGTGCAGCCAGATACCTTCGTCGCGGCAGAGATCGGCGATTGCGGGCAGCGGGTCGATTGCGCCGGTATTGGTGGTACCGGCCGTGGCGATGATGCAGGCGGGGGTAACGCCTCGCGCTCGGTCTTCCGCGATTGCGCCACGCAGGGCGTGAATGTCCATGCGAAAGGCCGCATCCGTGCCCACGCGGCGCAGCGCCTTACCGCCAAGCCCTAGCAGATTCATCGCCTTCATATGGCAGTTATGAACCTGATCGGAGGCATAAAAGCGCAATGGTGCGCCAAGGTCGGCCACGCTTTCGTGATGCAGGTCCACGTCCGCCGCAGAATTGCGCGCCGCGGTCAGCCCGATGATATTGGCCATGGACCCGCCGCTAACCAACGTTCCACTTGCGGTCTCGGGGAACCTCATCATCTGCCGAAGCCAATCGGTGACCTGACAGTCGACAAGGTTTGCCCCGGTATCGCCGCCACCGAGGTTCGAGCCGTCGATGGCAGCGAGAAAGTCGGCCAAGGCCCCGGTCAGGCAGCCCGACCCCATGTACCATGCCCAAAAGCGGGGATGAATGTTGCCCATGGCGTGAGGGTAAAGCTTGTCGGTGACATCGGCATAGACGGATTCCAACGGTGTGGGCGTCAAAGGGACAGTGCCGCTGAATCCCGCGCGCATTTCCTCTGACATGGGTTGCCATACCGGCCCGTCACGCAACCCTTCTATCCGATCAAGTGCATCCTCCACCATCCGGTGAGCCAGGTGCCGCATCTCCGCCCAGTTTTCCGGGTCGAGCGAATCCGCGAGGGGGAAGGCGGGTTTCTCAGTCATGCCGATTGGCCCCTGTGCCCCGCCCCTGTAATCCACCGGCCCCGATATCGTCATGGATCATTCTGCGTCCTCATATCCAACCTTCCGGCAGGGCAAATTCGCGAGGTGTTTCAACTTGGGTCCGGGCGTACCACGACGGTGGCGCCGATGGGCAGGATATCGTCACCCGGCATGCCGACGCTGCGGGCATGTTCGCGCAGCGCCTCTTCATCCACGGCCTCGTAGATGCAGCAGGTGCCCAACCGTCCGTCCTGCTCGTTGAGCACATAGGAACGTATCCAGCGCACCTTGTCCGGCATATCTTCATTGCCGACGCGCGCCGAAATATCGGCTGTCTTTTCGAGTTCGGCCTGATTGGCCCAGGCGCTGGGTCTGCGGATCATGTAGAGTTGCATGGTGATACCTCCTTTTTTCATAGCGATTGGTCCGTGGCGCGTTATTACGGCGCCTTTTTTCCCTCGATCGGGGTCATGACGTGCCAGAGCGGTGTATCGCCCCACATGACGTAGGGCCCGCCCTCGTAGGGATCGCTCGGCAGGCCAGCCACCATATCCTTGCTTGGGAATAACATCATGAGATGCGGGCCTTCCTGAACCCAGATTCCGCCATCGTTGATATCCGTTGCTGCCGGATCCGCATTGTTGACCATCGCGTCACCGGCCAGCATGTAGGACACCCCGATCACCTCCGTCGAAAACGGCTTGCCCGAGGATACGGCCTCTATCCACCTCATCCAGACGGCATCATTGCACATCGGATGGGTGTCGCCCGGAATCAGCGGAACGCCGGGAAAGCATACCCAGCCATTTGTGCCCTGTTGCAGGACCGTTCCATCAAGGTCCAGAAATGTCGCGTGGTCGGTAACATCAACCGGAGCAGCCGTTTTGGCCCGTTCGATCTTGTCGGCGGCGGTCTCTGCACTTGCACCGCAGGCGATCAGCGACACCAACGATGCTATGAGCGCACCTTTGAAAACCGGGGTATGGGATTTAGCCATTCCATCTACTCCTTGTGAGGTGAGATTGGTATTCATTCTGCGGCGATCCGGTATCCGGGCGTTGAGTTAGACAGGGCGCGCTCTTCGTCGTCCATGTCTTCTGGGATATCCTCGAACAGCGGCGTGGACAGGTACCGCTCGCCGGTGTCCGGCAGCATGGCGAGGATCACTGATCCCTTTGACGCCCGTTCCGCCATCTGCATGGCGACCGCAAAGCTGGCCCCGCCCGAAACGCCGGTCAGGATGCCTTCCCGCGCCGCGAGCTTTTTCGCCCATGCGATTCCCTCGGCGCCCGTCACCGGGATCAATTCGTCATAGCCGCCATTATCCAGCGCCTCTTGCAGGACCAGCGGAATGAAATCCGGCGTCCACCCCTGAATCGGATGTGGCTCAAAGGCGGGGTGGCTTTCTGCGGGCGATCCGTTCTTGTCACGCTCCTGTGCAACGCCGCTTGCAATCAGTGCGGCATTCTCGGGCTCGCTGAGGATGATCTTTGTCTCGGGGCGTTCCTTGCGCAGAACACGTGCAAGCCCGGTGACCGTACCGCCGGTTCCATATCCCGTAACCAGATAGTCCAGCCGGTCCCCGGAGAAATCATTGATGATTTCGCGGGCGGTGGTGGATTCGTGGATGTCGGCATTTGCCGCGGTCTCAAACTGGCGGGCAAGGAACCAGCCGTTCTTTTCCGCCAATTCCACGGCCTTCATATACATCCCCGTCCCCTTGTCCGCACGCGGCGTAAGGATGACCTTCGCGCCCAGCATCCGCATCAGCCGCCGCCGCTCGACCGAGAAGCTGTCGGCCATTGTGACGACCAGCGGATAGCCTTTCTGTGCGCAGACCATTGCAAGGCCGATGCCGGTGTTGCCGCTGGTGGCCTCGACCACGGTCTGGCCCGGCTTGAGCGTGCCCGCCCGTTCGGCGGCTTCAATGATGTTCAGGGCAAGCCGGTCCTTGACCGATGCTGCCGGGTTGAACGCCTCGGCCTTGACGTAAAGGCGCACGCCTTCCGGCGCGAGATTGTTGATACGGATCGCCGGCGTGTCGCCAACGGTATCGAGGATCGAGGCGAACAGACGCCCGCGTCCCTGCGTGGTTCGGATCGTTCCGGCGGTCATATCATTTCTCCTTCGGTCCCAAGATCGCTGTGGCGCTTGTACCCTGCGCCGGGGTATGTGCTCAGTCTGCGCGCATCTTCGGCTTTCTGCTTGAAGCAAACCTGAAGATTTCCTGTAGAATCAGGCAAATCTGCGCTATTCTGACGCATGTCGTGGCAATTCGGGGAATATCGGCTGGACCCGGAGCGGTTCGAACTTGTCCGACGGGACGAGCCTGTCCCGGCTGAACCCCAGGTCCTCGCGTTGATCATCCACCTTGTCCGTCATCGCGCCCGCATGGTCAGCAAGGACGAGCTTGCAGAGGCGGTCTGGCCTGATCGCGCGGTGTCGGATGCCAGCATTTCCAGCCGGATCCGATCGGCACGTCAGGCGCTTGGCGACACCGGAGAAAAGCAGGCCGTCATCCGAACGATTCACGGCAAGGGATTCCGCTTTGTAGCCGAGGTTGTCGACAGGGTGACGGCCAGGCCCGAGCGCGGCGGGGCGCCGGTTGGTCGGGAGACTGCCGATCTTTCGCGACCCTCTGTTGCCGTTCTCCCATTTCGGCCCCTTGGTGAATCGCCGGATCTTGCGGTTCTCGCCTCGGCAATTCCGCATGAGATCATCCAGGCCCTGTCGCGTTTGCGGTGGTTGGCGGTGATCGCCCGCGGATCGTCTTTCCGGTTTCGTCAGCCGACGAACACCGACCTTGATCTGCTCGGTACCGCACTGGGGGCCGGATACGTGCTTTCGGGAATGATCGAATGTCTGTTTGGCACGGTGGTTCTGGTCGTGGAGCTTTCCGATACCAGCAGCGGAGAGGTGATCTGGGCCGACCGCCTGACCTCGCCGCTGGACGGGATCGCGGATCTGCGTCAACGGGTCGTCGCGCGTGTCGCAACGGCGCTTGACCTGCATGTCCCTCAGAACGAGGTGCGGCTCGCGGGGCTGGGCGGGTTTGATAAACTTGACGCCTGGAAGACCTTTCACCTTGGTCTGAACCAGCTGTACCGTTTCACACCTGAGGCAAACCAGCTTGCCAGGTTTCATTTCGAGAATGCGATTGCGCTTGATCCGATGTTTGCGCGCGCGCATGCGGGCCTGTCATTCACCCGGTTTATTGACGCTTTCCTTAACCTCGGGCCTGACAATCGCGAAGCCGCTGCGGCGGCCCGCCGTCTTGCCGAGCGTGGCGTTGAACTGGACCCGCTTGACCCTTTCACGCATTACATGATGGGCCGGTCTCATTGGCTCACAGCCGAGCCTGATATCGCAGAGGGGTGGTTTGAAAGCGCGATTGATCTCAACCCCAACTACGCCCAAGGCTTTTATGCAAGCGCCTTTACGGCCCTGATGAACGGTGACATCGCGAAGGTTGATGCGGGTCTTGACGCCGCCCTTCAGCTTAGCCCGCTGGACCCGTTGCTTTACGGCATGCACGGGGTGCGCGCACAGGCGTTGATTCAGGCCGGCGATATCCGGGGCGCTGCCCGATGGGCCGACCGCGCCGCATCGACGCCGGGGGCGCATTACCTCATCTCCATGATAGCGGCTGTGGCCAATGGTCTGGCGGGCCGTCATCAACAGGCCAGCCGGTGGCGACAGGATGCCCGACGACGCAAGCCTGACGCATCGGCTGCGCAGTACTTTGCAGCTTTCCCAATTCGCAACGGTCCTGCGCGTCTCCTGATCGCGGAAGAGTTGAAACGTCAGGGGTTCTGATCCGCACGAGAACGGCGGCTGCCCGGTCGGGTCCGTGGAACGACAGCGGTGCCCTATTCCACGATCATGCCGCAGAAGACCTTTTCGGGCGCTTCAAACAAGGCCAGAACTGCTTTCTTCTAGACAGCGATACAGCCTGTCGACTACTGTCGTTTGGACTGCACTTACATGAAAATTAATGGAAATCATGGACGCTGCGTATCTGAACTGGTTTGAATTGGTCGGATACCTTGCTTGTGGTTTGGTATTTTTGACATTCTCCATGAAGAGAATGCTACAGCTTCGGCTGATCGCAATCGCCTCCAACATCGCGTTTCTGGTATACGGGGCGGGTGCCGGATTGATCCCGATTTTCATATTGCATGCCACCTTGCTGCCCTTGAACGTTTATCGGACCGTGCAGAAGGTGAGAGAACTTAAAAGCCTCAAAAAGGCTCTTGAAGGGCGGGCGGAAATTGATGTGCTCATGCCCTTCATGACCCGCCGGCGACTTCCAAAAGACACGGTGCTCTTTCGGAAAGGGGAGGTTGCGGAGGCGATTTATTTCCTCGCGAACGGAAAGCTTCTGATACCCGAGCTCGAAAAAACCGTACTACCGGGGACATTGGTGGGCGAAATCGGGATTTTTCGCCCTGACAAGAAACGCACCGCCTCCATGCTGTGCAAAACCGACTGCGAACTTTACGCGATTTCGGAAAATGACGTGCACCAGCAGTGCCTCGAAAACCCGCAGTTTGGGCTCTTCCTCACCAAGCTGATCGCCAGCAGGCTTTTTGACGAAAGTCCGCCCGCCCCGGACCTGCATCTACGAACTACGGGTACTTGACAGGCAGGGGGCGGAGGGGCCTTTCGAGCATCGGCATGCGCCATGGCCGACGTCGTCTTGGCGCCTGGTCTACTCGGGTTTGTCATGTTTCGCGGCGTCACATTGTCAGGCCGCGTTCCCAGGGGATACGTTCAAGATGGATTGTCTGGTTGTAGGTTTGCTGCCGCCCTTTACTACATTCCGTCAGGCGGACGGATGATTTTTCATTACCCGATATTAGGGATCAATGGGGCCGAATTTCAGAAGAAATGTTCCGCAATTTCCGAGTATCATCGAAGATTTGGAACAATAACGCTTGGGATTTGACTGATCTGGAACATTCGACCCGTTCCTGTGAGTTGACCCT